>JAGCCV010000044.1 GCA_017651505.1 Bacteroidaceae bacterium | reverse complement strand
TATTTCTTTAGCAGCGAAGGTAATAAGTTTTTTTGGTTTTACCATAACAGTTTGCAAAAAAATGAGGTCGTGTCTGATATTTTTTGACACAACCTCTTCTTTTCAAGTAAAAATCTCAGACCTGGTCCCATGTACGAAGTAGTGCTGATAGCTGTCAGTGACGCAAGGCAAAAGACAACAGGCGAAAGATTGGGTATTCAGATTTCCATTGCCTCTCCCTCTTTGGTGATTTCCCAGAAAGGGATGCTCTTTTTGTCGGCAAATTCCTTGAAGCGCCAGGAGGACTCGAAACCTGTGGTGATGAAATGCATGGGTACAAACAAGCCGACCTTGAAACGCTCGATGAACTGTCTGCCACCAAGGGTATAGCCATTGCCTATGCGCCCATCAATGGGGAACATCACCACATCGAAGCTGTCGGCATATCTGTGGATTTCTTTCAACTCGCCCAAGTAGCGTTTCTCGTGTGCCACTGGTTCTACCACTTCGTCCATCTCTATGCTATAGATCTTGTCACCAGGCTTGGCATCGGGCAGAAAACGGGCATACCAGTTGTTCAGGTCGCCTGCATGGAAAATGCGTTTACCGTCGGTCTCTACTATCCAAGACACACCAACGTCGGTACTTCCTAATGCTTTGACATAAACGAGGTTGTCATTCCACTTGCCCCATTTTCCCAACCATACGTCGGCTTCTTCCTTCATCGCCCTTCTGTGCTTCAGGATATCTTTGCTCAGGATGTAGGTGATGTTTGACTTGCACTTCTTCCAATCGAAGATTGTCCTTGTGAAGTGGTCTTCGTGGAAGTGACTGGAAAATACATACATGGGCTTGTCGCTCTGCAAGAGGGCAGGCATCACGTTGGCAGGATCCAACCAGTAGTCGAATACAAGGATGCATTGACCGGTCTCGAGCGCGAATCCACTATGGTAGATGTAGGTCAGAGTCATTATCTTATTGTCCTATCGTGAACAAATCGTGTGAAAATTCTGGCTACGATGGCTCCTGATATGTTGTGCCACACACTGAACACAGCTCCTGGGATGCTGGCCATGGGATAGGCGGCAAAATGGATGGTGGCCAATGACGTGGCCAAGCCAGAGTTTTGCATGCCCACCTCTATTGAGATGGCTTTGCGCTTGGGCGTTGAGAGTCCCAATAGCTTACCGATAAGAAAGCCCAGACACAATCCACATACATTGTGCAACGCTACTATCAATATGATTATCAGACCACCTGACATGATTTTTCCGGCATTGGCAGCAATGACAATGCCAACGATGCTGGTGATGGCCAAGGTAGAGATGGCAGGCAGGTAATCGACGGCCTTCTCGGTAAACTTTGGCCATGAGGATTTCACTATCAGTCCTACAACGATGGGGAGGATAACTACCCATAGGATACTCAGGAACATGCTCATCACATCAACATCAACCGACTTTCCTGCCAGCAACCACGTGAGGAGTGGTGTCAAGAATGGGGCAAGCAGGGTTGATATGCCTGTCATTCCTACCGACAGTGCCAAGTCTCCTTTCGCCAAATAGGTTATGACGTTAGAAGCTGTTCCTCCAGGGCAACAACCTACCAACACAACACCCAAGGCCAAAGCCTCGTCGAGACCGAACACACGAGACAGTGTCAACGCCAACAGGGGCATGATGGTGAATTGTGCCAAACAACCTATGATGACGTCCTTGGGACGACTGAATACTATCTTGAAATCTTTCAGGTTTAATGTCAGTCCCATGCCAAACATCACCAAACCTAACAGATAGTTGATTACCGTTGGTCGGACATGGCTCAACACTTCGGGAAATAGCAATGCCAATACTGCTGCCAGTAGCACCCAAATTCCCATGTAGTCGGAGATGTATTTGCAAATGGTTTTCATTTCTTTATTTCCAGAATACCATCTACCTCATGCTGCACGAAGGGGCCTTCCTTACATTCCAGCAGAACGGTGGGCTCTAAGCATTCAACGGTATGCCAGACGTTCTTGGGAATATCAACTCCATAACGCCCGTCTTCGTGGCTAAGAACGGTTGTTTCCAAGACCTCTCCCTCGTCGTTGTATATGGTTACCCTGATTTTTCCCTTGATGAGAACAACGGTCTCGGCTTTGGTGGGGTGATGGTGGACAGGTATCTCCGTGCCAGGTTCCAGGGCATTGATGAAACGGTGGCACTTGTCGTCAAGGCTCTCGTGGAAGTTGTAGTTCATCCTCAGTCGTGGCGACTTCTTGGCTGCTTCTACCACCTTGTTGATTAGCTCGTTATCTATAATCTGCATAATATGTTTTTTAAATATACGTTGACAAAGTTAGTTATTATCGTTTCTATCCCCAAATTTATTGCTGTTTATTTCTTTCAGCTTTGTCGTTTGTGAAAAATTGTGTATCTTTGCATCCAATTTTAGCATAACAGGTTGAAATCTATAAAGAAATTAAGATAAAATGGAGTTAGCAAGTAAGTACAGTCCCGCAGAAGTGGAGGGAAAATGGTATCAGTATTGGACTGACCATAAGCTTTTTAGTTCAAAACCCGATGGAAGACAACCTTATACCATCGTGATTCCACCACCTAACGTAACGGGTGTGTTGCACATGGGACACATGCTGAACAATACCATACAGGATATACTGGTGCGTCGTGCCCGCATGGAGGGCAAGAACGCTTGTTGGGTGCCTGGCACCGACCACGCTTCTATCGCTACCGAGGCTAAGGTGGTGAAGAAACTGGCAGGCGAGGGCATCAAGAAACGCGACCTCAAACGTGAGCAGTTCCTGGAGCACGCATGGGCATGGACACACGAGCATGGTGGCATTATCCTGAAGCAGTTGCGCAAGTTGGGCGCGTCATGCGACTGGGACCGTACGGCCTTCACCATGGACGAGGAGCGTAGCAAGAGCGTAATCAAGGTGTTTGTTGACCTGTATAACAAGGGCTACATCTATCGTGGTCTGCGTATGGTGAACTGGGATCCAAAGGCTCTGACGGCACTCTCTACCGAAGAGGTGATTTACAAGGAGGAGCAGAGCCACCTGTTCTATCTGAAATACTATGTGGCTCCTGAATGCCAAGATACTATCGACGAGAGTGGCGAGAGCAACGTGATTCACAAGGATGCCAAAGGCTATTATGCCGTGGTGGCCACCACACGTCCAGAAACCATCATGGGTGATACGGCGATGTGTGTGAACCCCAAAGACCCCAAGACACAATGGCTGAAGGGAAAGAAGGTGATTGTGCCATTGGTGAACAGGGTGATTCCTGTGATTGAGGACCGCTATGTGGATATCGAGTTCGGTACGGGTTGCTTGAAGGTGACTCCTGCACACGATACCAACGACTATATGCTGGGTAAGACACATAACCTTGAAACCATAGATATCTTTAACCCGGATGGTACCATCTCAGGGCAGAGCCCTCTGTATGTGGGCATGGACCGCTTTGATTGCCGTAAGGTGATTGCCAAGGACTTGCAGGAAGCTGGTCTGATGGAGAAGGTGGAGGACTATACCAACAAGGTGGGCTATTCTGAGCGTAACCCTGACACTGCCATCGAGCCTCGTCTCTCGTTGCAGTGGTTCCTCAAGATGGAGCACTTTGCCGAGATAGCACTGAAGCCTGTGATGGAGGGTGAGATGCACTTCTATCCACAGAAATATGTGAATACTTACAAGAACTGGTTGGAGAACATTCAGGACTGGTGTATCAGTCGCCAGCTGTGGTGGGGACACCGTATTCCTGCTTATTATTACGACACCGATGACGATTTCGTGGTGGCAGAGACCCGTGAGGAAGCACTGAAGCTGGCACAGGCTAAGAACCCTGCTATAACTGATGCCGACTTGCGTCAGGATGAGGATGCGTTGGATACTTGGTTCAGCTCTTGGTTGTGGCCGATTTCATTGTTCGATGGCATCAATAATCCTGGCAATGAGGAAATCAAATATTATTATCCCACCAGCGACCTGGTGACGGCTCCTGATATCATCTTCTTCTGGGTGGCCAGAATGATTATGGCAGGTGAGGAGTATATGGGTACTTATCCGTTTAAGAACGTGTATTTTACGGGTATCGTGCGTGATAAGTTAGGACGTAAGATGTCGAAGAGTCTGGGTAACTCGCCCGACCCATTGGAACTGATTGACAAATATGGTGCCGATGGTGTGCGCATGGGTATGATGCTTTCGGCTCCTGCCGGCAACGACATATTGTTTGACGACGCTTTGTGCGAGCAGGGACGTAACTTCTGCAACAAGATATGGAATGCTTTCCGACTGATTCAGGGTTGGGAGGTAGCTGATATCGAGGTGCCAGAGGCATCGGAGATTGCTATGAAATGGTTTGAGAGCAAGCAGAACGCCGTAGCTTTGGAGGTAGCCGATTTGTTTGGCAAGTATCGTCTGAGCGAAGCGTTGATGGCTGTGTATAAGCTGTTCTGGGACGAGTTCTCGGCTTGGTACCTCGAACTGATCAAGCCTGCTTACTTGCAACCTATCCCTCGTAAGGTGTTGGAGAAGACCATCGAGTTCTTCGACAACCTGTTGCATCTGTTGCATCCGTTTATGCCATTCATCAGTGAGGAGTTGTGGCAACACATCACCGAGCGCAAGGAAGGTGAGAGCCTGATGGTAAGTCCGATGCAACCTGTGGGCAAGGTAGATGAGAACCTCTTGAAGCAAGTGGAAGCTGTGAAGGAAGTCATCAGTGGCATTCGTGCCATCCGCGTGCAGAAGAACATTGCACAGAAGGAGCAATTGAAATTGCAGGTGGTGGGTGAGAACCCTGTGGCGGTATTCAATACCTTATTATATAAGATGTGCAACCTCTCTGACATCGAAACCGTTGTGGCTAAGGCCGAAGGTGCTGCTAACTTTATGGTAGGTACCACCGAATATGCGGTGCCTCTGGGCAACCTGATTGATGCTGAGGCAGAGATTGCCCGTATGGAGAAGGAGCTCAAGGCGAAGGAAGGTTTCCTGAAGGGTGTGCTTGCCAAACTGAACAACGAGCGCTTCGTGGCGAACGCACCTGAGGCGGTGGTGGCTCTGGAACGTAAGAAGCAACATGATGCCGAGAGCATCATCGCATCGTTGAAAGAGAGCATCGCGGCTTTGAAGAAATAATGATGGGGAGTGCTTACTCAAAACGGGTAGGCGCTCTTTCTATATTTTCCACAGTATTTATACAAAAACAAAGATTTATGAAGAAGTTTGAAGTATTTGTATGGCCCCTGGCTCTAATGATGCTTGTAGTGGTCAGTGGTTGTGGCAATAGTGGTTCGACATTCGACCAATTGGTGAGTGAACGTCGTAGTGTGCGTAGTTATGACGCAACCAAGAAAGTTACTGAAGACGAGGTGCGTACCTTGATTGCTACGGCCCAGGAGGCTCCATCATGGGCCAATGTGCAAGGCACCAGTTACTATGCGGTGATGAGTCAGGACAAGTTGCAGGCGTTGCAACCCATTATGGGCTCGAATGCCAAGAATATAGCTGATGTGAATGTGGTGCTTGTCACTACCTTCAAGCAGGGAGCATCGGGCTTTTTCGACGGACAGGCCAGCAATGAGCTGGGTGATGGTTGGGGAGCATTCGACAATGGTCTGAGCAATGCTTTTCTGATTCTGAAAGCCAAAGACATGGGCTTTGATACGTTGATTATGGGTCTTCGTGATGCTGACGGTTTGCGCCGGTTACTGGATATTCCTAACGACGAGGTGGTGACCTCTGTCATTGCCCTGGGATATGGTAAAGCTGTTCCCAATCGTCCTATGCGTAAACAGTTGCATGAGATACTGCATATAAAGTAAGAAACAGTATATAAAATGTGTAATCCCTCCTAAATAAAAAGGAGGGATTTTTTTGTTTAAATACTGACTATTCTTTATCTTTGCTTTCATTAATAGCCATGATAGCATGAAGAAGTTGAGGATAGGTTTGTTGCCACGCATTTTAATAGCTATTTTGCTGGGCATCATTATCGGTCAGGTGTTTCCACTCGGACTGGTAAGGGTGTTTGAGACATTCAACGCTATCTTCAGTGAGTTCCTGGGCTTCTGCATCCCTTTGATTATTGTAGGATTGGTGACCATCGCCATTGCCGATATAGGGCAAGGGGCGGGTAAGATGCTGTTGGCTACGGTGTTGATTGCCTACGGATGTACATTGTTGGCTGGTTTCCTCTCTCTCTTCACAGGCCTTTCGTTCTTCCCATCACTCATCAGTTCTGGCATCCCTTTGGAGGAGATTTCTGAGGCGCAGGGTGTGGAGCCCTATTTCAGTGTGAAGATTCCTCCCCTGATGGATGTGATGACCTCACTGGTACTGGCTTTCGTGCTGGGTTTGGGTGCCGCTTCATTGAAGACAGACTATCTGAAGAATGTGGCACGCGACTTCCAACAGATTATCATCAAGACCATCAGCAGTGTGATTCTGCCTTTGTTGCCGTTGTATATCTTCGGCATCTTCCTGAACATGACGCACACAGGACAGGTATTCTCCATCCTGATGGTATTTATCAAGATTATTGGTATCATCTTTGCCCTGCACATCTTCTGGCTGGTGATGCTCTATGTGGTGACGGGCACCTTGGTGAAGCGCAATCCGTTTAAGTTGTTGTGGACCATGTTACCTGCCTATTTTACGGCATTGGGCACACAATCGTCTGCTGCTACCATTCCCGTAACACTGGAACAAGCAGAGAAGAATGGCGTGAGCAACGAAGTGGCCGGTTTCGTGATTCCACTTTGTGCCACCATCCATCTCTCGGGCAGTATGCTGAAGATTGTGGCTTGTGCTTTGGCACTGATGATTATGCAGGGAATGCCCTATAGTGTGGGTATGTTTGCGGGCTTCATCTGTATGTTGGGCATCACGATGGTTGCGGCTCCTGGAGTGCCTGGTGGAGCCATTATGGCTGCTTTGGGCGTGTTGCAGTCGATGCTGGGCTTCGACGATGCGGCGCAAGCTCTGATGATTGGCCTATACATTGCGATGGATAGTTTTGGTACGGCTTGCAATGTGACGGGCGACGGGGCCATTGCTTTAGTAATTGATAAGTTTAAAAAACGATAATCATCAACAAAGAATAAAAAAGGAGCAACGAAGATTTTAAATAATTAATGATATGAAGAAACTGTTGTTTTGTTTGATGGGCTTGTTTGCCCTTGCGACATTTGCTGTAGCTGCTGATGTCGAGGTCGTTGACCTGGGCGATGGCCACGGGATGGTTCGCATTAACCCTACGCAGAAGTATCTGATTCTGCCAGTGGAAGATAAGGCACCTGGAGTGAGCGTCAGTGTGATAGCTGATGATGTGCTGATAGAGACATTTACTGTTTGCCTGGCAATAAATAAAGTGGATTATACAGTGCCTTATGACCTGTCGAAGTATGCAGGCAAGCATGTGGTGTTGCGCTTTGCTATGAGTCCTCTTGAGAGAGGAGGAGCCCGTCCGAAAGTAAAGGAGGCTATTTTTAGCAGTAAACTGGCATTGGCCAACAGCTATGATGCATCGAACAAAGAGACATTATGGCGTCCTGTCTATCACTTTGCACCACAATGGGGTTGGATGAACGACCCTAACGGTATGGTTTACAAGGATGGTGAATATCATTTGTTCTACCAGTATAACCCTTATGGTTCCCGTTGGGGCAACATGAACTGGGGACATGCCATCAGTCGCGATCTCGTTTCGTGGGAACATTTGCCTGTGGCTATAGCTCCAGATGGATTGGGTACTATCTTCAGTGGTTCCGCGGTAGTGGACAAAAACAATACAGCAGGCTTTGGTGCTGGTGCCATCGTTGCATTCTACACGCAGGCCAGTGCGCGTCAGATGCAGAGTATTGCTTATAGTACCGACAATGGCCGTACGTTTAAGAAATATGCCGGCAACCCTGTGCTGACAGGCGATGTGGCTGATTTCCGTGACCCGAAAGTGTCGTGGCACGAAGGTACACAAAAGTGGATTCTGACATTGGCAGTGGGGCAGGAGATTCGCTTCTTCTCATCACCTAACCTGAAGGATTGGACCTATGAGAGCAACTTTGGCGAAGGTCAGGGGTGTCATGATGGTGTTTGGGAATGCCCCGATTTGTTTGAATTACCAGTAGCTGGTACAAACCAGAAGAAGTGGGTGTTGATAGTGAACATCAATCCTGGTGGTCCGTTTGGAGGTAGTGCTACGCAATATTTCGTGGGTTCGTTCGACGGACATAAGTTTGTGAACGAGTCGCCTAAGGCTACCAAATGGATGGATTATGGCAAGGATCATTATGCTACCGTAACATGGAGCAATGCACCTCAGAACAGAGTGATTGCCCTGGCTTGGATGAGCAACTGGCAATATGCCAACGAAGTGCCAACCATGCAGTATCGCAGTTCTAACTCTGTGCCTCGTGACCTCCAACTTTTCGTGAAGGATGGCGAGACCTACATGCAATCGGCTCCATCACCAGAGTTGTTGGCTTTACGAAAGAACAAGGTGATGGACAAGTCATTCAGTGTGGGCAAGGATTATACCATTGCTCAACTGATGGATAACAATGTTGGAACTTATGAGATAACGATGACAGTACGCCAGAAGAAACAGGGTAATCTGTCTATGCGCCTGATGAATGAGCAAGGCGAGGAGATAGAATACCGCTTAGATATGGCCAAGCGTGAGTTGACCTGCATTCGCGACAAGAGTGGTGTGGCAGGATTTAGCAAAGACTTCATCACACCTACTGTCACACAAGTGGAGGGTGGTGATTTGCAGTTGCGCTTCCTGGTGGACCGTAGTAGTGTGGAAGCCTTCGTGAACGATGGTCGCTTTGTGTTGACCAACTTAGTGTTCCCTCATACACCATATAATAAAGTGGTGTTCAGTGCAACGGGTGGAAGCGTGAGTGTAAAGAACTTCACCGTTTACAGATTTTGAAGGTTGACCATTGAATGATAATCTCAAAATAAGAAAAACTAATAAACGAGCAATATGAGTAATCAAAATCAATCTCAGATGGCGAAGCTGGTGCCTGTGATGCTGTGCTTCTTCGCTATGGGCTTTGTCGATTTGGTAGGCATTGCCTCAAACTATGTGAAAGACGATCTGCAGTTGACGGACTCTGTCGCCAATATATTCCCGTCGTTGGTATTCTTCTGGTTCCTGATTTTCTCAGTGCCTACGGGCATGCTGATGAACAAGATTGGACGCAAGAAAACTGTGTTGCTCTCACTTATTGTAACTGTGTTCTCATTGTTGTTACCATTGTTTGGCAATAACTTCGGCATCATGCTGGTGTCATTCTCGTTGTTAGGTATCGGCAATGCTTTGATGCAGACATCGCTCAATCCTCTGGTGTCATCTATCATTGGTGGCAAGAACCTGGCATCGACATTGACTTTCGGACAGTTTATCAAGGCCATAGCATCGTTTATTGCGCCTTATCTGGCCATGTGGGGAGCAACCCGTGCGATTCCTGATTTTGGCTACGACTGGCGAGTGCTGTTTGCTATCTTCTTGGTGGTAGGAATAATTGCTACGTTGGCATTAGGTATTACAAAGATTGATGAAGAACCTATTGAAGGTAAGCCTTCTACCTTTATAGAGTGCCTACAATTGTTGGGCAAGCCTATTGTATTGCTCTCTTTCTTTGGCATTATGTGCCACGTGGGTATCGATGTGGGTACAAACACCACTGCTCCGAAAATTTTGATGGAACGTTTGGGCATGACACTGAATGAAGCTGCCTTTGCTACCAGTCTGTACTTCATCTTCCGTACGTTGGGATGCCTTACTGGCTCATTCTTCCTGCGTATCTTGAAAACACGCACTTTCTTTATCATCAGTGTGGTGATGATGGCGTTGAGTATGGCTCTCCTGTTTGCGGGACAGACACAGTGGGCGCTCTATGCAGGCATCGCTCTGGTGGGCTATGGCAACTCCAATATCTTCTCCATCGTGTTCAGTCAGGCATTGCTTTCTGTGCCCGATAAGCAGAATGAGGTGAGTGGCTTGATGATTATGGGTCTGTTTGGTGGTACCATCTTCCCATTGATCATGGGCTTTGCCAGCGATGCCATAGGTCAGGGAGGTGCCGTGATAGTGATGGCCATAGGTGTTATTTATCTGTTGTCGTTTATCAAACAAGTTAAAGCATAATTTATATGAAAGATATTGTTGTAGGAATGGGCGAGGCTTTGTTCGATTGCCTGCCTGAAGGGAAGAAGATAGGTGGCGCTCCTGCCAATTTTGCCTATCATGTGTCACAGTTTGGATTCAAGAGTTGTGTGGTGAGTGCCGTGGGCAACGATGAGGATGGTGATGAGATTATGCGTATCTTCAACCAGCGTGGATTGAATACCCTGATTGAACGTGTGCCTTTCCCCACAGGAACCGTACAGGTGACGCTTGATGAGAAGGGTGTTCCTTCATATGAAATCAAGAAAGACGTGGCTTGGGACAACATTCCGTTTACCGAAGAGCTGAAAGAGTTGGCACATGATGCCCGTGCCGTATGCTTTGGCTCTTTGGCACAACGCAATGCGGTGAGTCATGATACCATCGTTAAGTTCTTGGACGAGATGCCAGAGGATGATAATACGTTGAAAATCTTCGACATAAACTTGCGTCAGAGCTTCTACACGGCCGACCTGTTGGAAGAGTCTATGGGACGTTGTAATATCTTGAAGATAAACGACGAAGAATTGGAGCTGGTGAGCCGTATGTTTGGCTTCCATTCTATCTCACAAGCCGATAAGTGCTGGCTGCTTTTGGCTAAATATGGCTTGAAGATGATTATCCTTACTTGTGGCACAGAAGGTAGTTATGTGTTTACCCCGGGCAAGGTTTCCAGTCAACCTACACCACGTGTGGCAGTAGCCGATACAGTTGGTGCCGGCGATAGCTTTACCGGAGCTTTTACTGCTGCAATCTTAGCAGGTAAGCCTGTTGAGGAGGCTCATAAGTTGGCAGTAGAGGTGAGTGCTTTTGTATGCACACAGAGTGGAGCTATGCCTGTATTGCCTGACGAACTGAAGGCACGTATGGCTTGATGTGGATGTTATAGAATAATAAGAGCGCTTGCCGAAAGGTGAGCGCTCTTTTTTAACCCAATATGTGTTTGGTTTTTAGTCTGCCAACAAATCTTTGAGAAACTCATTGAGCTCTTCGTCCAGACCTTGGAGCAAACCATCAGTGACGATAAGTGTATCGTCATCCATAAGCAGTAACTCGGCAATGGTTTCCTTGTCTTCATCTACATACACGAAAGAGTAGGGTTGCATGATATTCACCTTAGCAAAATCACCTGCATCTTTCATTTCCTGTAAGATAGTGGTAAGAATGCCAGTAACTATTTCTTCAAAATCATCACCTTCAAACGCTATCCATTCTTTGACGGTAGTGCGCCCTAGCTCATTATCGTCATCATCTATCAGACTGCAAGTACCTGTCTGAGGGTTAGCCTGAATGTACAAATCAGTGATAAAAGTCCCGCTTTCGACAGTATATTTGCCGAGAGCCTTGCGAATGGTAGCCCTAAGTTGGGTGGATGATGAATCGTTTAATTTCATATTACAATGAATATTTATAGGGCAAATATAAACATTTTTTGTAAAAGTGTCACACTATAGCCTAAAAATCTTCATTAAAACGTTGCATCTGCATCTTTAAACTGGCATAACTCTGTTTTCTGGAGTTCAATTGTTGCAGATAGATGCTCGCCAGTTGTGCTACTTCACCTTGGTTGGCTTGTATGGCATATTGTTGCGCCTTAGTAGCCCACTCAATGGCTTGTTCAATATCGTCCAGCATTTCGTGACCCAGTGCGATGTTATAGGATGCATACATTTTTTTCTTGCTGTTCTTGCTCTCATCGAAAGCTTGTTGCCACAACTTTAAGGCCTCGTCCCACTTGTCTTCTTTTACGAAATAAGCCCCATCACGCATGGCGACAGATCCATTGTTGAAATAGTATCTTGGGGCCGATTCCCAATAAGGTATGAAGGTCTTGGCGATAAACTCACCAGCATAGTGACTGGCTTCGTTCACTATTGTATGGTTATCTGGTAACTCATGTACAGACTCGTTAATGTCATCGCCAAAGCTTTGCCAAAAGATGCTATCCACTTTGTTGATAGGTGAGCGAGACGATAACTGTGGCAGGTACACACGAACGGTGGATGATACCTTCGTATCAGTGTTGGCAACAAATACACCAGTATAATAATCAGGTGCCGCATTGGATTCCGCACGTATCTCAAGGTTCTCAAGAGCTATCAGAAAATCTACATCCAGTTGCTGGGTAAGTTCATTTACCTCATCGAGAGTTAGGGATTGACGTCGAGCTTCTTTGTCATCAACACGCAAGGCAGAGTCACAAATGATTACGGTATCGAAATAGTTACCATCAGCTAATGCCTGTGCCAGTGATTCGGTAGCTATCTTACTGTTTCCGGAGAAGTATTGTGTCTTATGGTACTGCATTTGCGTGTTAACATCCTGTTTGTCAGTAAACAACTGGGATAATCTTGTAGGAGAACCTTCCACTACGTTATTCACAACGGCTACTTTCTTGAGTTCATTAGGGAAACTCATTTCGGCAGGAAGCAGGTAGTCGATTGAGAGATAGCCAATGCTCTGACAACCTGCGAGCATCACCCATCCAAACAATATCAGCAATGCCTTTTTCATTCTTAAAACAACATTAATCAGTCTTTACTCAACAACTGCAGCTCCTCGTATTCTGAGGAGCTGTCAGCTTGATGACCGATGAGTATTATTATTCAATCTTTACAGTCCTTTCCCATGACAGTTCTTAAACTTCTTGCCACTTCCACACGGACATGGATCGTTGCGACCCACAGTCTTAGGTGCGACGTACGGAGTTCTCTGTTGTTCACGTGTATCATGTGCGGCAGCTGCCTGTTGAGCAGGATCCCCTCCAGATACAGAGTCGATATCGCGCTTGTTCTCACGCATCTGACTCATGTCTTGTCTTCTTTCTGGAGCAGCTTGTTGAACCTGTTGTGGTTCCTGCAAAGGAATCTGTCCACGCATCAAGATAGAAATGGTGTCATTGTTGATGACTTCCACCATATCGTCGAACAGCTTGGCAGAATCAAGTTTATAAAGCACCAATGGGTCTTTTTGTTCGTAACGGGCATTTTGTACAGAGTTACGCAGTTCATCGAGGCTACGCAGGTTCTCTTTCCATTCCTCGTCAATCACATGCAACAAAATTGACTTCTCAAATTGTTTGACGATAGCCTTACATTCAGTCTCGTATGCCTCCTTGAGGTTGCAAGAGATGTTATAAACCTTGCGGCCATCGGTGATAGGGATAAGAATGTTCTCATACATCTGTCCCTGAGTTTCATATACCTGCTTGATAACAGGGTAAGCAATTTCGGCCATATGGTCGGTGCGTTGCTTGAAATGAGCCATTGCATTGTCGAAAATCAAGCCTGCCAGGTCTTCCTTGCTCTTGTTCATGAAATCGTCTTCATTGAACGGAGTTTCCAATGCGAATGTCTTGAGTACCTCCATCTTGCAGTCGTCATAGGTGGCCAACTGGGTAGCGTTGATACAACGTTCCCAAATCATGTTGGCAATATCCATACCGATTCGCTCACCCATCAAGGCATGACGACGTTTCTCATAGATAACGGTACGTTGCTTGTTCATCACGTCATCGTAGTCAAGCAAGTGCTTACGAATACCGAAATTGTTTTCCTCCACTTTCTTTTGGGCATTCTCGATAGATCGGGTGATGAGGCTGTGCTCCAGCACCTCACCGTCTTTGAATCCCATGCGGTCCATCAAACGAGCTACCTTCTCGGAAGCGAACTTACGCATCAGGTCATCCTCCAATGAAACGAAGAAGACTGATGAACCTGGGTCACCCTGACGACCAGAACGGCCTCGCAACTGACGGTCAACGCGACGTGACTCGTGGCGTTCGGTACCGATGATGGCCAAACCACCCGCCTCACGAACCTCAGGACTCAGCTTGATATCGGTACCACGACCAGCCATGTTGGTGGCGATAGTAACGATACTGGTCTGACCAGCCTGAGCCACAATCTCAGCTTCACGTTGATGCAACTTGGCATTCAGCACGTTGTGCTTAATCTTGCGCATGGCCAACATACGGCTCAAAGTCTCAGATATTTCAACCGAGGTGGTACCTACCAAAACTGGTCGGCCTTGGTTGACCATATTCTCAATCTCCTCGATCACGGCCTTATATTTCTCGCGTTTGGTCTTATAGACACGGTCATTCATGTCCTTGCGGATAACAGGACGGTTGGTAGGAATAACCACTACCTCCAACTTGTAGATGTCCCAGAACTCACCTTCCTCTGTCTCTGCCGTACCGGTCATACCTGCCAGTTTGTGATACATACGGAAGTAGTTCTGTAAGGTGATAGTAGCGAATGTCTGAGTAGCACCTTCAATCTTCACACGCTCTTTAGATTCCACTGCCTGGTGCAATCCGTCTGACCAACGACGGCCTTCCATGATACGGCCCGTCTGTTCATCCACAATCTTCACCTCTCCATTTAGCACTACGTAATCAACGTCTATTTCAGACATGGTGTAGGCTTTGAGCAACTGGATTAGGGTATGTACGCGCTCTGCCTTGGTAGAGTAGATATTCAGCAACTCATCTTTCTTTGCCAAGCGTTCTTCGTCATTCATGCTCTTGTCGTTCTCCAGTTCGGCCAACTGTGTCACGATGTCAGGCAGCACGAAGAAACTGGGCTCTGAGGTGTAGCTACTCAGTTCGTCGAAACCTTTGTCGGTCAGCTCCACGCTCTTCAGCTTCTCGTCAATCACGAAGAAGAGTGGGTCTGTCACCTCGTGCATGCGCTTCATGTTCTGCTCCATATAGATTTCCTCAGTAGCCAACATACCAGTCTTAATGCCTTGCTCGCTGAGGAACTTGATAAGTGGTTTGTTCTTTGGCAAAGCCTTATGACTGCGATAGAGGGCCAGGAAGCCATCTTCCACCTCTTTCTTGTCTTCTGAGTAAATCAACTTGCGGGCTTCTGCCAAGTATTTGGTGGCCAAGTCACGCTGTTTAGCCACAAGTCGTTCAACATACGGACGGAAATCCTCGAACAGCTTGGTGTCGGCATTTTGTGGAATAGGACCAGAAATGATAAGAGGGGTACGTGCATCGTCAATCAACACAGAGTCCACCTCATCGACAATGGCGTAATTGTGCTTGCGTTGCACCAGGTCTTGTGGACGAATGGCCATGTTGTCGCGCAGGTAATCAAAACCAAACTCGTTGTTGGTACCGAATGTAATATCAGCCAGATAGGCATTGCGACGGGCAATGGAGTTAGGCTGATGCTTGTCGATGCAGTCAACACTCAATCCATGGAACATATAGAGCGGACCCATCCACTCAGCATCTCGCTTTGCCAGGTAGTCGTTGACGGTTACCACATGCACGCCGTTGCCTGTCAGCGCATTAAGGAATACAGGCAATGTTGCCACCAGGGTTTTACCTTCACCAGTTGCCATCTCGGCTATCTTTCCTTGGTGCAGTACCACACCGCCTATGAGCTGAACATCGTAGTGTACCATGTTCCAGGTCACCTCATTGCCACCAGCTATCCAGTGGTTTTGGTAGATAGCCTTGTCGTCTTCTATTCTAACAAAATCATGAGAAGCAGCCAGATCACGGTCGAAATCAGTAGCTGTTACAACGATTTCTTCATTTTCAGAGAAACGTTTAGCTGTTTCCTTCACGATAGCGAAGACTTGAGGCAACACCTCGTTAAGTTTCTCTTCAAAAAGTTCAAGAATCTCTTTCTCTATCTTGTCAATATGCGCGAAGATAGGTTCGCGATCTTCCAGTTCGGTTACTTCAATCTGAGCTTTCAGCTCGTCAATCTTGGCACGCTTATCTATGGCAGCATCTTGTACATAACGCCTAATTTCTTGTGTTTTAGCACGCAATGCGTCATTGTCAAGTTGTTCAATCTCTAGTGAGGCAGCCTTGATCTTGTCTATCCAAGGCTTGATTTCCCTCATGTCTTTCTGCGACTTGTTGCCGAAGATT
Organism: Bacteroidaceae bacterium; assembly: GCA_017651505.1. Classification (GTDB taxonomy): domain Bacteria; phylum Bacteroidota; class Bacteroidia; order Bacteroidales; family Bacteroidaceae; genus Bacteroides. The sequence continues at coordinate 12,508 of JAGCCV010000044.1, read as the reverse complement.
TTGGTCAAAAAATCATTAAATCCCATTATGTTATTATTTTAATTTCTTGTTGATAAAAAAGCACAATACATGCTTACGGGGTGCAAAGGTAAGCAAAATCGAGAGCAGAACAAAAAGAATTTATTCTTTTTTGTTTACACTTCGCTCTTTACTCTACCAGAGGAGAGAGCGAACAGCCATTAGGAGCACGAATATGGATGGTGTTGGCAATTGTTGGAGCAATGCGTTCAGCCACCACTGGCGTTGTAATTGTAGCAGCCTTGAATCCTGGATGTAATATGATGAGTGGAGCTGGTGTAATTGCCTGACTCACTATTTTTTTTATTTGTGTTTCTTCGTTTACTATCTGCCATCCTGGCAGTACCTCGATGACAAGGTCACCCGAACGTTTGCGGTGATAACCGTTACGACTACGCTCGATATGTTCAGTATATGGAGCCAATAACAAACGGTTGGCGGAATATACTTCATTTACTCCACTGAATTGTATCAAGAACTCTGATGCCTTTTGTTGGATATCTGCCATGTCAAGGTGCTTGTTCTCAATAAGTTTGTGGTTGAGGAATATCTGTTGGTCGTAGTAATACTCAACATAATTTCCCTCACCATAGGTGGCCATGAGAAACATATTCAGTAATGTGGCACAACGGTTCAAGTAGAACTCTCCCGTAGGGATGTTGTAGCTGCTGAGGTCTTGATGTGTTGGGTCTGTGAAGCCTGTCGAGCTAATACACAACAGAACATGACTCATGCCTACCTTGCGCTCCAATAAGTCAATCAGGTTGCCTAAACAGGCATCGATATTGGTATAAACAGCCTGCATCTCCTCTTTATTATCCTGTAACGGCTGATGCAGATAAGTGCCTGCATAATAGGTAAGTGATAGGAAGTCAATTACCTCATCTTTCCCCAGTTCGCTCCTCTCGAATAACTCTTCCGTCAGGAGGTTCACTTCATCATTCACGGCAGGGGTGGTGAGCAGACGTCGATAGCGATTTACGCGGTCTTTATCTTTCACCCTCAGGTCAGGACCTTGCAGGGTGTTAAAGTTGTCGAGCCACTGTGGAAAATCCTTGTAATAAGTTGTGCTGCACCACTTTCCTGTTTCTGAATTGATCCAGAAGGCACAGTTGGCAGCATGACCAGCCGATAAGATGGCTGCATCTCGGAAAGGTGCTATAGAATAAACATAAGACTGATTGTCGGTAGCTATCTTCAGTTCGTCAGTCAAGGTAGAAGAAAGCAGCAACGCGGCCGATGAACTCTCATTGGTATTGTTGCCCATGAAAGCAGTGTCATCTACGCAGTTGCGTGGTCTTCCTATGTCACGATCCAGCCATTCACTGCTGATGATGCCATTTATCGAAGGTGTAGTACCTGTATAAATAGCAGCTATAGCCGAGGCCCTGTCTTTAGGGTCAAAAGAAAACTGCACATATTTGTACACTCTGCCATCGCGCAAGAGACGCTTGAACCCTTGCGAACCAAAATGAGAGTTGAAGGCATCAATATAGTCACTACGTAGCTGATCAATGGTGACTGACACCACCAAACGGGTCTGTGCCGATACTTCTTGTATCTGCAAACCTCCCATTGTCAGGACTAATATGGTTGCTAATAACTCCTTTCTCATATTTTGTGGGGTTGTGATAATAGCCAGTTGCTTGCAGAACGTACGAGCAAACATAGTGCCAAAGGGAGTACAGCGAGCGGGAATTTTTGGGGAATTACCGCCCATATAAATATAAATAATACTAATTCGATGGTTAAAACTACCAGATAGAGGCTTCTTTCTTGTTTTTTAACCTTACGTATAAACCAAGGTAGCAATAGCAGATGCAATGGTTGAAAAAGCAATAACAGATAATTAGGACTTACAGCTGGATGCTCTGAAAACAAACTCACGAATGCCAACGAGCAGCCGGCAATACCAGCTGACAAGAATAAAACGAGGTCAAACTTCCAGAAACTCTTGCGTTTGCGTATGCCATATATGGTGAGTATCGTGGTGACGATGAATAGGAATAAAGTACATCGGAAAGGCGTTAACGGTGTGTCATGTCTTTCTTTCGCTGCTGTTGGAATAACGACAGGTTGGTTGAGCTGCAATACCAATGCTTTCCCTTGTGGTGCTATGCTGGCCGTCTCAAAGTAGTCTTTGAGGTAGGAGGGAATGAACATCGTGGCTCGTTTGCTGATAGGTTTATCCGCCTCGCTTCCTAATAATAAATCGATGCCGAATTGCGACCAGGCATTGTTGGCCGTAAACTCGTGCACCACACTTCGGAATGTCTTGCCAGTATCCAAAGCATTCATGTCTTCGGTATATTGCAACCTGCCTTGCAGGCATTTCTCTATCAAATCCCTGGGCCGTGTGGCACAGTTGTCGTAGAAGAAGTTATAGCGATACACGCGGTTTTGCGGCTTATAGTTCTCGTTCAATAGGTCAATAAGTGTGTTTTTCTCGTCTAACATTAAGTTAATCACCTGCTCCCAAACATCTCGGTTGCAATAAGCATACCATTCCACAAAGTCCCGATATCCTTGAATGCCCAGCTGGTAATCGGTTTCACCTAATGTGAATTTTAATGAGAAATTTGGCGTGTCGAAGTTAAAGATGCCGTAGTTGTAAATCGCGTCTATGCCCAGCTTGTCATTCCTCATGCGAATGGCAGAGTGGCCAAACTGGTTATAGACCTCCACGCCTGGGCCGCAGGTAATGAGGCTCACTTGCCAAGTATCGGCAGTGTCTTTTGGCAATTCAAACGATACACGTTGCCCAAACAGGTTCAGCTGACAGATGAGTGCCAGCAAAAACATAACATATTTCAGCTTTGTCTTTCTCATTTGCTTGCAAAATTAGTGCAAGCTGAGTGAAATACAAAACGAAAGCATTCTTTTTTAAATTTGTTATCAGTAAATGTGTGTTTTTTCCAAAACGCAATTAGTGTATAATTATGGTAAAAAACAAAAAAGACATACAAAGTTTTTGTCACATGAAATAAAATTTGCATCTTTGCATACGAATTTCTATGTTTTGATGAATTGTGTAAGAATATTAAGTAGGAAAATGAGATATAGAGAAACGATTTTGATGCTATTGTCTTTCCTGATAGCAGGAGTGGCTTTCGCGCAAAACAACACAAATTCTCCTTATAGTCGCTATGGATACGGTCAGTTGGCAGATTTGGGAGCAAGCAATAGCCGAGCTATGGGTGGTGTGGCCTATGGTTTGAGAGACAAGGCCCATACAAATTTTGCCAACCCTGCGTCATATACAGCCATTGACTCACTGACGTTTGTCTTTGAGGCTGGTTTATCATTGCAAAATACAAATTTTGACAATGGTACATTTAAAACGAATGCCAAAAACACCAGTTTTGATTATATATCCATGCACTTTCGTGTAGGAAACAAATTTGGTATGAGTTTAGGTTTGCTGCCATATACCAATGTGGGGTATGACATGTCGAATGAGACCAAGGATGCCACCGATAAAGAGAAAACTTACGTCACAAATTACTTCGGTGATGGTGGTTTGCATCAGGCTTATGTAGGTTTAGCATATAAAATAAACCGAAAACTTTCTATTGGTGCAAATATTTATTATCTTTGGGGTGACGTTAACCATGCCATGATGCAAACGTTCCCTTATAATACGGATGCTTATGGTGTCATGAAACGAGAACATGTGGGTGTCAATAGTGTTAAATTTGACATAGGTGCACAGTATTCGCATCAGTTTGGAAAGAAAGATTTCATTACATTTGGTGCAGTATTCTCGCCAGGATATAATTTAACTAATACAACCTATGTACAAGACATTTTGGGGAATTCGTCGGCCATTATAAATGGGGCAACATCGGGAATGACTGTAAACGAGACAGTTTTGGATGTGAAAAGCGGCATTCCAACGTCTTTTGGAGTAGGTGTTGCCTATACTCGTGATGACAGGCTTACTGTAGGAATGGACGTTTCCTATCAGCTATGGAGTAAGGTGTCGTTTATGGGCAACGAGGACGCGTTCGTTGACAGAACCAAGATTTCAGTAGGAGCTGAATACCTGCCCAACCCGATAGGTAGCAACATTCTGAAAAGAATCAAGTATAGGGTTGGTGCCTATTATAATGCCCCCTATTATAAGCTCGATGGCGTTAGGGCATCGAAAGAGTGGGGCGTTTCGGCTGGTTTTTCGATACCTATAATGAGGTCGCGCTCTTACGTTAACATATCTGGTCAATATGCTAGGGTGAATGGGCAGACTGCTAACTTTATCCATGAGAACCAACTAAGGGTGAATATTGGAATTACATTCAACGAGCGATGGTTCTATAAGACAAGAGTGAACTAAAAAAAATAATAATAACACTTTAAATTTAATGGCAATGAAAATTAAGAATTTACTTGCAATCGCCCTCCTCGCAGGAGGTTTCAGCACTGCTTTCGCTCAGAGCCAGGAGTGCATCACCAATAGCTCTATTGGTCATGAGGCTGTAAAGGCAAAGAATTATGCAGATGCTTATGAGCCTACCAAGGCTGTCCTCAAGGAATGCCCTACGATGAAGTATTATACCTTCACCGATATGATTGACATTCTGCAATCTTTCTTGAGCACTAATCAGAAGGGTTCTGCAGAGTATCAGAAATTCTTTGATGAGCTGATGAATCTTTATGATCTGCGTACCAAATATCTGCCTGAGTTCAGAGCAAAAGGTACAAAGGTTAAGTCTGATGCTGCCGCATTGGCCGACAAGGCTGCTGACTACCTGACTTATGCACCAGAACCAAATCATAAGATTGCTTATCAGTGGTTCAAGGAGTCTGTTCAGGGTGATGGCGTTAATACCAAGGCTTCTACTATTATGAACTTCCTCAATGAGTCAATGGCAGTTATGAAAGCTGACCAGTCTCACAGCAACCAGTTCTTGGATGACTATCTCTGGGCTTCTGACTTGACTGACCAGGCTATTGCCGCTGCTTCAGACGACAAGGCTAAAGAGAACATGGAAGCTGCTAAGCAGAATGTACTTGCTGTATTCATCAACAGTGGTATGGCTGACTGCGAGACCTTGCAGAACGTATTTGGTCCTCAGGTTGAGCAGAACAAGACTAATGAGGCTTTCCTGAAAAACACCATCGCAATCTTGCGCATGATGAAGTGTAATGAGAGCGAAGTTTATTTCACCGCATCTGACTACATGTATCGCATCAACCCAACTGCTGACGCAGCTAACGGTGTGGCTTATATGTATTTCAAGAAGGGTGACTATGAAAACGCTATCAAGTACTTTGATGAAGCTTTACAGCTCGAGTCTGACAACGCAAAGAAGGCTGAAATCGCTTATGCTATTGCAGCTTCTCTGTCAACCATCAAGCAGTGGGGCAATGCTAAGAGATATACTCAGCAAGCTATTAGCTTCCGTGATGACTGGGGTGCTCCTCACATCCTGATGGCTCAGATCTATGCAGCTAATCCAAACTGGAGCGATGAGCGTTCACTGAACTCTTGCACCTACTATGTATGCGTTGACCGCTTACAGCGTGCTAAGACCCTGGATCCAAGTTGCGCTGAGCAGGCTGACGAACTGATTCGCACCTATTCTCGCTATTTCCCGAAGTCAGAAGACCTGTTCATGCAGGGTTTGAAGAAGGGTGACCGCGTGACTGTAGGTGGTCTCATTGGCGAGACTACTACCATTCGCTAAAAATTGTTTATGCAACTTTATAGAGTTCGCATACATCGATTTATGTGCATAACCACTGTCTTTGTAGCAGTGGTTATGCTTCTTTTTTTCTCTGCATGCTTCAGTGAAAGGAAACAGATGGGTGATGCTGTCACCAACCGTGATTCCTTGCCTGCATTAGAGACACACGACGTGACAACATTGATCTCTGACTCTGGAGTCATTCGTTATCGCATTACAACGCCCCTCTGGCTGGTGTACGACAAACTCAACCCGTCGCGCTGGTCGTTTGAAAAGGGCGTATATGTCGAAAACTTCGATGAGAACAACGATGTGACCGCTGAGATAAAGGCTGACACAGCCTACTATTATGATAAGAAAAAGCTATGGGAGCTACGTGGTCATGTCGATATCCATAATCAGCAGGGCGAACGATTTAATACAGAGCTGCTCTTCTGGGATCAGGACTCGCAAAAAGTTTATTCCGACGCATTTATCCGTATTGAACAAACTGACCGTGTCATCACAGGACATGGATTTGATTCCAACCAGCAGTTTACGGTCTATACCATCCACAAGCCCGAAGGCATTTTCTATGTGGATGAGAATAAAATGGCTGCTACTCCAGCTGATAGTCTGCAAACCGATACGGTTGCCGCTGCAACCGCAATTATTCCTCAATAAATGGATACACTGATTTACCTATTGATAGCTGTGCTTTTCTCTGCCTTCTTTTCAGGTACAGAGATTGCTTTCGTTTCTGTTGACAAACTTCGTTTGGAGATGGATCGCAAGCCTGGTATAACGTCGTCTATCCTTTCCTACTTCTTCCGCCATTCCAGCAACTTCATCTCTACCATGCTCGTGGGCAATAACATTGCACTCGTCATCTATGGTATCCTGATGGCACAATTACTTGAACCTTATTTGACTACTCTTGTAGGACATAACGAATTCTTAATCCTGCTCCTGCAAACTATCATATCCACCCTCATCATCATTGTTACCGGTGAATTTCTACCCAAGACGTTCTTTAAGTTGAATCCCAACCTTATGTTGCGCATCTTCGCAATACCTCTTTATATATTATACATTATACTATATCCTGTTTCCAAGTTTGCCTCCATGCTTTCCTATGTGTTGTTGAGGCTCTTTGGTCAGAAGGTGAACAGAGAGGTAGAGGAAAAGGTGTTTGGAAAGATCGATCTTGACTATTTTGTTACTTCCAGCATCGAAAATGCTGAAAATGAGGACAACTTGGGCTCAGAAGTGAAAATTTTCCAGAACGTGCTCGACTTCTCCTCTGTCAAGCTGCGCGACTGTATGGTGCCCCGCACCGAGATTCTGGCATTAGATGTCAAGACCCCCGTGCAAGATCTTATAAATACCTTTATCGAGTCGGGCAACTCACGTATCATTATTTTTGATGGAAATATTGATAACATAATGGGTTATATTCATTCCTCAGAGATGTTTCGTAACCGCAACAACTGGGTCAAGAACATCAAGACCATGCCCATTGTGCCAGAAACAATGTCTGCTCAACGACTCATGAAGAAGTTCATTAAGGACAAGCAGAATATGGCAGTGGTGGTGGATGAGTTTGGAGGTACCTCTGGCATCATCACCTTGGAGGACTTGGTTGAGGAAATCTTTGGTGAAATAGAAGATGAACACGACAGCACTAACTACGTTTGCAAGAAGGTAGGGGAGCGTGAATATGTACTTTCGGCGCGGTTGGAAATTGAACGAGTGAATGAGAGATTCGACCTCGACCTGCCTGAGTCTGATGAATACCTCACTGTAGGTGGCTTGATTCTTGATCGTTATCAGAGCTTCCCAAAGCTGCATGAAACAGTGACAATTGATAAATACGACTTTAAAATCATCAAGGTAGCAGCTACAAAAATTGAACTCGTACGGCTGAAAGTGAACGAATAGAACTATTTGGTATTTTTTTTAAAAAAACAATAGCGTATTAGTATTTTTTTTGTACCTTTGCACCGTTTTTGGGAATAATGGCCAAAAACATAAAAACTTATCGCATAAAAAACTTAAATAATTAAATATGGCAGCTTTACAAAAAATCAGGTCTCATGGACCGTTGTTGATTGGTGTGATTGCCTTGGGCTTGTTTGCCTTCATCGCTGGTGACGCTTGGAAGGTAATAGCTCCCCGTCAGTCACAGGATGTAGGTGAAGTAAATGGTAAAAAAATTTCCGCTCAAGACTATCAGGCGCTTTTTGAGGAATATGCTGATGCAGTGAAGTTCTCACAGGGCCTTACAGCATTGACTGACGAGCAGAACGATGCAGTTAAAGATCAGGTATGGCAGGCTTATGTCAACAACCAACTGATTGAGAACGAGGCAAAAAAACTTGGTCTCACGGTTTCTGACGAGGAAGTGCAAGACATCATTGATCAGGGAACAGCTCCTATCTTGGCTAACACCCCTTTCCTGAACCAGACAACCGGAGCATTCGACAAGGATATGCTGAACATGTTCCTTGTGAACTATTCCAGTATGAATGCATCTAATACATCTGCTGACGTTATGCAGCAGTATCAGCAAGTTTATAAATACTGGACTTTTATCGAGAAGACCCTTCGCCAGAATCGTCTGGCAGAGAAATATCAGGCATTGCTCAGCATGTCGCTGCTTTCTAACTCTGTAGAGGCACAGAACAGCTTTGATGCACGTACCACTCAGACTGATTTCTTGATGGCTGCGCTTCCTTATAGCTCTGTGCTCGACTCTTCTATCGTCGTTACCGATTCAGAGATTAAGGCTCGCTATGAGAAGAAGAAGGAACAGTATCGCCAATTGGTAGAGACACGTGATGTTCGTTATATCGACGTGCTGGTGGAAGCAAGTGAAGAAGATCGTGCCGCTCTTGAGGCTGAGATGGATGAATATACTCAGCAACTGACAGGTGAAGTAGCTGACTATACTACATTTATTCGTCAGTCTGGTTCTGAGCAGCCTTTTGTCAACCTGTATTACACTGCTAAAGCTTTACCTTCAGACGTTGTGGCTCGATTGGACTCCGTAGAGGTAGGTGGCGTGTTTGGTCCCTATTACAATACCGCTGACAATACCATCAACAGCTTCAAGAAGCTGGAGGTTGTCAATATGGCAGACTCTATCCAGTTCCGTCAGATTCAGGTTACCGGCGACACACAGGCTCGTGCACAAGAGTTGGCAGACAGTATCTATAACGCCATTAAAGGTGGCGCACAATTTGCAGACATTGCACAGCGTTATGGCCAGACAGGCGAATCTGTTTGGATTACCTCGGCCAATTACGAAGGCGCTCAGGTAGATGGTGACAACCTGCGTTACATCAACGCTATCACCACCTTGCCACAAAACCAGCTTACCAACCTTAACCTCACACAGGCTAACGTTATCCTTGAAGTGGTTGCCAAGAAGGCTGTTCAGCCTAAGTATAAGGTGGCTATTGTTAAGCGTCCTGTTGAGTTCAGTAAGGATACTTATAACAAAGCCTACAATAACTTCAGCGAGTTCGTGGCTGCTAACAGCACTTACGAGAAAATGGTGGCCAATGCAGAAGATGCAGGTTACCGTCTTTATACTCAGGGTGAGGTGCAGAGTTCTGATCATACCATTGGTTCTATCCGCAATACCAAGGATGCCCTCAAGTGGGTGTTCGAGGCTAAGGCAGGCGATGCTTCTGGTTTGTATGAGTGTGGTGAGAGCGATCGTCTGATGCAGGTAGGTGTGGCACGCGTTAACAAGGTAGGTTATCGCCCATTGGCTTTAGTACAGGATGAAATCAAGCGCGAGCTGATTCGTGAGAAAAAAAGTGAGCTGTTATTGGCTAAGGCTGGAGGTGCATCCCTGGAGCAGTTGAAGGCTATGGATGAGGCAGTAAGTGACTCTGTGAAACGAGTAACATTCTCTTCTCCTGCTTATGTACCAGCTATTGGTGGTTCTGAATATGTGATAAGTGCAGATGCACTGGTGGGCCAGCAGGGTGTAGCAAGTGCACCTCTCAAGGGTAATTACGGCGTGTATGTGTTGCAGCCTTATGCGCAGAACAAGACCAGCGAAACATATGAGGCCGCAACAGAAAAGATTATGTTGCAGAACAACAAGGTGAACATTGCTCGTCAGCAGTTTGGCAACGACCTCTATATGAAAGCAAATGTCAAAGATACCCGTTATCTCTGGTTCTAAGAAGAGATTACTAAGTCATAATAAAGGGTTGGCTTCCGCTTGGAAATCCAACCCTTTTTTTGCATAATGGCTTTAGCTAACATATAAAAATGACTATATTGCTATTGAATAAAAAATAATTAAATGTTTGGTAAGAAAAGAAAAAGCATTATCTTTGCTCCAATAAACTAACTTTTAATAATTACAACCATGAAACGAATCTTTTATCTATTATCGATGTTCTGTGTAGCGATAGGTATGCAGGCACAGCAGCGAAACACAGTGACAAGTATCCTTGAGGTGCTGGATGTACAGACTGGTGAACGTACTGTTTTGAAAGAGTTCCCTTATCTGATTGAGGCTCCTAACTGGACTGTAGATGGCAAATGGATTGTATACAATAGCAATGGCTTGATTTACAAGTTGGCAGCCGATGGAAAGGGTGAGGTAGCACTGATCAATACCGAGTATGTGGTGCGTTGTAACAACGACCATGTGCTTTCTGCCGATGGCAAGTCCATTGCTGTGAGCTCCAGTCCTTCACCAACAGGTGGTACTTCTTTGATATATACACTGCCTTTGGAAGGAGGCACACCAAAACTAATAACCCCTTGGGGACCCAGTTACCTGCATGGGTGGAGCCCAGACGGAAAGACTTTGGCTTACTGTGCCTTCCGTAGTGTGGCTACTGGTGCCGACATTTATACTATCTCTGTGGATGGTGGTGAGGAGAAACGTCTGACCACTGCTGAAGGTTTGGATGATGGTCCTGAGTACAGTCCTGATGGTAAGCATATATGGTTCAACAGCGTACGCACTGGCTTGATGCAGGTGTGGCGTATGAATGCCGATGGCTCTGAACAGACCCAGATGACGTTTGATGAAACGCGCAATGCATGGTTCCCACATGTGTCTCCCGATGGCAAGCAGGTAATCTATATCACCTACCATGTTGGTGACCTGGAACCAGGACAGCATTTGGCCAACTATAATGTTGAGTTGTGGCTGATGCCTGCTACTGGTGGACAGCCTAAGCGTGTGGCAGAGTTGTTTGGTGGACAAGGTACCATCAACACCAACTCTTGGGCACCTGACAGTCGTCACGTTGCTTTCATCAGTTACAGACTGAATGACAAGAAGTAAGATAAATGGGGGTGAGCTGATAAGCTCACCCCTTTCTAATTTATCCCCCTTTTCTGAATTTCTTTGGTGATACACCCAACTGTGTTTTCACAAACTTACCGAAGAATGAGAGGCTGGGAAATTTCATCTCATCGGAAATTTCCTTGATAGGCTTATTAGTATATTTCAATTGTCGTACAATGGCATGGATGGTGGTCTCATGAATCAAGGCCAGTGCCGTGCGACCACTTAACTGTTTCACTACTGAAGATAAATATTTCGGCGATACATATAGCATATCAGCATATTCCTGCACGGAGCGCACACGCCCTTCGTATTCTGCCAATAGCTCGAGGAAGTTTCTGAATAGCACGTCACTCTGACTCGATTGTTCTTCTTCTTCAAACTCTATACTTTCCACCTTGTTGGTGAGTGCCAGTAACTCGAAAACCACACTATGAACAAGAGACATCATGATGGCCTGGTGGAATGGTGAACGCTCGCTGTGAATCTTCATATTGGCCAGTTCGTAGTAGTGGGTAAACAGCTTCACTTCATCTTCGTTAACGTCAAGTACTGGGTTATTCAGCAAGAAATAGAAATTCTTCCAGATGTTCTTGGTCATAAACACCGAACTGTTCAACGCACGGGTGGCAATGCCGAGGATTTTCACGTCGAAATTATCGGTCAGTTTCATGTAGTTAGAATAAATAGTATGCGGCATACCCAACAATAGCTGGTTGCGTTTCAGTTGATGCCTGGTGCCGTTCATGGTTACCTGACCTACACCCGATGTACAGAAAATCACGATGATAGCTTCCACTTCAACGGCATCCATCTTGATGGTAGGCAGTTTTTCTACATCTTCAATGATGAAGAGGTCACCATCGATGTAATCAACGTAGTCTTCGTTTTTTAAGTATTCTATACTAATTTTTTTCATGATTTTGCCTCCTCATTAATAAAGCTGCAGATCTCCTCCCAGTTGCTTGCCACTTTTTCCAGTAACGTGTACTGGTTCTTTGCCCTTATCAGGTTCTGTTGCTGATAATCCACATGGTAATATATGTTTCCATTCATGAAATCTGTCAAGAACCGCACGCTCTGCATCAGGGGGAATAGCAGCACAGAGTAGGGCAATAACTCTTTCTCGGCAGGTGTGAGTATTTGCTTCATTTCTTGCAGATAGCCTTGCGTAAATGACTTAAACACGTTCATGTTAAAGGCTACATGACTGTAGGCTCTGTCGTTCTCGTTCGTGGTGTTGGCTGCGGTACGAAGAAAATCACCATAGTCGGAGGTGATGTAGCCCGACATCACCGTGTCAAGGTCGATGAGGCACAGAACATCGCCATTATCGTCGAAGAGCATGTTGCTCAATTTGGTGTCAAAATGACATACACGTTGTGGCATCTCCTTGAAACGGCTGAAATAAGGCTTGAAATACTGATAACACATTTGCAGGTCTTCGAACAGGTCACCCATACCTTTTAGGTCACGGTTACTATGAATGGCCTCTGTA
>JAGCCV010000043.1 GCA_017651505.1 Bacteroidaceae bacterium | reverse complement strand
CACTGCAGACAAACGGGTGTAGGTGAACAAGAAGTTGCTATCAGTCTTGAGGTGTATGACCCCACAATCTTTCATAAAGCGACGATAACGCAACAAGAAATCAGTAGATGTCAAGCGTTTGGTAACCTTCTTCATCTGAGGATCAGGGAAAGTAAGCCATATTTCACTCACCTCATCCTGAGCAAAGAAACGGTCAATTATTTCAATATTGGTGCGCAAGAACGCCACATTCGTTAAGCCCTCCTGCAATGACTGTTTGGCACCAGCCCACATACGGGCACCTTTGATATCTACAGCAATATAATTACACATGGGGTTAAGACGCGCCAAGCCCAAAGTATATTCGGCCCGTCCGCATCCCAACTCCAATATAATAGGGTGATCATTATGAAAAAACTCCTCGTTCCATTTTCCTCTCATTTCAAACGGATGGTCTTCCGCCACAGAATAAGGATATTGGAAAACATGAGGGAAGCTTTCCATATCGGCAAATTTTTGCAATTTCCCTTTGCCCATATCAGTCAAGTACGGTTACCCATCCATGTACGTCAGGTTCATCGCCATACTGGATGGCACGCAGTTTATTATATAGCTTAGTGGAAATAGGACCAGGTTTGCCATCCTTACTGAAAGTGAATCGCTGTTTGGTGTCGAGGTCGTCAATATAAGAAATAGGACTGATAACTGCAGCAGTACCACAAGCACCAGCTTCTTCGAATGTTGACAACTCTTCTTCAGGAATCTGACGACGCTCCACCTTCAAACCCAAGTCTTCTGCCAACTGCATCAAGCTCTTGTTGGTGATAGATGGCAAGATAGAGGTTGACTTAGGAGTTACATAAGTGTTGTTCTTGATGCCGAAGAAGTTGGCAGCACCACACTCGTCCATGTATTTCTTCTCCTTAGCATCAAGATAGAACTCGCAACTGTAGCCTAAATCATGTGCCTTCTTGTTGGCCGTGAGACTGGCAGCATAGTTACCACCCACTTTATAAATACCTGTTCCCAATGGAGCCGAACGGTCGTGTTCACGGATGATAACATAAGGATTGGTCGCAAAGCCACCTTTAAAATATGGGCCTACAGGCGTGACGAATATCAGGAACAGGTACTCGGATGCCGGATGCACACCTACCTGAGCACTAATACCAATCAGTAACGGACGGATGTAGAGAGTTGCTCCTGACTCATAAGGAGGGATAAAACGCTCATTAAGTTTAACAACTTTCTTTACTGCTTCAACAAAAGTTTCTGTAGGCAACTTAGGCATAAGGATACCATCACAGGTAGATTGCATACGAGCAGCATTTTCCTCAACACGGAAGATACGAATCTTGCCATCCTTGCAACGATAGGCCTTCAAGCCCTCAAAACATTCCTGTCCATAATGCAGACAGGTAGCAGCCATGTGCAAAGGAATTGTTTCCTCACTACATGTCTCTATCTCACCCCACTTCCCGTTACGGTAATAAATTCTCACGTTGTAGTCTGTCTTCATATATCCGAAAGACAGATTCTTCCAATCAATCTCGTTCATATTGTATGCTGTTATGTTACTTATCATTAGTGATAATTAGTTGCAAAAATAGCAATAAATAATTACAATTACTGTTTTTCTTGTGATAATTTTTTAATTTCCTCATCAGCTTTGGTCAGTTTGTCATTGCAAAAGGCGATAATGGCGTTAGCGTCCTTGATTTTGTCAGCCAGTTGGTCGATTTCCAACTCGCCACTGTCTATCTGGGCAACAATCTTCTGCAGTCGTGCCAATGCTTGGGAATAGGTTTCTTCTTTCATATTATTGGACAATTGAAGTTATTTCTCCTTGTTTAAGGCGGGTAGTGATTTCATCACCTGGTTTCAGCGATTTGGCATCTTTCACCACCTTGCCATTATTTAAAGTAATGCTATAGCCCTTAGCCAAAAGTCTCTCGGGCGAAGCATCAGTCATTTTCTGTTGTAAAAGCATCAGTTGGTAACGGCGTTTCTCCACTTGCGGTATAGCCATCTGCAACAGGTGAGACAACAAAGGCAATGCTTGACGTTGGCAGCTTACTTGTGTCATAGCTCCTTGTAGTATGCGATGCTTGGCATTTTGCAGGTAGAGTCTGCCATCAGACACTCTCTGCATCGCCTTAGCAGGAATAAGTGACTGGAGACGCAACAATAACTCCTTGTTTTCATATAACAAAAGGTTCACACCCTTGTTGAGGCGTTGAGCCAGGTCGGTCAACTCATCAGCTGCGAGTTGCATCTGTCCTATCAGGAACTCGGCAGCTGCCGTTGGAGTCTTCACGCGCGTATGCGATACCATATCTAATATAGTGTCATCCCTTTCATGACCGATACCCGTGATGATGGGCAAAGGGAACTGTGCAACAGCTGCGGCAAGAGGGTAAGTATCGAAACCTGTCAGATCGGATGTGGCTCCACCACCACGGATAATTACCACCACATCAAACTCCTCTTCACGGGCATAGATATTGTCTAATGCCTGGAGGATGGATTGTTCTACCCCAACACCCTGCATGATGGCAGGGAACAGTTCTACATGGAAATAGAACCCTTCTGCATTGTTAGACAACTGGTCGTAAAAATCACCATAGCCAGCTGCCGTAACTGAGGAGATGACAGCTATGCGTTTGGGAAGAAATGGCATCTCTAACTCCTTGTTGAGGTGCAGTACGCCATCTGCCTCCAACTGACGAAGGATTTCTTGCCTCTTGCGAGCCATATCGCCGAGCGTATAAGAGGGATCGATATCAGTTACTGTAAGGGAATAGCCATATAATTCGTGAAACGACACACTCACCTCCACCAGTACTTTGATACCTGCGGTAAACTGTTGTCCCGTAGCATGCTCAAAATAGGGTTTCAAGGCTGTATATACATTCCTCCAAATAACGCCACGAGCCTTTGCCACCAAGCTATTGCCACGCTTATCCTTTTGCACGAACTCCACATAGCAATGTCCATTATTGATACGCACCTCACTGAGTTCAGCCTGAACCCAATAGTTTTTTGGCATACCCAGTTCCAGGGTTAGCTTGACCAATTCGTTTAGCTCATACAGCGTTATTGGTTGCATAGATTATCTGTTGAGATAGTTCTGGTAGGCTTTCCACATATCAGGAATGCCGTAGCCATATATATTGTCAGGGAATTCTGCCCGATCGCCTGCCTGTCGCACCAGATCTATCACCTCTTTGGCTGTCAAGGTAGGACAAGCCTGCCACAAACATGCCACCATGCCACACATGATGGGAGAAGCGAAAGAGGTACCGTTGGCCTTGCCCTGACTACCATGCGAGTTAATGACATCAGCCCTTACACCTGCAGCTACCACATCGGGCTTTACACGTCCGTCCTGCGTATTACCAACAGAAGAGAAGGAAGCTATGACACCCGTTTGCCATACAATAGCACCTACTGTCAACACATTATCGGCATCACCAGGAGGTGTTATTTTCTTCCAAACCGAGTTGCCAGAATTACCGGCACTACACACCAGTATCATGCCTTTGTCAGCCAAACGGCTTGCAGCACGAGAAATAACTGAATGCTTCCCATTCAGGTCTCTTAGTTTGAAATCCATAGATGAGTCATCAAACTCATTGTAGCCCAAAGAGGTATTGATTAAATCCACTCCCACACTGTCGGCATATTCAACTGCAGCTACCCAATAGTCTTGCTCAATGGGGTATTCTGAATCAGAATCCTCACTTCGCAAAAGCCAATAGGAAGCCTCTGGAGCTGTACCTATCATCACGCCAGGTTTATTGGTCGCCATGCAAGACAGAACGCTAAGTCCATGAGTCGATTCTGCAAAAATGTCAGCATCTGATTCCACAAAATCTTTTGTGCCCAACACCTTTACATTATCCAAAGCAGGGATGCGGTCAAAGTTATGGAAACCTCCATCAATTACGGCAATAGTCATGCCCTGCCCTTTAAAACCTGCTTCGTGCAAAAGGTCGGCTTTGCTAACATGAATCTGTCCGTAGGATGTGCCATAGATGGTATCGGGATTCACCGTAAGTTCGTTGATGATAGTATCCCTACGTGACGAAGCGATGGCATTGGCAGGAGTCTTCCACACCTTGGTAGCACTCTTTACAAAAGGCAACGCCCTAATCTTGTCTATCAACGCAGTATCGTTGCAAGACACCGTAACGAAATTCTCCCATTTGCTGGTGACCAACACCTTTACACCTGTCTGACGGATGGCCTTAATATAAGCCTCTGGCACGGGCAAGTCAGTAGAATCAACTTGCAAGTTTTGCTTCTGCCTTCGCTGCAAGGCCTTTGACGAGAGGAATTTCTCTGGATGCTTCAAGCTGTACTCTGTAGCCACCTTATCTTTCAAATCAATATGGTAGCGCAAAGAATCTTGCGCAATCGCATCTATACCTGACAAACAAGCCAGCAGACAAGTTGAAATCAATAATCTTTTCATATCTAATATAATAATATCAAACTTTAGAAGGGCTTATGGAATCGCTCACTTCGTTATCGTATAGGAGCCTGCTTCATATTCCTTAGATTCGGTCTCACCAGGAAGCGTAACAGAAGCAGTTGCCCCTTGTGGCACAGTGAACTCCCATATCCACTGGTTACCCTCGTATCTCCATGCACTGCGAATCATGCCAGCAGCCGACTGATAATTAGCTTCCAGATGACCCAATCGCTTATCTGGTAAAGGTTTCATGATGATATGTTTAAAACCTGGCTGCTTTGGATCAGCAGCTATACCGGCAACAGTTTCCCATATCCATGCACAAACAGCACCATAAGCATAATGATTAAAACTGTTCATGCCTTGAGGACCCATACCTTTATCTATCATATAACTATTCCAACGCTCCCAAATGGTGGTAGCTCCATTATCAACAGAATAGAGCCAACTGGGATTCTTGCGCTGCAAAAGCAACTCGTAAGCAATGTCTCCCATACCATTGTCAGTCAATGTCTGCATCAGTATAGAGGTACCCAGGAAACCAGTTTGCAGACAATTATCATGTTCCTCAAAGTTCTTGCGCAATCGTGCTATGATAGCCTCCTTTGCAGATCCATCAACAAGATGGTTCTTCAACGCAAACAAAGCCGGGGTTTGCATGGTGTTTAAGATATCAGTCTTAAAGCTACCATCCTCCTTCAAAAAATTAATCTTTATGTATTCTTTAGCATCATCTACCATTCGTTGGTAAACAGTAGCGTCACGGTTAGTTGCCATAGCCATATCAAGCATCATCTCAGCATCAATCAGCCAATAAGAAGCACCCAAGTAACTCCAATAGGAAATGGCATCATCTAATGGAGCCCTACCCTTAGGTGTTTCCCTGAAAGCACCTCCTCCACAACTCTCCAACGGCTCATAGCTCAGCCAGTCACCCCATTGGTAGTTGCCATTCTCTGCACTCAGAGCAGTATGGTCATAATGAGTATCATTCACGTGATTCATAAAGCGGTTCATAGCCTCCCAGTTCTCATCTATGATACTGATGTCGGCAAACTGCTTCCAAATCGTCCAAGGCACAATGATGCCAGCATCAGCCCAGCCTAATCGCATCATATCCTCACCATATTGTGCTAATGGAGCCACACCAGGGAATGCACCTGTCTCGCTCTGAGAGTCACGCATATCGCGCATCCACTTATGGAAAAAGCTAAGAGTGTTGGCAAAGAAGGTTCCAGTCTCAGCAAATACTTGTGTGTCAGCTGTCCACCCCAGACGTTCATTGCGTTGTGGACAATCTGTAGGAACTGACAGGTAGTTGGAGCGCTGTCCCCAAAGAGTATTGGATATCAGTTTGTTCACCGATTCATTCCCAGTAGTAATGACACCCGTTTCCAAAGACTCACTAATAGAGGTTACAGGGATGGACTGTAACGACTGGATGGTTACTTGACCAGTAGTCGTGATAGAGGCAAAACGATAACCAAAGAAAGTGCAATGTGGATAGTAAGATACAAAGTCTGCATTGTCGGCAAAGGTATAAGTAAGCTTCATGCCACCAGCGGAAGCTATACGCAGGTTGTCGCGATGCACGCTACCTTCTGGTCCATCCATTCCACGACTCTTGGCTCCATTACCATCATTCAGTAATTCACCAGAAAGACAGGTAAGAGTGGTGCCGCCAGCGGCTTTAAAGACAAATGAAGGAATAGCGGCTGCATTCTGACCGAAATCCACCACCAAGGTCTCTCCTGCTTCTAAGGTAATCTCCTCGCCAGTAGTATATTCACGGCTGATCACAACCTTTCCGTATTCTTCTTCCTTAGTATTCTCAATATCTTTCCAAACATATGTCTTTACAGGATTCATCGCTAAATCCTTGCGCAAATAAATTTCCGCTCCGGCTGAAGGTAGAATTTCACCTTTAAACTCTTCATTTACTTCAGGAGTTTTGAACAGATCTGCTACTAAGTAACCCATTGGTTCACGGGCATCATATTCCTCCCCATCAAAAATACCTGCATGTTTTACAGGACCTGCGATACCAGCTTTCCAATTATCAGTATCAGAACCAAAGAGTTGTATAGAACCATCTGAGTAAGTGAGCTGCAACACACCTCTAAAAGCACATTTTTTGCCTATCATGCCATCATGGCCTGCAGGAGTGATAATCTTGTCGCCCCACCAACCTGGAGTAACTTGTACAGAGAGGATATTCTCACTACCAGCAGTTTTCTCCAACATATTCGTGATGTCATAGGTAAAAGAGCGCTTGGTTTTCGCATAGTGGGTGAAGCCAGGTTTTAACACTTCATCTCCCACTATTTCACCATTCACATATAGTTCATAAACGCCCAAAGCAGTGGTCATCCACTTGGCACTCACCACCTTCTTATCGTTCTTTACAGTAGAGATAAACCAACTGGCACCATCAGCAGAGCGCCAATTACCAGGTTCCCAGACGACGCCCTGCACCACAGGGGCATCAGCCACAGAAATCCACACAGAAGCATCCCATGCCGAGTTATCCAATGCCTCGGTCATGCAATATCTCACTTTTTGTTGTTCTGTAACACATCCTGTCAGCGACAGCAAGACCGAAACCAGAACAACACTAATAGCACTTAGATATTTCATAGTATCATTTGTATTTATTCTTTTTCTATCAATACAGTAGCATAGGCAGAGATACCTTCTTCCCTACCTGTGAAGCCCAACTTCTCAGTAGTGGTAGCCTTAATGGACACATCATCTACATCAACATTCATTACCTCAGCCAAAACATGCTGCATGGCAGGAATATGCGGATTCAACTTAGGGAACTCGGCACAAACGGTAGCGTCAATATTACCAACTTTATATCCTTTGGTGGCTATCAACTCAACTGTATTTTTTAGCAATATCTTACTATCGATGTTCTTGTACTCAGAGGCACTATCAGGGAAGTGAAATCCTATATCTCGCATACAGGCGGCACCCAACAAGGCATCGCAAATAGCATGTATCAAAACATCAGCATCAGAATGGCCCAGCAGTCCCTTACTATGCTGTAACTTCACACCACCCAACCATAGGTCACGATCTTCGACCAGTTGGTGTACATCATATCCAAAACCAACTCTAATCTTCATCATCTTACATAAAAGTCCAACAACTTCTTATCTTCCAGATATCCTTGTAGATGATTACCAATGGCTACTCGCCCTACCCCAACCGGCGTTCCTGTATAAATCAAATCACCAATTTTCAAGGTCATAAACTTACTGACGTAACAGATAATCTCATCTACTTTGAAGAGCATATCACCTGTAAAACCTTGCTGTACGGTATTGCCATCCACGTCTAAATGGAAATGCAAGTTCTGCACCTCATTACCCACATCAGTCAAAGGAATGAAATCACCTATCACGGCACTCTCATCAAAACCTTTGCTCAGTTCCCAAGGATGTCCTTCTGCACGAAATCGGTTCTGAAGATCCCTGGCTGTAAAGTCAATACCCACCGTCACAGCATCATAATACCTACGTACAAACTTCGGGCTGATGGCTTTGCCTAAACGGCTGATGCGCACTACCACCTCGGTCTCATATTGCAGGTTCTGAGAGAAATCGGGCAGGAAAAACGGCTTTCCATCACGCAAAACAGCAGAGTCTGGCTTCATAAAAATCACAGGCTCCGGCGTTGCCTCCGTGTGCCCTAATTCCTCTTTATGGAGGGTATAGTTCATGCCAATACAGATAATCTTCATAACGGATGACGGTTTATTATGCAAATTTACTGTTTTTCATTGACAACATACCATTCTTTTCCTTATTTTTGTGGAAAAGTATAAATTATAGCGATGAACAACGATTGGAAAGATAGACTGAACGTGGTTTATTCCACTAACCCAGATTTCAAGTTTGAAACAAGAGAGAAGGAAGAGCGAGCTACTCTTCCACCCCAGCAACAGAAGTTGCGTGTAAGCCTTGACCGCAAGAACCGTGGGGGCAAAACAGTGACCTTAGTGACTGGCTTCATAGGAACTGAAGACGATCTGAAAACATTGGGCAAACTCTTGAAAAGCAGTTGTGGTGTGGGTGGTACAGTCAAAGACGGTGAAATCATCATCCAAGGTGACTTCAAGCAACGTGTACTTGATTTACTGATGGCTAAAGGATACACGCAGACCAAGCCCAAAGGATAATTCTTAGAAAGGTAAATAAAAAGAGGATGCTCACACAAGAACATCCTCTAATCTTATCATATTTTCTACAAAGTATATTACTCAGCACGAAGGTTGAAACGCTTGAAATCAACTACGGTCAAATCCTTGTCGAACTTCTGCAGATACTCAGCAACAGTCAGCTTAGCGTCCTTATTGTATTCCTGTTTCAACAAGCATACATCCTTGAAGAACTTTGCCATACGACCATTTGCAATATTCTGAATCATCTGCTCTGGCAGACTTGCTGCCTTCTGCTCAGCCACCTCCTTCTTGATGCGACGAATATCATCAGCCTGCTCCTCAGTAATCATCTTCTTCATGATACCTTCGTTCAGGTGATCTTCATTCTCAGCAATATAAAGGTTGTAGCCAGCTTTCTTCAAAGCAGCCTCAACAGCCTTCTGAACCTGCTCATCCTTGGTCTTCTGGATAGCCACGCTCAACTCATTGTCTTTCACTGACTGAGGAACGCTCGCCTCGTCAACTGCTACAGGATTCATAGCAGCAATCTGCAGAGCTACCTCATGACCAGCCTCCTCAAAACCAGACTTGTTCAGCAAGCACATAGTGCAGAGGAAATTCTTGTTCATGTGATTGTAGGTAGAGATACCCTCACCTTCCAGCACATTGTAGCCGTCGAGTTCCATTTTCTCACCTGTGATACCACTACGATCAGTAACAGCCTCAGCTACGGTGCGATCACCCAGCTTCAGAGCCTTCACCTCATCCAGTGTCTTGCAACGGTTAGCCACTGCTGCATCCAGGATATCCTGAGTCAACTTCACGAAGTCAGCATTGTTAGCTACAAAGTCAGTCTCACACTTTAGCGCGATGATAGCACCAAAATTGCCATCAACCTTCACCAACACACAACCTTCAGAAGCCTCACGGTCAGAACGCTTAGCAGCCACTGCCTTACCCTTCTCACGAATTATCTTTACTGCCTCGTCAAAATCGTTGTTTGCCTGAGTCAGTGCATTCTTACAATCCATCATACCAGCACCCGTCATTTTACGGAGCTTGGTGATATCAGCCATTGTTACAGCCATAATACTATTCTTGTTAAATGGTTAATAATCAATCCTCTTCCTTGATAAAGTCAGCAGCCTTAGCAGCATTCAGAGCATCCTCATCACGCTTGTCCATGCGAGCCTTAGCTCTTCTTGGGCGAGCAGCCTTAGGTGCCTTCTCAGCAGCTTCGTCTTCGCCAGCAGCTTCCATATCGATCTTCTCCACCTTACGTTCTTCAATACCTTCCTGCATAGCAGCGCAGCAAGCATCGAGAATCACTTCAATTGACTTGGTAGCGTCATCGTTAGCTGGGATTACAAAATCGATGTTATCAGGATTTGAGTTAGTATCAACGATACCGAACACAGGAATACCCAGACGGTTAGCCTCGCGAACAGCAATATTTTCTTTCATCACGTCAACTACGAACAAAGCAGAAGGCAGACGAGTCAAGTCTGCGATAGAACCGAGGTTCTTCTCCAACTTAGCACGCTGACGAGAAATCTGCAGAATCTCTCGTTTTGACAGGTTTGCGAAAGTACCATCGTTGGTCAACTTATCGATATTAGCCATTTTCTTCACAGCCTTGCGGATAGTAGGGAAGTTGGTAAGCATACCACCTGGCCAACGCTCAATCACGTAAGGCATGCCAACAGACTGTGCCTTCTCGGCTACAACCTGCTTAGCTTGTTTCTTAGTAGCAACAAACAGGATCTTCTTTCCTGACTTGACGATTTGCTTCATAGCTTCGGCAGCTTCATCAACTTTAGCAACCGTCTTATTTAAATCAATGATATGAATACCATTGCGCTCCATGAAAATATAAGGAGCCATAGCTGGGTTCCACTTTCTCTTTAGATGACCGAAGTGGCAACCTGCTTCGAGTAATGTATCAAAACTTGTTCTTGACATTTGAAATTTTCTTTAAATCGTTTACTTTCTTTTTTGTTTTTCTAAACCAACCGCCGGGTAGCCTAAACCTACGAGTCCCGGTAGTTTAGATGCTAAACGCAAATTCTCTCCACCAGCACATTAACGCTTGCTGAACTGGAATCTACGACGAGCCTTTGGACGACCTGGCTTCTTACGCTCAACAGAACGAGGATCGCGAGTCATGAAACCTTCAGCACGCAGGGTTTTCTTATCCTCTGGGTTGATCTTTACCAAAGCACGGGCAATTGCCAAACGCAACGCCTGAGACTGGCCTGTAAAGCCACCACCATCAAGATTTACCTTGATGTCATATTTTTCTGCTACACCCAACTTATTCAATGGCTGTTTTACAACAAA
The DNA here is from genome assembly GCA_017651505.1 of Bacteroidaceae bacterium. GTDB lineage: Bacteria > Bacteroidota > Bacteroidia > Bacteroidales > Bacteroidaceae > Bacteroides. Next base: position 14,634 of record JAGCCV010000043.1, on the reverse strand, counting down.
CTGCAGGATTGATGATGGGAAATAGACTGCTAAATCTTTCTTATTAATGGTAATCTTACCTGTACCTTCTGACATGAAGATACGTGCAACAGCACTTTTGCGTCTGCCTAATGCATTAATTACTTCCATATCTTCTTATTAGTTAAGTGCGTTAATATCAATGAGCTTAGGCTCTTGTGCCTGATGTTTGTGCTCAGAGCCATCGTAGATGTAGAGATTATTGAGAATCTTTGCACCCAACTTGGTCTTTGGCAGCATGCCCTTTACTACTCTTCTCAACAGACGGTCTGCACCATTTGGCTTAGCCAACAGCTTAGCAGGAGTAATCTCTCTCTGACCGCCAGGGTAACCTGTGTATGAAAGGTAAACTCTACCGTTCCATTTGTTACCAGTCAACTTAACTTTGTCAGCGTTGATAACAATTACATTATCTCCGCAGTCCACGTGAGGGGTGAAGTTAGGTTTATACTTACCTCTCAACAACTTCGCAACTTTAGAGCCCAGACGGCCTAACACCTGATCTGTGGCATCTACGATAACCCATTCTTTGTTTACCGTAGTCTTGTTTGCAGAAATGGTTTTGTAACTTAAAGTATCCACTCTAATTAAAAATTTAAAAATGTTACTACTAAGATTTCATCATATACCCATGTAGATCTCGGCCAAAAGAATTCTACAAAGCACTATGAATCAATCGCTTTTTATTTCCTTGATAATAATCGGCTTGCAAAGGTACAGTTTTTCTGGCAATTAGCCAAGAAAAAATGTTAAAAATCTGCATTACGCGGAGTACGTGGGTAAGGAATCACATCACGGATGTTAGACATACCTGTAACAAACAGAATCAATCTTTCAAATCCGAGGCCGAAACCACCATGTGGACAACTACCATATCGGCGGGTATCAAGATACCACCACATATCTTTCATGGGGATGTCTCGACGCTTGATTTCCTCCATCAGTTTGTCATAATTCTCCTCACGAACACTACCACCAATAATTTCGCCAATAGCGGGGAAAAGCACATCAGTACCCTGTACAGTCTTACCATCCTCATTCTGCTTCATATAGAAAGCCTTTATCTCTTTCGGATAGTTGATCATGATGACTGGACGCTTGAAATGGTGTTCCACCAAGTAACGTTCATGCTCTGAAGCCAAGTCAGTACCCCATGATACAGGGAACTCAAACTTATGTCCGTTTCGAACTGCTTCTTCCAAAATACTGATACCTTCGGTATATGGCAAGCGCACAAACTCCTCCTTCAGCACACCTTGCAAACGTTCAATTAATGACTTGTCAATCATGTTATTAAGGAACTGCAAATCGTCTATACAATTGTCCAATGCCCACTTCACGCAGTATTTGATGAAATCCTCTTCCAAATTCATCAAGTCATTTAGGTCGATGAATGCGACCTCGGGTTCCACCATCCAGAACTCCGCCAAGTGACGAGGCGTGTTTGAATTTTCTGCGCGGAATGTAGGGCCAAAGGTATAAATAGCACCAAGTGCAGTAGCAGCCGTTTCACCCTCCAACTGTCCACTCACAGTTAGCGAGGTCATCTTGCCAAAGAAGTCATCGTCATACTTTATCTTACCATCTTCGTCTTTCTTCAGGTCATACAGGTTCTGTGTTGTTACCTGAAACATTTCTCCAGCTCCCTCACAATCGCTTGCCGTGATGATGGGCGAGTTGAAATAGAAGAAACCATGTTCATGGAAATAGCGGTGGATAGCCATCGCCATATTGTGGCGGATGCGCATTACCGCACCAAAAGTATTGGTACGCATGCGAAGGTGAGCTACCTCACGTAGGAACTCCATGGAGTGCCCTTTTTTCTGCAAAGGATAGGTATTATCTGCTATGCCCAGCACCTCTATCTCACGCGCCTGAATTTCTACTGCCTGACCAGAGCCCACAGATTCAGAGAGGACACCGTTCACACTCAGGCAAGCGCCAGTGGTAATGTCTTTCAACAGATTCTCATCGAAATTATCTAAATCAACGACAATCTGTACATTGTGTATGATGGATCCGTCATTCAGTGCGATAAAACTTACCTTTTTACTTCCTCTGCGGGTGCGAACCCAACCCTTCACGTTTACCAAAGCGCCAAAGTCTGCACGTTTGAGTATATCAACTACTTTTGTCCTACGAATACTTTCCATATCAATTTTACACCTTATATAATTATTAAGAGAAAGAGCCCATGCGCAAGAAGTTCACCTCCTGTTGTGTCAGGAACCTCCAGTCTCCACGTTTCAATCCTTTCTTAGTCAAACCAGCAAAGAATACACGGTCGAGTTTTGTCACTTTATAACCCAGATGCTCAAAAATACGACGTACAATACGGTTCTTGCCAGAATGAATCTCTATGCCGATATCATTCTTTTTGGTATCATCAGCATAAGCTATCTCGTCAGCGTGAATCTCACCATCCTCCAACTCAATGCCTGTTACAATCTTGTTCATATCATCCTGTGTCAAATCCTTATCCAATTTAACACGATAAATCTTCTTCTTCTCATATTTAGGATGCGTCAGCTTAGAAGCCAGTTCACCATCGTTAGTTAGCAGCAACACACCAGTAGTATTGCGGTCTAAGCGACCAACAGGATATATGCGCTCGGGACATGCGTTCCTCACGATGTCCATCACCGTCTTGCGTGCCTGGGGATCATCTGTTGTAGTCACACAGTCCTTTGGCTTGTTCAGCAACACATATATCTTGCGTTCTATAGAGACTGGTTGCTCATGGAACTTCACCTCGTCGCCACGCTTGATCTTGGTACCCAGTTCCTTTACCACTTCACCATTAACAGAAACCACACCAGCTTGAATGTATTCGTCTGCCTCACGACGTGAGCATATTCCAGCGTTAGCCAAAAACTTGTTCAAACGGATGTCATCATCAGGCGCGTAAATATCACTATACTCAACGGGTCTATGATTATTCGGCTTTATATTATTACCCTTACGCTGCAAGAAGCGTCCTTGTGGCTTTCCAAAACGCCCGCCATTATTTTGACGAGGACGGAAAGAGCGCTGCTCACCTCCTTCACTGTTGTAACGAGGACGATATGATGAATACTGTTCGCCATTATTACTATCATCTTCATTGTTAAAACGAGGACGATAAGGACGCTCGCTATTATATCCCCCATTGCCTTGATTGAAACGAGGACGGTAAGAACGCTGCTCACCACCTTCACTACTATTGAAACGAGGACGGTAAGGACGTTGTTCACCACCTTCATTATTATTGAAACGAGGACGATATGAACGCTGCTCACCTCCTTCATTGCTATTGAAACGAGGACGGTAAGGACGTTGTTCACCACTTTCATTACTAGTAAAACGAGGACGGTAAGGACGTTCGCCTCCATTGTTATAACCTCTCTGCGGACGATTGGAACTGTCAGCATTAGGATTGAAACGTGGTCTGTAAGACCTCTCATTTGTGTAAACTCGTTGTGGTCTAGATTCACGATTGAATCCCTCAAAATAATTCCCTTCGGCATCGCCATTCTTGTCGGCATTATGCCATTTTTCATCTTCTGTAATCATTTAACTAAAAATAAATTGTTTGTATTAATGGCCTCACGGCCAAATGATATCTTTCGAATTAATTATTCCAACTTAAACACCTGTATAGTTCATAGGTGTAATAGCTCGCAACTCATCCTTCACTTTTTCACTTACATTCAAACCTTCAATAAAATTGTGTATGGAAGCCTCGGTAATCGCTTCGTTAGTACGAGTCAATGCCTTTAGTGCCTCATAAGGGTGTGGATAAGCTTCACGGCGTAAAATGGTCTGAATAGCTTCAGCCACCACACTCCAGCAGTCGTTCAAATCTTTATCTATGGCCTCACGGTTTAAAAGAAGTTTGCGTAATCCTTTCAATGTACTTTGAATCGCAATAAGGCTGTGCCCCATCGGAACGCCAATATTTCGCAATACAGTAGAGTCAGTAAGGTCTCGTTGTAAGCGTGACACAGGCAATTTCATCGCCAGATGCTGATATATGGCATTGGCTATACCCACATTACCCTCTGAATTCTCAAAGTCAATAGGGTTTACCTTGTGTGGCATCGCACTGGAACCCACTTCACCAGCCTTGATTTTCTGATGAAAATAGCCCATAGAAATATACATCCAGCAATCCCTGTCAAGGTCCATGATGACGGTATTGATACGTCTCAACGCATCAAACACAGCAGCCAGATTGTCATAATTCGATATCTGTGTCGTAAACTGCTCACGCTGCAAGCCCAACTTTTCAGCCACGAACCTATTGCCAAAAGTTTTCCAGTCGTAGGCTGGATATGCAACGTGGTGGGCATTGTAATTACCAGTCGCTCCACCAAACTTAGCAGTGATAGGACAAGCTTTCAACAAGTCGAGTTGCTGCTGTAAACGATACACATACACCTCTATCTCCTTACCTAAACGTGTGGGCGAAGCAGGCTGACCATGTGTCTTGGCCAACATGGCAATATCCTTCCATTCCTCTGCATATGCTGCCAATTGGTCGATGAGTTCCTTCAGAGCAGGATAAAACACCTCATGCAAGGCATCCTTGATAGACAAAGGAACAGAAGTGTTGTTGATATCTTGTGAGGTTAAGCCAAAATGGATGAATTCCTTGTAGGAATCCAGTCCACCTATTCTATCAAACTGTTCCTTCAGGAAATACTCTACAGCCTTCACATCATGGTTAGTCACATGCTCAATCTCCTTGATACGAGCAGCATCAGCCTCAGAAAAATTACGGTATATGTCACGCAGCGTCTCGAAAAGTTGCTGATCCATCCCCGTTAATTGAGGAAGGGGAAGTTCACAAAGCATAATGAAATATTCTACTTCTACTTGAACACGATACTTAATTAAGGCGTATTCCGAAAAAAAAGCGGCAAGTGGTTCTGTCTTACCTCTGTATCGCCCATCAACGGGAGAAATGGCTGTAAGTTTGTCTAATTCCATGTAAAAAATAACCTCTTCTTTATTATTTTAGGATGCAAAGATAGTGTTTTTATTTTATTTTTGTGTACTTTTGACCAATAATAAGGGAAAAAAAACATTTATAAGAAACAAAATCAACCTTTTTTAAATAGAAAACCATGAAATCAAAAGGCTTATTTATGGCTGCATTCATGCTGACAACCATCTCAGTCAACACGTTTGCGCAACAGTTCCAGCTCAACGCCACTGGTTATTTCAACAACCAGGGAGTTGACGTGATGGCTTTTAACGATTTTTACCCTGAAGGACATCAGGGTGGAGTAAGTGTTTTAATGAATGGACACCGTGTGGCTACTAACGGCGATATCCGCATGGAAGCTACACCAGGACAGTGGCAGCCAGTGCCCAAGCAACTGAGCCGTAAAGTGGAAGGCAACAAGATTGTTACCACCCTTTGCTTTCCCGACTCAGCCCGCCATCTCACAGGCTTCAACCCCATGGTGTATCCTGATTATGTATTCAACTATACTGTTACCACCGAGGCCCAAGGGGGCAGTATCGTGGTGACTGTAGATATCGATAAGCCCGTTCCACAAGAGTTATTGGGCAAGGTGGGGTTCAACCTGGAATTTTTCCCTGGTTCTTTGTTTGGCAAACCATGGGTGATGGACGACCAAAGCGGCATCTATCCCCAGCAACCCAACTCTCCTTTGGCTTTCACCAAACAGAACTTAGGTTTCGACGGCAATTTTCACGATGGCAAGAAGCCATTGGCGAATCCCAAACAGTTGAATGGTACTACTGGCTATAGTCCATTGATTGCCGACGACATCATTAGCGAACCATACGCTATAGGTAAGAAATTCACCTCTCGTCCTGATGACCCATATAGCAAACTGACCATAGAGTCACTTACTGGCTACTTGAAACTCTACGACGGAAGAATGAACCACAACAACGGATGGTTCGTACTGCGTAGCGAAATTGCTCCAGGTGCAACGAAGGGAGCCATAAAGTGGATCATCACCCCGAATATTGTTCCCGGATGGCTTTATACACCAGTTATTCAGACCTCACAAGTAGGCTATCACCCCAACCAGCCTAAAGAAGCTATTATCGAGACCGATAGCAGAGATCAGGCACGTGCCGAAGCTATCATTATCAAGGTGGATGCTGAAGGCGAGAAAGTGGCTAAGATCGTTAGCCCGACAGAATGGGGCAAATTCCTACGCTATAACTATCTGAAGGTAGATTTCAGCGACATCACCGAACCTGGTCTTTATCAAGTGAAGTATGGTACCTCTACCTCGTCAGTTTTCAGAATTGGCAAGGATGTATATGACAGAGGCGTATGGCAACCCGTCATCGAATACTTCCTTCCTGTTCAGATGTGCCATATGCGCGTGAACGAGAAATACCGTGTTTGGCACGATGCATGCCACATGGACGATGCACTGATGGCTCCTGTTGGCAACCATATTGATGGTTACGACCAACGACCTGGTCTTACCAAGTATGCAGAGCGTGCCAAAGTGCCTGGCGTGAATGTAGGTGGTTGGCATGATGCTGGTGATTTCGACCTCCGTGTAGAATCGCAAGCGGGTGAATCCTATATCCTTACCATGGCTTACGAAGCATTCCGTCCAGAGATTGACGTAACAGCTATCGACCAAGTAAAGCATGTGACTGAGATTCATCAACCTGACGGCAAGAACGACATTTTACAACAAATCGAGAATGGTGCCTTGACGGTAGTGAACAGCTACATTTCTTTAGGCAGGTTGTATCGTGGCATCATCTGCAACAGCTTGCGTCAATATGCCATGTTGGGCGATGCAGCTGCTATGACTGACAATATCAAAGGCAATGAAGATGACCGCTGGATTTTTACAGAGGACAACCCTGGCAGAGCACTGAGCACGGCAGCAGAACTGGCTGCAGTCTCAAGGGTATTGAAAGGTTTCAACGACACCTTGAGCATGCATTGCATAGACATCTCCACTGCCATCTATAACCAGACAGAAGCTGACGAACGGCTCATGAGCAACAAGTTGCATGCTGCTGTTGAGCTGTACCTGACCACCCAACAGCCAGCCTATTTAAACTATATTCTTGACAATCAACAGGTTGTTATGCAACAGATTGGTCGCACAGGCTGGTACATGGCTCGTGTAGCAAGAATCATCGAAAAACAGAATGACCCACGTGCCAAGCAGTTTACTACAGCCTTCAAGGCAGCCTTGGCTACTCAGAAGGATAACCTTGACAAACAAGCGGCTGAAACACCCTACGGAGTGCCTTACCGCCCAAGCATCTGGGGTGCAGGCTGGGATATCCAACGCTTTGGCTACGAGTATTACTTCCTCAATGCAGCTTATCCTGAGATTTTCCCTAAAGACATTATCTATAATGCTTTGAATTTCATTCTCGGCTGCCATCCTGGCTCTAATCAGGCATCATTTGCCTCTGGTATTGGTGCCCAGTCGGCTACTGTAGCATATGGTCTGAATCGTGCCGATTGGAGCTATATCCCTGGCGGTGTGGTTTCAGGAACTGCTTTAATTCGTCCTGACTTCCCCGAATTGCTGACATTCCCGTTCTTGTGGCAACAGACAGAATATGTATTAGGGGGCGGTTCGTCTCACTATATGTTCTTGGCTTTAGCCGCACAACAATTGAGTAACAGATAACTTAAATATGCAATTATTGAAATATTTATGGATCGTGGCATTTGTTGGCAACACACTCACACTGGGTGCTGCCAACATCTCCACGAGTCCTCTGGAATGTAAGACGGATGCCATATCCTACAATGACCAACGTCCAACCATAGAGAAACGCTTATTCCGTTCTGAGGCAGTAGAACAAACAATTAAGCAGATGCAAGCCAAACTCACTAACCCCAAGTTGGCTTGGATGTTCAGCAATTGTTTCCCCAACACCCTGGATACCACTGTGCATTTTAGGAAGGACACCCAAACTGGCAAACCCGACACTTTTGTATATACAGGCGATATCCATGCCATGTGGCTGCGCGACTCTGGAGCGCAAGTATGGCCCTACGTACAGTTGGCCAACCAGGATGCACACCTAAAAGAGATGGTAGCTGGTGTCATCAACCGTCAGTTTGCCAGCATCAACATCGACCCGTTTGCCAATGCCTTCAACATGGAAGCCATCCCTGGTGGAGGCGAATGGAAAAGCGACATGACAGACATGAAAGACGAGTTGCATGAGCGCAAATGGGAGATAGACTCATTGTGCTACCCTATCCGTCTGGCTTACGAGTACTGGAAGGTGACAGGAGATGCCAGTGTTTTCGATGCAGCATGGATTGATGCAATACAGAATATCCTCAAGACTTTCCGCGACCAACAACGCAAGGAAAGCAAGGGCAGCTATCGCTTTATGCGCCGCACAGAGCGTCAGTTCGACACCATGAGCAATGATGGTTGGGGAGCCCCCGTTAAGCCTGTTGGTTTAATTGCCTCAGCTTTCCGCCCATCTGACGATGCTACTGTATTCTTGTTCTTGGTGCCCTCTAACTTCTTTGCAGTAAGCTCCCTACGCCAGGCTGCTGAGATCCTCAACAGCGTAAATCACCGCAGTGACTTAGCAGGACAATGCACCGCTCTTGCCAATGAAGTGGAACAGGCCCTGCAAGAGTATGCCATTTATGACCATCCGAAGTACGGCAAGATATATGCCTACGAGGTAGATGGTTTCGGCAACCACCTGCTGATGGACGATGCCAATGTTCCATCATTGATTTCTATGCCTTACTTAGGCTTGGTGGACATCAACGACCCTATCTACCAGAACACCCGTCGTTTCGTATGGAGCGAGGATAATCCTTACTTCTTCCGTGGCAAGGCAGGCGAAGGCATTGGTGGTCCACATATCGGGCATGATATGCCATGGCCTATGAGTATCATGATGCGAGCTTTCACCTCACAAGATGACCAGGAAATCAAGCAGTGCATCAAGATGCTGATGGATACCGATGCAGGCACAGGCTTTATGCACGAGTCATTCCACAAGGATGATGCTACCCACTTTACCCGTGCTTGGTTTGCTTGGCAGAACACCCTCTTTGGTGAGTTGATTATAAAACTGGTCAACGACGGTAAACTGAATTTATTGAACAGTATTGAGTGATTTGCAAAAAAAAATGATTATCTTCGCACCCTGAATTAAAAACAAGACAAGATTAGATGGAAACATTTTGGATTAAAGCCGTCCAGCTGATGCTGAGTTTGTCGTTATTGGTAGTAATTCATGAGGGCGGTCATTTTCTTTTTGCAAAACTATTTAAGACAAGGGTTGAAAAATTCAGATTGTTCTTCGACCCGTGGTTTACCATATTCAAATTCAAGCCTAAAAACAGCGAGACAGAATACGGATTAGGATGGATACCCCTGGGTGGCTATGTAAAGATAGCCGGTATGATTGACGAGTCGATGGACTTGGAGCAGATGAAGCAACCTGCCCAGCCATGGGAGTTTCGTGCTAAGCCAGCATGGCAACGACTGCTCATCATGATTGGTGGTGTGTTGTTTAATTTCTTGTTGGCACTATTCATCTATTCGATGATTCTTTTTGCCTGGGGTGATTCTTATATCCCTGTGCAAAAGGCACCATTGGGCATGAGTTTCAACGAGACAGCCCATAACGTAGGCTTCCAAGACGGCGACATATTGATATCTGCCGACGGCAAACCTTTGGAACGTATGGGCACCGACTTGCTGATGAACGTGGTGGATGCCCGTCAGGTAACTGTGCTTCGTAATGGGCAGAATGCTTCTGTCTATATTCCAGAGGATATGATTAACCGACTGATGGAAGACAGTGTGACATTCACCGCTTTCCGTATGCCGTTTGTTGTTGACAGTCTGATGGCTGGCTCTCCAGCTTTGGTTGCTGGCATGCAACCTGGCGACAGCATCATAGCAATGAACGGACAGAGCCCGTTGGCTTATGATGATTTTATGAAGGAAATGCAGCGACGTAGAGACGCCAAGAGTGATGACCACGATGTAACGCTGACCATCATACGCCAAGGCGTTCAGCAGGAACTGATGATAACAACCGACGAGGACTTTAAGATGGGTGTTTATCCAGTGACAACCACTTCTAAGCTATTGCCTATGGTAAAGACCAACTATACTTTCTTTGCCTCCTTCCCAGCCGGTATCATCTTGGGGGTGAACACCTTGAAAGGCTACGTCAACCAAATGAAATATGTCTTTTCAAAGGAAGGTGCTAAGCAGTTGGGTGGCTTTGGCACTATCGGCAATATCTTCCCTGCTTCATGGGATTGGCACCAGTTCTGGTATATGACAGCGTTCCTGAGCATCATACTGGCATTCATGAACATCCTGCCTATCCCAGCATTGGATGGTGGACACGTACTGTTCCTGCTTTATGAGATTATTGCTCGTCGCAAACCAAGCGACAAGTTTATGGAACGCGCCGAAATGGCAGGTATGTTCATTTTGTTTGGCTTGCTGATTTGGGCAAACCTGAATGACGTAATAAGGTTTTTATTCTAATTGATATTTAAGAAGTACATAGGGATTGTGCTGTTGGTGATGGTGTCTTTGCCATCATTTGCCAAAGATGATTTAAAGGCTTTGTATGATTCGCTGGACTATGCAGTGGCTCATAAGGATATGTATGTGCAAGAAAAGACCAAGCGCATCAATGAGATCCGAAGTGCTCTCTCCTATGCCAACCTCAGTGATGTCAACAAATACGTGGTCTATAACCAGCTCTATAACGAATATTGGAAATTCGACCTCGACTCAGCCATCCATTATGCCCGTTTAGAAGTGGAGGCAGCCATTCGCATGAACGACGAATACCGTCAGACACAGGCAGAGTTGCAACTGGCCGTTTCATACGCCATGCATGGGATGTACCTGCAAGCAGAGCAAATCATGAACAAGCACAGCTTAGAGACATTGCCTAACGACCTGCGTGCCGAGTATTATAATGCCCACATCCAGTTCTTGCAATACTATCTCTACACCTCTGACTCTCCGGAAGACATTACGTTGCAAAGGAACTATCGTGACTCACTCTATGCCACGCAGGACCAGTCATCTATGGAGTACCGCCTGAGTCTTGTTGAACGTATGCCCGAGTCAGAGCGATTGGCTGGCTATACCCAACTATTGGATTTGGTGGAGAGATTCTCCCCCATGTATGCCCGCATCACCTATAGTATAGCAACCATTCATGTGAACAGCGGCAACATTGACGAAGGTAAGAAATTCTACATCCGTTCGGCTCTGTCCGATTTGTACAATTGTACCCGCGAGAACCAGTCGATCTATGAGTTAGCACGTTTGGCCTATAATGAAGGTGATTATACCCTCGCCTACCGCTATGCGCAATCCTCATTCGAAGATGCTATTACTGCAGGTATCCAGTTCCGCGTTACGCAGGTGTCAGGCTTCTATTCCATGATTACCGACATTTACCAAAGGCGCGAGGCCAATGATAAGCAATCGCTCATCAACATCATCGTACTGAGTGGTATTTTACTGATTTGCCTTATTATAGCCGTATTCTTTATCATCCAACAGCTGAAGAAAATCATGCGCATCCGCAAAGATTTGGCTAATAGCAATGACGAACTACAGCGACTGAATGAGACGCTGAACAGCATGAATGCACAGCTGCATAGCACCAACTCACTCTTACAAGAAAACAACGACATCAAGGAGCAGTATATAGGCCAGTTCTTTAATATCTGCTCAGGCTATATTGACAAAATAGGTGACTACCAGAATGTACTCTACCGTTTAGCAGTCAACAAGCATTACGATGAACTGGTGAAGAAGTTGCGCTCCACAACGCTGATTGACTCAGAGACCGAGGCCTTGTACCATCATTTTGACACCATCTTCCTCAACCTCTTCCCGACCTTTGTATCCGACCTCAATGCATTGCTCCGAGAAGAAGAGCGTATTGTACTGAAACAAGACACTCTACTGAACAAGGAACTGCGTATTTACGCCCTGCTACGATTGGGAATTACCGACAGCGAGAAGATAGCCAACTTCCTGCGATGCTCCACCAGCACCATCTACAACTATCGCACCAAAATGCGCAACCGTGCCATAGATAAAGACACATTCGAGGATAAATTTATAGGCAAATAGTTTACATATATTATTCCAAATTATCTACATTTTTCCTCATCATAACAGATACTATACTGCTGTTATTTAAGTAAATATCATTTTAAAGTATCTACATTTTTATATTGATTATTCGCACGTACGAGTAAGTTCGCTAATTTTGTTAACGAAAAAGCGTGTAATTCGCATTACGTAACATTGTATTTACGATTAAACTTTTTAATACCTTTATGGAGAATACCATGATTAAAGTCGGTCTAATAGGCTTTGGCAGAATGGGCCGTTTTTATTTACACGAGTTCCAAAGAAACAAAAATTGGCAGGTTACTTATATTTGCGATCCTTTCGACAAAGCACAGGAAATGGCACGCGACTATTGTCCCACCGCCAAGGTCACCGGCAATGAAGACGACGTATTCAACGATCCTGATGTTGACGTCGTGGCTCTTTGTGCACTTGCAGACTCCCGCAAGGATCAAATACTGAAAGCACTGGCACACGGTAAGCATATTATTTCAGAGAAGCCTATAGCCATGAGACCCGAAGATGAGTGGGAACTAGTGAAAACCGTTGACCAAAGCGACCGTTTGGCTACTGTTAACCTCTATTTACGTAGTTCATGGTATCACCATCAGCTAAAAGAGTTTATAGACGAAGGTGAGTTAGGCGAATTGGCCATCATCCGCATCTGCCACATGACTCCTGGATTAGCTCCTGGCGAAGGTCATGAAGCCGAAGGTCCATCCTTCCACGACTGTGGCATGCATTATTGCGACATTACTCGCTGGTATGCACAGAGTGAATTCAAGACCATGCACTCACAAGCTCTGCGTATGTGGAATTACAAGGATCCATGGTGGTTGCAGGCACATGGCACATTCAACAACGGCATCGTTTACGACATCACACAAGGTTTCGTCTATGGACAGATGTCTAAAGACCAAACCCACAATTCATATATTGACCTAATTGGTACACACGGCATCGCCCGCATGACACACGACTTCAAGACAGCTACAGTTGAGCTGCGAGGCATCACCAAGACCGTGACCATCAATAAGCCATACGGAGGTAAGAACATCGACGTGATGATTGAGAAGTTTGCACAAAGCATCCGCAATGGCAAACTTGACATGACACTTCCATCACTGCGTGACTCTGCCATTGCTTCACAGTTCGCTTGGGATTGCTTAGCTGATTCTCGTACACATGATTTGCCAGCGATTGGCGATCTCGACACACTGGAGCAGATACGCTACCGTCGTGCACACATGACCAATGGTTACGGACTACTGCACCAAACTGTAAGCAAATAACTACATCATTGTATTAACCAATATTCGACGAAGCAATCAAGTAGATATGCCTACTATATATGGATTTATTAATGTTTAAAGGATATTTAATTTAAAGGAAATGAAGAAAAGTTTATTTACAGTTGCAGGTTGCGTGTTATTAGCAGCTGCATTCACCGCATGCGGTGGTCAAAAGAAGACCGAGGAGGCTGCTACTGCAGCACCTACTACACTGAATGTATCAACCACTCCAAACGGTCCTGAGAATCAAGCTTTGGAGTTGGCCACTGATGCTGACGGTTATATTACCATCTTTGACGGCAAAACCTTCAACGGCTGGCGTGGCTATGGTAAGGATAAAGTTCCTGCTCGTTGGGTAATCGAAGATGGCTGCATCAAGTTCAATGGTTCTGGTACTGGTGAAGGTCAGACCAGCGAGGGTGGCGACTTGATCTTTGCTCACAAGTTCAAAAACTTCGAATTGTCATTCGAATACAAGATTTCTAAGGGTGGTAACTCTGGCATCTTCGTTTTGGCACAGGAAGTTCCTGTTGAGGGCAAGCCTGGAGAGTTTGAGCCTATCTACATCTCTGCTCCTGAGTATCAGGTGCTCGACAACCAAAATCACCCAGATGCTAAGATGGGTAAGGATGGTAACCGTCAGGCAGCTTCTCTGTATGACATGATTCCTGCTAAACCGCAGAATGCAAAACCTGCTGGCGAATGGAACACCGGCTCTATTATGGTATTCAAGGGCACCGTACTGCACCAGCACAATGGCGAAAACGTAGTGGAATATCACTTGTGGACTCCACGTTGGACTGAGATGCTGCAGGAAAGTAAATTCAGTGAAGAAGCATGGCCTTTGGCATTCAGCTTACTGAACAACTTGGGTGGCGACAACCACGAGGGCCTTATTGGTTTCCAAGATCATGGTGACGATGTTTGGTTCCGCAACATCAAGGTGAAGATAATGGACTAACCTTACTCTTCTGACAACAAGATGGGGTCGTGTCAAAAGTAACAGACACGACCCCTATTTTTTGCCAAAAACTCCGATTTTCATCCTCCCGTAGTAAACGACCCGTCCTCCCGTAGTAAAGCGACGGTCCTCCCGTAGCAGAGTTTTGAATAAAAAGGGGATGGATCTTAACAAAATAAATAATTAATATAATTGCTTTGTCCTTAATTTTCTTTATCTTTGCAACCGACTACAAATTAAT
>JAGCCV010000007.1 GCA_017651505.1 Bacteroidaceae bacterium | reverse complement strand
CATTCTGTGGGGTACCACCCAAGCTACGGCCATTCTTTTCAGCAAACACATTGTTCTCCACTTCACCTTTGGCAAACTGGATGATAGACAAAGAACCGTCTATGCTGGCACCCTGGTTGCCACTATTAAACACAAACAGACCTTTTTTCTCTGTTGGTACTGGTTCTGGTTCAGGTGTTGGTGTAGGTGTAGGATCATTATCCTTATCGCAAGCTGCAAACACGAATGGTACAGCTACTGCCAACATGCTAATTTTCAAAAAATCTCTTAGTTTCATAATTAATAGTATTTAAATTGTTACACTTATTGTAAACTTAAACGCCCTGCCAGGCATGGGGTAGTTCTTAACAAGGGCATATTGCTTGTTGCCCAGGTTAATACCATCGAATCGTGTAGCCAACTCGAATGCCTTAAAGTGGAATGTGCGATAGAGCGACAAGCCCCACTCGCCATAGCCTGGCAAACGGTTTTCAGGCTTATGATCTTCCACAGTATATCTGGAGCTGGCTAAAGTAGCATGTAATGATACATTCATCCAAGGATTCTCCCAGGTCACTGAAGCAGAGCCTGAGTTCTTGGGGGTATAGACTATCTGATTCTTGTAATAGGGCGAAGCAGGGTCAGTCATGTTCCTGGCCGATTGCAAGGTATAAGAGCCGCTCAACAGCAACTGATGCCCTTTGCCTAAAACAACCGTACCATCCACATTCACATCGGCACCCCAGATATCTACACGTCCCAGGTTAATCATTGTCCAAAAGAACATATTGAACGGAACTGCGATAATCTTGTTCGTCACACGATTATAATAGCCATCTGCCGTAATGCTCACATTTGCCAACCAAGAGTCAGGTTGCTGCAATCCGTAAGTGATGCCCACATTATATTGGCGCGCAATCTCTGGTTTGAGATCACGACTGCTGTACCTGGCAAAATAGTTCTCACTGAATGTAGCCACACGAAAGATATCCTTATAGGAAACTCTGAGATAAAGGTCTTGCTGTGAGAACGGCTTGTACGAGAACGAAACAGAAGGCGAAAGCCTGTTGGCACTTTTCGACCCCACACCATTCTTGGCACCATTATCATAGATGGAAGCCAGCAAGCGAGCCGTCAGTAGCCAATGTGCATTCTGATACTTGGCAGTAAACGTTTGCAGCAAGGTATTACGATACGGTCTAACTCCCGACGTTGTATTACTATTCAAGTTATTATATGCATAATCAGCAGCATAAGCAAGCGCCCAATGGTCATCGGGTGTAAACATCAATGTGCCTGACCCATAGTACTCACGCTGGTAGTAGTAGTTGCTCAGCAAACCTCCGGGATATTGGTTGCCCACATCCGAATAATTGGTATATACCCAATTGAACTTACCGTTTAATTGCAGGTGCCACTGAGGTCCTAAAAGTGTCTGATAATGCAGTTGTGTAAAGAAGTTACTGTCAGTCTCTTTCTCGCGGCTCTGGTTATTATACAGGATAACAGGACCAGGCAACTGGCGGAATGAGTGATAGTAATACACTTTAGCCTGCAGCAATCCATTCTTGGTTATATGAGCATAAAGGTTGGCTTCACCACGGTATGTCTCAATAAAGTTATTGTCGCGTTTTTCAGTAGTGATATACTTGCCGTTCACCAGACGGAAAGGATAGCGGTTATCCGCGCGAAGATAGTCGCCATATGCCGAAAGGCTCACCTTTTCACTCAGTTGCTGATCGTAGCGCAAATATGGGTTCAACAAGCCAAACGAGCCTGTTTTCACCTCTGCCTTCAACCGATAAGTGTGACGAGAGAAATCAGGTACCTCTGTCTGCATTCGCAATACTGATGCCGATGCTACAGTACGCGCAGGCAAGAAAATATCATCGTTATCACCTATGGTAAGAGCTAATGAACGTATATTATCCAATGAGAAACGAGAGAGGTCAATCTGTCCGCTTTGGGCATCAGTAATAGTGATACCGTCGTATGACACCGCTGTATGCTGTGATCCTAAGCTCCTGACAGATATGGTCTTGACACCACCAGCACCACCATAGTCTCTGACATTCACGCCCGAGAAGCGGCGTAATGCATCACTCAGGTCTGTAACACCTTGATAAAGCAATTGCTTTTGCGTAACGAGTTGTGTGGGAGCCGTACTAATGACATTACGACTACGGCCAGTGGTAGTAACTGTCACCTCGTCAATGACATGCACCTTATTACTGATGGTATCATTCTGGGCACAAATCATTGCCACATGCGCACCAGCAGTCAACAAACTGAACATCAGGCATGCACGTCTTATCGATTTACCCACGAAGTAACAAATTCTAATCATATAAGTTACAGATTACGCACGTCCTCGCATGACGTATTCAACAATATTCGCTTTGCAGGTTTTCTGACTAATTCCTGTGCATGGCCTTCCCACCATAACTGGCAGTGGCATTGCAGTATGCACACAACATTTGGAAAATACAGCAGCGGGACTGTCTGGGACTCTCACCCAGTTCCCTTTTTCATCCACACATCTCGAAAACAAGACATGCAAAACAAAGCAGCTGCAAAATTACAACTTTTTCTAAATAAAACTGCGATTTGCAAAAAAATAACGATAGTAATGTTCTTTTGTAAACATTACTATCGTGTTAGTCTTTATGATAGTATTGATTAAGGCATCACATTACTAATGTGTTTCCTTAGTCTTTCTCTTGCACCAAACCACTGCGATATGCCACCAGCAATTTCTGTAATTCGTTTATCTGTTGGCGCAATTCACGCCCCTTATCAGTATCCTTCACCATCATACGGCGACGGGTATAATCCACCAGAAAGATAGTTGATTTAATATCCAGTCCCTCCTTGATGGCTTTCTCACGACTCTCGAACGGCTCGTGCTGAACCAACTGGAAACCATGACTGTGATAAACCAGCGTATAGCCAGCAATGCCAGTAGTGGGCTGGTAGGCTTTCGAGAAGCCTCCGTCAATTACCAATAGCTTACCATCCGCCTTTACGGGTTTCTCACCCTTAATGGTACGTACAGGCACATGGCCATTGATAATGTGTGAATGTGCCCCAGGCTCTATGCCGAATTCACGCAATATGTTGTCGCACACCTCAGCTTGGTCACGCAACTCGTAGTAGTAACCTTTCTCCTCCTTGTAGGTCTCCTTGTCAGCCACAAAGTAACGTTCGAAAGTAGCCATTTTACTCTTGTCAAAAGTAGGCGTATCGGCACCACACCACAAATACCACACATAGTCCATCGCATCTCGCTTCTTCTGCTTGTCTTGGTATTCGTAGTATGCCGCGCGTAACATACGGTCGGCCTTCAACATCAGGTTCTTGCCCCAATACTCTTTCTGGCCTATACGTACATGCTTAAATGTACCGTCAGCATTCAGCGGTATCGAAGCGTGAAAGAGCAAATTGCTATTAGTCACCGCAAACATGCTTCCGTTGCTATACAGACAATGCATGTGTTTGCGTAACTTCTCGCTATTGAGGAACGATGCCACAATCTTGTCCATCAGACCTTGCTCCTCGTCAGTCAGCACATATGGGTTTTCAGGATCCACAGTAGGCATGTAGGCATCCAGCATCTTATAGTCCTTATCGCCTATCCTGACGGTGCCCTTCTTGAAATCTATCTTGTCTAAAAGTAGTCGGTCAAACATATTATATTCAGGATGACGACGTATGATTTCTGCCTCTAATTTAAACTGGATAATGGCTATAGCCTTGTGCATCTGAGATATCAGTCGTTGCGTTTTCTCGTCAAGTTTGCTGCCGTTATACTCACTCAACAAGGGTTGGAACTGAATGCAAGGATCATCCTTATAGGCATCCATCGCAAAGGTGGCCAGTGGCAAGAGGTTAATGCCATAACCGTCTTCCAACGTACTGAGGTTGGCATAACGCATGCTCATGCGAATCACGTTGGCAATACAAGCGGTGTTACCAGCAGCTGCTCCCATCCACAACACATCGTGGTTACCCCATTGGATGTCAAAGTTATGGTATTCGCATAAAGTATCCATAATGATGTGTGCACCCATGCCTCGGTCATAGATATCACCTACAATATGTAGTGAGTCGATACATAAGCGCTGTATCAGGTTACACATGGCCACGATAAAGGCATCTGCACGACGAGTAGATATGATGGTACTGATAATCACATCGATATAGGCCTCCTTGTTGGGATCGATGCTCGACTCATGCAGCAATTCTTGTATGATATACTCAAAGTTCTTGGGTAAGGCTTTGCGTACCTTCGAACGTGTATATTTTGATGAAACATTCTGACACACCTTCACCAGACGGTTCAGCGTAATGCGATACCAGTCGTCTATATCAGCTTCATGCTTCTTAATGAGTCGCAGTTTCTCTTCAGGATAATAAATCAGTGTACACAGATCTTTCTTCTCTTGGTCGCGCAATGAATGTGAAAATATCTCCTCCACCTTTCGCTTGACAGTACCAGATGCATTTTTCAGCACATGTTGAAACGCTTCATACTCACCATGCACATCGCTCAGGAAGTGCTCGGTTCCTTTGGGCAGGTTCAATATGGCCTCCAGATTGATAATCTCCGAACTGGCAGCTGCCACAGTGGGGAAACTACGTGCCAAGAGTTGCAAATATTTCACATCGTCTATAATATCTTCAGGAGTCAGGTTGTCAGTCATAATCATCTGTTTTAGTTTGTGGTTGCAAAGATAAGGAAAGTTGAGGGCAGAACAAAATTTTCAGGCAATAATAACAAGTCTTCCCTTGCTAAAGAGTCCCCCACTCGCCCTGCCGACAACTTTCCCTCGTACAGGGGAGGAGCCATTCTTTCATAGAACAGCTCCTCTCACCCCATTACAAGCTACTTAAATCGTAAGGCACAGCTATTGCTGACCAAGCCACATCGTCGATGGTGACGCTCCAATCGGCGTCAATCTGAAAAAAATTGCCACTGCAACAGGTGTGATAGGCAGGCTTCATCTGCACACCGCTAAAGGTATAGGTCTTCACAATCTCCTTGTCAGCGTCATAGGCCGTGGCTTTTACCGTCACACTTGCATCAGCCGATGGCAAGAAGACATACATCCCACAGTCCACTGCTGACCTGCCTGTTTGGTCAAAGGAAGTGGCAACCGTAGTGCTTCCCACACCCAGGCCTGTTTCGGCATTAAGTTTAGTACTGACTCCTGTTATCTCCAAGGTGAAGGAAGTCACCTCAGTAGGTTTGGCATCCGTCTTAAACTCAAGAAGTGCCACCGTCCTATGAAGGGCAACTGCCACAGTCCCTGCTTCCAAGTTTGCCTTCGTCAAGGAACCATAATAGTGGAAGGTGTCGTTCAGTTTACCGCCAGTGGGGTAAAAATCAGTGGTGTCATCTATGGTCATCTCCACTTTTGAGGCTACCACCACCATTGCGTAATCATCGGGCAGCACCAAGGCAGAGATTACGCCAAAATCCTCCTCATCAGACGTCTGCGCAAACTCATACTTTTTGCTCCTACCTGAGAACAGCGCCACCTTCAGGTAAGTGGCATTGCCACTGAGTGAGGCACGTGTGTCTGCCTCTATAACGCCCATCTGCTTCAAGGTCTGCTCAAAGTCAAGCACACTGAAGGTAATCTCTTGCAAAGCATCCTCGCCATCTATTTCATGATTGTCAGCTATTTGGTTTTCGCAGGCAGTCAGCGCCAGCATGGCACAACATAATGTTATGCCTAAAATATTCTTTTTCATTGTATCAAATATTGCTAAATAAAAACAAACTGCATCACAACTACGATAGGCCCGCTACTTCACTTTGCGGAAAGCTATGTCGTTCTGCTAAATCAAAAGATGATAATGAAAATGCAGTCGTTGTTGACTGCCTGAGCGGATGGATTTTTCCGCAAGAGAGTAGCTGTTTGCTCCAAAATTTATAGCCTTCATTGTTGTTGATGAATTAATGGGGGCGAAGTTACAAAATGTTGGATAATCCGCAAACAATTCCTCAAAAAATTTGCATGATTAGAAAAAACACACTACATTTGCACCGCAATTACGGAAGTATATTGCTGTTTCGGGGTGTAGCTCAGTCCGGTTAGAGTATACGTCTGGGGGGCGTGGGGTCGCTAGTTCGAATCTAGTCACCCCGACTTTGAAAGGGGGATGTGTTCTTAGCATATCCTCTTTCTTTGTTTTATGCGGTAATATCTCTGAACTTGCGTATTTTGGCTACGAGCCTTAATTGACATTATCACATACTAAAAATTACGTTAAACTTGAACCATACTATCATCTATTTTGTAAAAAAGTAGTATTTTTGCACCGCAAAAGCTGCGATACCCAGCTATATCCGTTAAGATTTTAACAGCAACAGATACAATTATATTAAGATTTGAAAATGAAAAAAATCATGAATTGGGTGTTTACCGCCATCCTTATTTGCGGTTCAATATCACTCATGACAGCCTGTAAGACTACTAATATTCAGGAGAAATCTGTCAAGACGGTAAAGAATGTAGAACTGATTCGTACCTCTCAGAGCTGGGACGGTGTGGAACTGCCCGACTATTTGCAGGGACGTCCAGAGCTGGTGGCTGTGAAGTATGTATTCCCGGCAGGTCAAAAGTTGGGGTGGCACCACCATCCCGTAATGAACTATGGCATCTTGGTGCAGGGTGAGCTGACCATCATTGGACTGGACGGCAAGGAAAAGACCGTGCACGAGGGAGAGCCTGTTGTCGAAATGGTGAATACCATCCACCACGGCGAGAACCGAGGCAGCAAGCCCGTCATACTCTACATGTTTTACCTCTCTCAAGAAGACCTGCCATTAGCAGTGCAGCACCCTGAGATACCATTAGAATAAAAAGCTATGATTGACAGCATTATCGAAAGTTTTAGCAACAACTTGATAGCCGAGGATCGCTACAGGATGATTCTCGACGGTCTGCAGGTGACACTCATCATAACAATCAGTGCCGCCATCTTAGCCACGATACTGGGCGGTCTGTTATGCTGGATGCGCATGAACCAACGGGCTTGGCTGCGAGATGTGGCCAAGGTGTTTATCAACCTGATGCGCGGAACGCCTGTTCTGGTACTACTCATGCTGATGTATTATGTGGTGATGGCACCATTGGATGCTACGGGCATAGTGGTAGCCATCGTCACATTCTCCATGAACACGGCGGCCTACATCTGCGAGATGCTGCGCACCACCATTCAAGGCATCGACCGAGGTCAAACCGAGGCAGGTCTGGCATTAGGTTTCACGCAACGAAAGACATTTATACGGATTATACTGCCACAGGTTATCAGGTCGGTGTTGCCCGTCTATCAAGGCGAGATCATCAGCCTGCTGAAGGGCACGAGCATCGTGGGCTACATCGCCGTGGCTGATATGACCAGGGCTTCTGACTTGATACGTTCACGAACGTTCGACGCTTTTTTCCCCATCATCGTGACGGCCATCATCTATTTCCTCATGGCTTGGCTCATCGGGCAGTTGCTCCAGAATCTCGTTAAGCACCATCGTGTAAAGGCCATTGCCGCGGCAGTTGTGCTGATGCTGTTTGGTGTGGCAGGCATGTTGGCCACCCCCGAGACAGAAACTACTGACGATGCTATGCCCCTGATGAACGTACCACCTGTATTCAAAGCCCTTTCGGGTAAACGTGTCGGTGTCATTATTGGCAGCGTCCAAGATATTGCTGTCACACAAATGGCACCCGATGCCGATATTATGCGACTGGCCAATACTACCGACATGCTGGCTGCCTTAGATAACCGTAAAGTGGACGTAATAGGCGAAGAGAACCTTTCGGTAACATTTAACAAAGTAATCGCGGCGAAGGTGGACTCGATAAATGCCGGTCTGCCACCAATACCCATAGGAGCCTGTTTCAATTTAGACAACCCCCAACTGAAGCAGGACTTCGATAGTTACCTTGCCGATATTCGCGGCGATGGAACCTATCAGAAAATATTCAACCGATGGAAAGAAGCCGACAACCCCTCTTCATTGGCAATACCTCAGCAACGCGGCTCCGGCCGCACTTTGCGCGTGGCCATATACCCGGCTTCGCCTCCTTTCAGCTTTATCAGTTCGGGAAAGCCATCTGGAATAGAGATAGAATTGCTGACCGAGTGGGCCAATAGGCGCAACTTGCGACTGGAATTCCTCATGATGGACTTCGCCTCACAGATACCAGCCGTACAGACTGACAAGGTAGATATGGCAATGGGCAATATCAGCATCACCAAGGAAAGACAGAAGCAGGTGCTTTTCTCCGATGCCTATATCGAATCGCATTCTATGCTCCTCACACGAAAAGGCGAAGGGGGAATACTTACCAATCCATCAGATTCGTCAGCACCAATGGGTGAAAGTAGTAATTGGTTATGGATTGTACCAATACTTATCCTAATCGGTGGTGGTTTATGGTTCTTCATTTACCGTAAGTCCAAATCTTCACCTTCTCATATTTCGGTATCTGATTCTCAGACTTCAGCGCTTATCAGCATCTCTCACCTGAAGAAAAGTTATGATACCCTTGACGTGTTGCGCGACATCAACATTGACGTACATAAGGGTGAGGTTATCTCCATCATCGGTCCTTCGGGAACGGGCAAGAGCACCTTCCTGCGATGCTTGAACCTATTAGAGCAGCCCACTGGCGGCAGCATCCTCATCGACGGGCATGATATCTTGGCTGAAGATGCCGATGTACCTATGCTGCGTCGCCGTATGGGTATGGTGTTTCAGTCGTTCAACTTATTCAACGGCATGTCAGTGCTTGAAAACATCTGTCTGGCACCCATGCAACTACTTGGTAAAAATCGTCAGGAAGCAGAGCAACGTGCCCACGAGTTACTCCAGATGGTGGGGCTGGCCGAACGTGCTGATGCCTTGCCCAGTCAGCTCTCTGGCGGACAGAAACAGCGCGTAGCCATTGCTCGCGCGCTGGCCATGGAGCCTGATATCTTGCTCTTCGACGAACCTACCTCCGCCCTCGACCCCACGATGGTGAGCGAGGTACTGGGAGTAATGACCCGACTCGCACGCGAGGGTATGACAATGATTGTGGTGACCCATGAGATGCGTTTCGCCCGTCAGGTGAGTAGTCGTGTGCTGTTCTTTGCCGAAGGTGTGGTTTATGAGGATGGCACCCCTGAACAACTCTTCGAACATCCGCAGCGTGAACGCACCAAGCAATTCATACAGCAGACACACGAAACGACGTTCAACATCGAGAGTGAGCAATTTGACTGGTATGCCATGATGGCGCAGATGGAACAGTTCTGTCAGCAATACAACTTGTCTCGCCAGCGAACCGACAGCGTGCTCCACGTTGTCGAAGAGTCGATTAGCATCCTCGGTTCAGGTGGTGAAGCTATCCAGCCTGGCACAAGCCTCACGTTGTCTTATACTGAGCAGGATGAGACACTGCGGTTCACGGTCAATTGTCCGCAGGCCATCAATCGCGAAGTTTTCGTTGCTGACAGTAATCATCTCGCCCTTACTATCCTGCATAACTTCTGTCGTGAAATCAACATAGATGGCAATATCATCAGCATGATTGTCAGTTAGAAGCCGACATTGACGACGAACCAACAGAGTTAGGTCGGGTGCAATAAAAAGGCACTAATATTCAGCCAGTTCAGCATAGAACTGGCTGATTTCTTTTCTCATGTCATCAGCCTCAGCTTGATAACGCTCAGCAAGCTCGGGTATCAACTCTTCTTGTGTTTTTCCTTCCATAAAAGCACGCAAGATATCAGTACCCAAGTGATTGAGTGAGAAGACTTTCTTGACACGTCGCGTCTCCTTGTCCTTAAATGCTACCACGAAATGGTCGGCCAATTCGGCTATCTCAACATTATACTTCATGCTCCCCTCCTTTTTTTGATACAGCTGTTTCTGTTTCTTGAGTAGTATTCTCTTTTTTACTCTTTAGGCATTCATCATAGAGTTCACGCATCTCCTGTTGCATCTCATGCAGAAACATTTCGGGCATTTCAGGATAGCACTCCTTGTAGTGCGGACATCCCTTCAGGAAAACGCATGAGGGATATTTGGCACAACGCTTGCAATCCTCTAATGGCTCAGAAGCTCGTTCTTTAAAATAGTCTATCAT
>JAGCCV010000042.1 GCA_017651505.1 Bacteroidaceae bacterium | reverse complement strand
GGCTGGTGGTGCATTCAATATCTTCCTGCTGAAACTGAACGGCAAGAACATCATAGTGGATGCTGGCATGGGATTTCATCTGGTGGAGAACCTGGCAAAGGAGGGAGTGACTCCTGAGCAGGTGGACATGATTCTGCTAACGCACATGCATGGCGACCATATAGGTGGACTGATGAAGGATGGTCAGCGAGTGTTCCCCAATGCTGAACTTTATATCTCCAACAAAGAGGTGGCATACTGGACCGACAAGAAGATACAGGCTTCTCTGCCCGATGGCCAACAGCGTGGCTTTGAGGGCGCTCAGGCTGTGGTAGAGGCTTATAAGGATAAACTGCACCTGTTTGAGCCAAAGGCTGTAGAGCAGATGGAGGAACTGATGCCTGGCGTAAAAAGCATAGCAAGCTATGGGCATACTCCAGGACATACGTGTTATCTGGTTGAGAATGGTGGCAGCAAACTGTTTATCTGGGGCGACCTGATTAACTTCCCCTTGGTGCAAGTGCCTCATCCTGAGATAGCAACTCGCTACGACATTGATCCCGTGATGGCTGCAGATAGCCGTGCCCATATACTGGGATGGCTGGAGAGTCAGGGCATCCCAGTTGCCGGCATGCACGTGCCTTACCCTGGCATGGGCAACCTGAACAGGACGCAGCGTGGACTGGAGCTCGAGTTGCTGAAGTAAATATATTCTGCCAGGAAGAGACGCATCAAGGCAATAGTCCAGTGTTATATGAAAAGGGGTCGTGACAAAAGTAACAGACACGATCTCTTTTTATTTGATTGATAGCCTGAGCCACCCCCAAATGCCGAGAATAATAACCAGCAGGGTTTGGATGGCATGGACAATGAGGGCAAAGGTGGCTGCATCGGCAGCACTGATACCGTAGAGCATCATCATGGTAATGACGGCAAAGTGCCAGGGACCTGCGCCATTGGGGGTGGGCACAATCACAGCAAATGTGCCACCTACGAACATTACCAAACCAGCCAGGATACCTAAGTCGGCCGAGAAGTCAAAGCAGAAAAAGGCGAGGTAGAAATGAAGCAGATAGGACACCCAAATCAATATGGTATACAGAACGAACAAAGGGGGATTATCGACCTTGCCTATTGACAACACACCTTTCCACATGCCCCAAAAGAGTGCTTTGACCTTGCGGGGCAGACCGAACACCTTAATTATATAATAGAGCAAAAAGGCCGCCCCTATGATGCAAAACAGAGTGACATAGGACCAAGGGGTACTCAGCAGATGTGACCATGAAGGCACTTTGGTGCCCGTCTCGTTGAAGAAACGTATGAAGATGGGCATCTGCAATAGGAAAGTAACAGCAGTGATAAGCAGAACACACGCTCCATCAATGATGCGTTCGGTAACAACCGTGCCCAACGCCTTGCTGAAATTCACGCCATCGGCCTTGTTAAGCACGCCACAGCGGGTGAGCTCTCCCATACGGGGAATTATCAGATTAGCGGCATAGGAGATGAATATAGCGTCTATGCAATTGGATTTTGGGGGATGCTCACCCAAAGGGCGAAGAGTTTGCTCCCAGCGCAAGCCACGAAACACATGACTCAGTATGCCGAAAAGCAAAGATAGCGCCATCCAGTCCCAAGAAACTTCATACAACAGTACTTCGCCTATGCGTGAAAAGTCGTAATCACGATAGACAAAATAGAGTACGAAGGCGCCCAAAACGATGGGCAGGACTGTTTGGAGCGATTTTTTCAGACTTTTGTTCAACAATTTTTAAGATATTTGCTTAAATTTGCAAGTTGCAATCATATTAATGCATTCCAGATAGTCCTTCCCCCACTGGTGTAAGGACGAACAGGACTGCAGGTTGCAAAGATAAAAAAATAGTTTTGTAGATGAGGCAGGTTAGACCTAAAAAATCTTTGGGACAGCATTTCTTGATTGACTTGGGCATTGCTCAGGACATAGCCGACACAGTAGATGCTTGCACTTCTATTCCCGTATTGGAGGTAGGACCAGGTATGGGCGTGCTGACGCAATTCTTGCAACGGAAGGACAGACTGCTGAAGGTGGTGGAGCTGGATCGCGAGTCGATTGCTTACCTGTGTGCCAACTTCCCTACCCTGGAGGGCAACATCATTGAGGGCGATTTCCTCAAGTTAGACCTGCGTCAGGTGTTTGAAGGAAAGCCTTTTGTGCTGACGGGCAACTATCCTTACAACATCTCATCACAGATTTTTTTTAAGATGCTCGACAACAAAGACCTGATTCCTTGTTGTACTGGTATGATACAGAAAGAAGTGGCAGAGCGTATGGCAGCAGGTCCTGGCAGCAAGACCTACGGCATCTTGAGCGTGTTGATGCAGGCGTGGTATAAGGTGGAGTATTTATTTACCGTACACGAGCATGTGTTCAACCCTCCACCCAAAGTGAAGAGTGCCGTTATCCGCATGACGCGCAACGATACCCATGAGTTAGGATGCGACGAAGTGTTGTTCAAGCGGGTGGTAAAGACAACCTTCAACCAGCGTCGCAAGACGTTGCGCAACTCCATCAAACCATTAATCGGACCCGATTGCCCATTGCTGAGTGACGAACTATTCAATAGAAGGCCTGAACAGCTCAGTGTGGCGGAATTCGTTGACCTGACCAACAGAGTGAAAGATTACGTTAACCTTGAAAATTGAACGTTATGGAGATCGATGAGAAGTATGTTAACAGCGTGAAGGAATTCATCGCTCACAATGATGGCGAGAATGTGAGGAAAATTATCTGGAACATGCACCCGGCAGACATAGCCGAACTATGCGAGGAACTGGATGTTGACGAGGCGCGCTATATCTATCAATTGCTTGATAATGAAAAGGCGGCGGACGTACTTTCAGAAATGGATGATGACGAACGCAAGAAATTGTTGGAAGAACTTGATCCTGAAGTCATCGCCAAGCGTTTCGTGGACAACATGGACACCGATGATGCAGTGGACTTGATTCGTGATCTCGACGAGGACAAACAGGAAGAAGTGCTGAGCCATATCAATGACATTGAGCAAGCGGGCGACATCGTGGACTTGCTGAAATACGACAAAAACACTGCCGGTGGTATCATGGGTACCGAGATGGTAATCGTGAACGAAAATTGGAGTATGCCAGAATGTCTCAAGGAGATGCGTATGCAAGCAGAGCAAATGGACGATATCTACTATGTATATGTGGTGGATAACGACGAGCGTCTGTTGGGTACCTTTCCCTTGAAAATGATGATATCGTCACCCTCTATATCAAAGGTGAAACACGTGATGCAACGTGACCCTGTATCAGTGCGTGTGGATACACCGTTGGACGAGGTGGTGCAAGCAATAGAGAAATACGACTTAGTGGCTATACCAGTGGTAGATAGCATCGGGCGTTTGGTGGGACAGATTACCGTTGATGACGTGATGGACCAAGTGCGTGAGCATAGTGAGCGTGATTATCAGTTGGCATCAGGTATTTCACAGGATATTGAGACTGATGACAGCGTGGTACAACAGACTCGTGCCCGAATGCCCTGGTTGCTAATCGGTATTCTGGGCGGCATCGGCAACTCCATGATTTTGGGTAACTTCGACAGCACCTTTGCTGCTCATCCCGAGATGGCGTTGTTCATTCCATTGGTGGGTGGTACAGGTGGTAATGTGGGCACCCAGTCATCTGCTATCGTGGTACAGGGTTTGGCCAACAGTTCGCTGGAATCAAAAGACATGCTCAAGCATGTGGGAAAAGAGGCGGTGGTGGCTGCCATCAACGCAACAATCATCTCCATGTTAGTATATATCTACAACTTCATCGTTTACGGAGGTACAGCTCCCATCACCTACTCGGTGAGCTTAAGCCTGTTCGCTGTGGTGATGTTCGCCTCAATCTTCGGCACCATCGTACCAATGACCTTCGACAAGCTGAAGATTGACCCTGCTATCGCAACCGGACCGTTCATCACCATTATCAGTGATATCATGGGTATGTTGATATATATGGTGATTACCGTGATGTTAACATAATGTTAGCATTGCTTTTCGGAAAAGAATTGACCCATTTAGGGCAAAAATACCACTAAGAATAAAAAAAATATGCAAAAAAGTATGAAATATCTTTTTTTATTCTTTTATTTGTAACTTGTAACAATAATATCGGGGCAGCCCGTAACTTAATATCTATTGACAATGACGGACACTCAGGACACTAATCTGCCAAAGATGGATGAAGGATTAGAAGAGGTAAAGCAAGCTGTTGAAGCTCCATCAGAAGCTGTAGAAGCAGCATTGGAAACAACAGTAGAGAAAGCAGCCAATGAAGAAACGGTAGTAGAAGAGGTTCAAGAAGCCTTAGAAACAGCTGCATTGGATGAATCTGCGCGAAAATTAACAAAGACAGAGATTCTGACCAAGATGAAAGAGATAGCTGAAAATGTAACAAAAGCATCGAAAGCTGAAATCGACACCTTAAAGCAGAATTTCTACAGGCTCCACAACAGCGAAGTGGAGGCTGCCAAGCGTGCCTTCTTAGAAGGGGGAGGCAACGTTGAGGACTTTGTGCCAACGCCAGACCCAGAAGAAGCTGCATTCAAAGAGGTGTTAGGACTTGTCAAAGAACAGAGAAACAAGTTGAACGCCGAGGAGGAGAAAGAACGCGAGAAGAACTATCAGGTAAAGTTAGCTATCATTGAAGAGCTGAAGGAGTTGATAGAATCGCCCGAAGACCCCAACAAGAACTACAATGAGTTCAAGAAGCTGCAGCAGCAGTGGCATGAAGTGACGCTCATTCCTCTGAACAAGGCCAACGAGTTGTGGAAGAGCTACCAACTATATGTCGAGAAGTTCTACGATGTGCTGAAGCTGAACAACGAGTTCCGTGAATATGACTTCAAGAAGAACTTAGAGATTAAGACAAGATTGTGTGAAGCAGCTGAAAAACTGGCAGAAGAGGAAGATGTAGTGGCGGCATTCCATCACTTGCAGAAGCTGCATCAGGAATACCGTGATACGGGTCCTGTAGCCAAGGAACTACGCGACGAGATTTGGGCTCGTTTCAAGGCGGCATCTACCTTATTGAACAAGAAACACCAGCAATATTTCGAAAAACTGAAGGAAGCTGAGCAGGAAAACCTGGACAAGAAGACTGTCATCTGCGAAATAGTGGAAGGCATCGACTATGACAAACTGAATGGCTTCCAGGCTTGGGATAAGAAAACCCAGGAAGTGATTGCCCTGCAAAATAAGTGGAAAACCATTGGTTATGCTCCACAAAAGCTGAATGTGAAAGTGTTTGAGCGCTTTCGTAACGCTTGCGACGAGTTCTTTAAGAAGAAAAGCGAATACTTTAAGGCGGCTAAGACCCGCATGAACGAGAATTTGGAGAAGAAACGTGCTCTCGTAGAAAGAGTTGAAGCGCTCAAAGACAGCAAAGAATGGAAGGAAACAGCTGAAGAGCTGGTAAAGATACAGAAAGAATGGAAGAGCATTGGTCCTGTGGCTAAGCGCTATTCTGACTCTCTTTGGAAACGCTTCATTGCAGCCTGCGACTATTTCTTTGAGCAGAAGGGTGCCGCAAGCTCATCACAACGCTCAGTGGAGAATGAAAACCTGAAACGCAAGAAGGCCATCATTGAGGAATTGAAGGAATTGCTAAACAAAGAAGAGAGCGAGGAGAACAACGAGCAGATCCATAAGTTGATGACTGAGTGGAACGAGGTTGGTCATGTGCCTTTCAAGGAAAAGGATAAGATTTACGAGCAGTACCGTACGTTGGTCGACAAGCTGTATAAGTCATTCAACTTGAGTATGGTATCAAAGAAGGCCAGCAAGTTCCGTACTGTTGTTAGCAAGATGCAAGAAACAGGTGCACAGGCGGTATATCGTGAACGGGAGAAGTTGGTTCGCAACTACGAGAACCTGCTCAATGAGTTGCATACTTATGAAAACAACTTGGGTTTCTTAAATGCTACTTCTAAGTCGGGCAACAGTCTGCTGACAGAACTGTCAAAGAAGATGGATAAGCTGAAGACCGAGATTGAAGCTGCTAAGGAGAAGATCCGTCATATCGACGAAGACATCCAGAAGGAAAACGAAAAGGCTGAATAAGCAGTTCTCGGGATTGCTGAACAAACGGCTCTCCATATTAAATACACCTCCTCTGCTTCAAGGGGAGGTTTTTTATTTGCAAAGAAAAAGCCGTTGGTATGGAACCAGCGGCTATTTTGGTTGGAGTACCAGGATTCGAACCTGGAATGACAGGACCAGAATCTGTAGTGTTACCATTACACCATACTCCAATGCCCTAACATTTCTGTTTTGCGGTTGCAAAGTTACTAACTTTTGCTGAAATACAAACAATCTTTCCAAAAAAAATCAAAAAAAAAGACATTTTTTGAAAGTCTTTGCCCCTTTTACGTGTTTTATAAGAGAATAAGGAGTATCTTTGCATCAGTAATAACTCTAAAAATACAGAATGGAAGAAACAAAAAAGCTTTTAAAAGAGATAACAGAAGGAATACAGGATAAAAAAGGCAAGCGTATCGTAATAGCAGACCTCACGGACATAGATGACACCATCTGTCAGTATTTTGTTATTTGCCAAGGTAATACCCCCATGCAGGTATCAGCCATAGCTGACTCCATCAAGGATTTCACCATCAAGGGCAGTCATGTAAAGCCATCAGGCATGGACGGCCAACGTAATGCAGAATGGATAGCTATGGATTATGGCAACGTGATGGTACATGTGTTCATCCCTCAGTCAAGGGAGTTCTATGACCTGGAACACTTGTGGGCTGACGCGAAGTTGAACGACATACCAGATTTAGATTAATTTGAAGATTGAAGTTAAGGAAAATGAACGAAAAAAACGAATATAAAGAAAAGGACAGACCTCATATGACTGATCAAAATCAGCGTCAGAACGGATCAGACGAAAAGAAAACTTTTCGTTTCAGGTTCAATCTGAACATCCTATATCTGCTGATAGGCTTGTTACTGCTTGGGCTGATGTTTTTCAATGAAGACAGTTCCGCGCAAAGGGAGATTACCTATGGCGAGTTCCAGCAATACGTGCGCAATGGTTACGTGAGCCGTATAGTAGGCTATGATGACTATTCGGTAGAGGCTTATATCAAGCAACAATTTGTACCACAAGTTTTCAAGCAAGACTCCACGAAAGTGGGGAAAAAGCCATTTGTGGTAACAGAAGCCCCCTCCCGACATAGTTTGGGTGAATTTATTGATGAAGAGATCCAGCAATCACATTTCGATGGTACCGTACAATATAAGAAACGCCAAAACTATTTCTGGGCTATCTTCTGGCAAATCATGCCACTGGTATTCTTCATTGCTTTCATGATTTACCTATCTAGACGTATGTCTGGCGGCATAGGAGGTGGCATCGGTGGTGGCATCTTTAATGTGGGAAAGTCGAAAGCCCAGCTGTTTGAGAAAGATGGCAAAGAAAAGGTTACTTTCAAAGACGTAGCTGGTTTGGCAGAAGCCAAGCAAGAGGTAGAGGAGATTGTGGAGTTCTTAAAAGACCCCAATAAATACACTGATTTAGGAGGAAAGATACCTAAAGGTGCTTTGTTGGTAGGTCCTCCTGGAACAGGTAAGACATTGTTGGCAAAAGCGGTGGCTGGTGAAGCTAATGTACCTTTCTTCTCGTTGTCTGGTTCTGACTTCGTGGAAATGTTTGTGGGAGTAGGTGCTTCACGAGTTCGCGACTTGTTCCGTCAGGCTAAAGAAAAGACACCATGCATCGTATTTATAGACGAGATAGATGCTGTTGGTCGCGCCCGTTCAAGCAAAGCCGCATTTGGTGGCAACGATGAACGTGAGAGCACCCTGAACCAGTTGCTGACTGAGATGGATGGTTTTGGTTCAAATAGTGGTATCATCATACTGGCTGCTACCAACCGCGTGGATGTGCTTGACCAGGCTTTGTTGCGCGCAGGACGTTTCGACCGTCAAATCCATGTGGATTTGCCTGACCTGAACGAACGAAAGGAAATATTTGGTGTCCACTTGCGCCCTATCAAGGTAGATGAGTCACTGGATATTGACTTATTGGCTCGCCAGACACCAGGTTTTTCTGGCGCTGATATTGCCAATGTCTGCAACGAGGCTGCGTTGATTGCTGCACGTCACGGTAAGAAGGCAGTAACCAAGCAGGATTTCCTTGATGCTGTTGACCGTATCATTGGTGGGTTGGAGAAGAAGAACAAGATAACCACAGAGGAAGAACGCCGTTCTATCGCTATTCATGAGGCAGGTCATGCTGCTATCTCATGGTTGTTGGAATATGCTAACCCATTGATTAAGGTTACTATCGTACCTCGTGGAAGGGCTTTAGGCGCCGCTTGGTATTTACCAGAGGAAAGACAGATTACTACCAAGGAGCAGATGCTTGACGAGATGTGTGCAACCCTGGGTGGACGAGCTGCAGAAGACCTGTTCATTGGCAGAATCTCTTCAGGAGCAATGAATGACCTGGAGCGTGTGACCAAGCAGGCATATGGTATGACAGCCTATATGGGTATGAGCGACAAGTTGCCTAACCTGTGCTACTATAATGCAGGCGATGAGTTTGGTTTTAACAGACCTTATAGCGAACATACTGCAGAACTCATCGACAATGAGGTGAAACGCATGATCAACGAACAATATGAACGTGCCAAGAGTATCTTGATAGAAAACAAGGAGAAACACAACCAACTGGCACAAAGGTTAGTGGAACGTGAAGTAATCTTTGCAGAGGACGTGGAGGAGATATTCGGTCCTCGCCCCTGGGTATCACGCTCGGAAGAAATCTTCAACGCCAATAAGATTTCCAATGAAATGAAACAAGCTAACGAAGCTGTAAAGAAGCAGAGTGAGGCAAAAGAAGAAAAGAAGACTGAGTCTGAGACTGAGGTTAAAACAAAGGCAAAGACTGAGACCGAAACTGATACTGATTGTTCCGTTCAGACAATAGAAAAATAGCAATAATGTTCCTCACTATCCTATTATAATTAGGTACTACCTTTAATTTTCCAGGGAGAGAGGGAAGAGAAAGTAAAACAGTTATATGAAGAATTTCATCATAAGAGCAGTAACAGGAGTGTTGTTTGTAGCTGTATTAGTAGGTTGCATTCTATTTAACTCGCTGTCGTTCGGCGTGCTGTTTCTCATCATCAGTGCGATGACAGTCATTGAATACGGACAGCTTATCAACAAACATACAGATTCGCATGTCAATATCTATATAACAGCTCTCGGTGCTGGATACCTATTCATGGCATTCATGAGCTACAACACCTTTATGGCCAGCGCCAGTGTATTCCTGCCCTACCTCTTGTTGTTGCTCTACATGATGATTTCAGAACTATATCTCAAACATGAGAATCCTATAGGCAACTGGGCACACACCATGCTGAGTCAGGTTTATATCGCCCTACCCTTTGCTTTGCTGAATGTTATCTCTTTCCAAAACGATTTTGTGTCATCAGAAGTGACCTACAACCCCATCCTACCACTATCGGTATTTATCTTCTTATGGATGAACGATACAGGTGCCTATTGCATAGGTTCATTGCTCGGGAAACACAGGTTGTTTGAAAGGATATCCCCCAAGAAATCATGGGAAGGAAGCATAGGCGGGGCTTTAGTAGCACTTATTGCCGCGGCTATTCTGGCTCATTTCTTTAACGCTCTCAATCTATGGGAATGGTTGGGATTGGCACTCACCATCGTGGTGTTTGGTACATGGGGTGACCTGACAGAATCATTGTTCAAACGTCAGTTAGGCATCAAGGATTCAGGCAATATACTACCAGGTCATGGAGGTATGCTCGACCGTTTTGACAGTGCGCTGATGGCCATTCCTGCCGCTGCGGTGTATCTATATTGCATTTCTCTTTAGGAAAGTTTCCGGATAATGATGGCGGCTGCTTGACGGGGGGCACCAGGAGTACCTAACTTTTCCGCCATTTCGGTATAGTCATCCAGCATCTGCTGGCGATAGGCATTGTCGTTCAGCAACCTCGACAGTTCACCACGAAGTCGTGGCAAAGTCATACGATCGGCAACCAGTTCTTGCACGACCTCACGGCCAGCTATAAGATTGACCAGTGAGACAAACTTTACCTTCAATACAAGTTTCATGATGATTCTAACGACCCTACCCATAGTCGTATTATAGCACACTACCTGAGGAACTCGGAACAAGGCCGTTTCCAAAGTGGCAGTTCCAGATGTTACGAGTGCCGTATGAGCATATTGCAGGAGTTCGTAGGTCTGATTGAACACAAGCTTGACATTCACACCTTTCAAGTATTGCTGGTAATAGTCAGCATCAATCCCAGGGGCACCAGCCAGCACCAGCTGGTAGTCACTATACAACTGGGCTGCTTCAATCATCATGGGCAGGTTATCCTTGATTTCCTGTTTTCTACTTCCCGCCAACAAGGCGATAATAGGTTTGTCAGTCAGTCCGTTGGCAATAGCAAACTGTTGGAAATCTTTAGGATGATTAGCTTGAAATGTTGTCACCTCATCTAACGTAGGATTGCCTACATAGTGTATGGGGTAATGATGTTTTCCTCCAAAGAAATCTACCTCAAAAGGCAAGATAGAAAACAACTCATCCACATCACGCTTGATACTCTTGATACGGTATTCTTTCCATGCCCAAATCTTGGGAGAGATGTAGTAAAATACAGGAATCCTCGTATTACTATGAATATATTTTGCAATATTGAGGTTAAAGCCAGGGTAATCAACGAGTATCAGTACATCAGGTTGCCAGGCAACAATGTCTTGCTTGCATAAGCGCATATTGGCTAAGATCGTTTTCAGATGTAGCAGTACAGGGATAAAACCCATATAGGCCAAGTCACGATAATGCTTCACCCGTTCTCCTCCTACGGAAGCCATTTTATCACCCCCATAGAAGCGAAACTGTGCCTGAGAGTCAGCCTCTTTGAGGGCAGCCATCAGGTGAGATGCATGCAAGTCACCCGATGCTTCGCCAACTATCAGGTAATATTTCATCTTAAAACCACGACTTCAAGTCATCTATCAACTCACGGGCTGTCGCGTCCACCAAAGTGGGCGTTATTGCTACATAACCATTCTCCAATGCCCAGCGATCGCTTTTCTCATTCTCAGGGTCGGTACTCTGGTACTCACCAGCCATCCAGAAGAATCGAGAATCACCCCTGTGAGCAAAACTTTCCCACTCGTTTATCCAGATACCTTTCGCTTGCTCGCATATGCGCACGCCTTTCAGTTCTTTCACTTTAGGGAAGTTCACATTCAAACAAGTATTAACAGGCAAACCACGTTCCAATACTTTCTCTACGATATCTCTAATGTATGGACCTGCAGGATCGAAGTCCGCATCGGCATCATGATCACATAGCGAGAAAGCTACAGAAGGAATGCCACGGATAGCACCCTCTATCACAGCACCCATGGTCCCAGAATAATGCACATTTACGGAAGAGTTATCACCATGATTAATACCACCTATAATGATATCCGGCTGACGATCGAGTACCGTATAAAAAGCCAATTTAATGCAATCTACCGGTGTACCAGAGCACTTATATATAGAAAGTCCCACATCTTTACGGACCATCTGGTACATGACAGGTTCATTCATAGAAACAGCACAACCAACACCAGAGCGAGGAGCATCAGGTGCCATAGCGACAATATCACCCAATGGGCGCAGGAAACGAATTAACGCACTAATACCTTTTGAAATCACGCCATCATCATTTGAAATTAAGATGAGCGGTTTTTTATTTTCCATATTCAATTTAAATACAATCTTAATTATTCAGTTGCAAAGTTAACACAAACATTCCTTATCTGCCAACTTATTTAAAAAAATTAAGGAATTAACGCCAATTTAATCAATATGTGGGATATTTTGCTTATCTTTGCCCTCGGCGAAGGTGTATTAATTACGCTTTTGTCAATGATAATACAATAATTATGGGAAAGATAATTGCTTTAGCTAATCAAAAAGGAGGCGTGGGTAAAACCACAACTACCATTAATCTGGCAGCTTCTTTGGCTACGCTTGAGAAGAAAGTGCTGGTGGTAGATGCCGACCCTCAAGCCAATGCTTCTTCTGGTTTGGGCATCAATATCAGAGAGATTGAATGCTCCATCTACGAATGTTTGATTGACAATGCAGATGTGCATAAAGCCATACAAAACACCGAGATAGACACACTGAAGGTCATCCCCTCACACATAAATCTGGTAGGCGCAGAAATAGAGATGCTGAACATGAAAGGACGTGAGAAGATACTGAAGAAGGTGCTGATGCCACTGAAAGATGAGTTCGACTATATCTTGATTGACTGTTCGCCTTCATTGGGCTTGATTACCGTAAATTCGCTGACTGCGGCTGACTCGGTAATTATTCCTGTCCAGGCTGAGTACTTTGCTTTGGAAGGTATCAGCAAACTATTGAACACTATCAAGATTATCAAGACAAAACTGAACCCTTCGTTAGAAATTGAGGGGTTCCTGCTCACAATGTATGACTCCCGACTACGTCAAGCTAACCAGATTTACGACGAGGTGAAGAAGCACTTCCAAGAACTGGTATTCAAGACAGTGATACAGCGTAACGTAAAACTGAGTGAGGCACCAAGTTATGGCTTGCCAGCTATCTTATATGATGCTGACTCCAATGGTACCCGTAACCACATGGCATTAGCCAAAGAACTGATTGAAAGAAATAGTTAAATGAAAAAGAAAGCATTGGGCAGAGGACTGGATGCTCTGCTTGACATAAGTGATATAGAAACTGAAGGATCGTCTTCTATCAATGAGATTGAACTTAGTAAAATCAGCGTCAATCCCAACCAGCCTCGCCATGAGTTCAACCCAGAGGCATTGAAAGAGTTGGCTGATTCTATCGCTGAGGTGGGTATTATCCAACCCATCACCTTGCGTCAAACAGCTACAGACACCTATCAGATTATTGCTGGCGAGCGTCGCTTCCGTGCGGCTCAGAAAGCAGGGCTGACAACCATTCCGGCATATGTTCGTACTGCTGATGACGAGAACGTGATGGAGATGGCTCTCATTGAAAACATACAACGTGAAGACCTGAACTCTATGGAAATAGCGTTAGCCTACCAGCATTTGCTCGACCAGTATCACTTAACACAAGAGCAACTTAGTGAGCGTGTGGGGAAGAATCGTGCCACGATTGCCAACTACCTTCGTTTACTCAAGTTACCGGCTGAGATACAGATGGGGGTTAAGAACAAGCAGATTGAAATGGCACATGCAAGGGCTTTGGTATCACTTTCCGACCCAAAGTTACAGGTAAGCCTGTATCGGGAGATTGTTGACAAGTACTATTCCGTACGCAAGGTGGAGGAGATGGTAAAAGAGCTCAGTCAAGGTCAGGCAGTAAAGGTGGGTGACAAGAAAATTGCGCCTAAACGTGCAAAAATGCCTGCTGAATTCAATATATTGAAACAGCAACTTACTGGCTTCTTCAAGGCTAAGGTGCAACTCACTTGTTCACCAAAGGGAAAGGGCAAAATAACCATTCCATTCAACAACGAGGAAGATCTGGAACGAATCATGGGGTTGTTTGATTCAATGAAGAATTAACCATTGGGAATTAAGGATTTGACATATAGATTGACATGGATGTTGCTGACGTTACTATTGCTGGCAATCAGTAGTGTGGCCGATGCCCAGAATGACTCAAGGGCATCCAGAAGAAGAAGGCACATGCAGGTAAACGACAGCATTTCCATCACTGCTACTGACAGCATTGATGCTGCCAACCAAGAACAGCTAATAGAGCTTCAGTCACCTGTGGTGATAGATGTGAAAGAAGCAGATAGTGTACAGTTGGCAAAGCAGTGGATACCTAATCCTACCAAGGCCACTTGGATGGCATTGGTATTTCCTGGAGGCGGACAAATCTATAACAAGAAATACTGGAAACTGCCTATCTTCTATGCGGGTTTTGCAGGATGTGCCTATGCACTGACTTGGAACAACCGCATGTATAAGGATTATTCAGCAGCCTATAAGGATGCAGTGAACAATAACTGGAAAGCTAAGAGCATTACCGAACTGATACCTGCAAGATATCTTGAGCGCACATCTGCCTCACAAGTTACCGACCTGCTGAAGAGGCGTAAGGATACCTATCGACGATATCGTGACATCAGCGTGTTTGCCTTTATCGCCGTATATGCATTGTCAGTAATTGATGCTTATGTAGATGCCGAACTGTCGAATTTTGACATCTCACCCGACTTGAGTATGAGGGTTGAACCTGCAGTAATAGACAACCAGTGGTCGGCCAAAGGTGGATTGGGTAATCAGTCGGTGGGAGTGCAGTGCAGCCTGCATTTTTAAGTTTTGATAATTATTAATTTGATGGTTGATAGTTGATAATATGATAGCAAAAAGAATTATTTATCTTGTGGTTGCATTGGCTTTGTCAGTGGTCAATGGTCAATGGATAATGGTTAATGCCCAAGAGCCAGAAACGTTCAACGTCACTGTACACGATAGTAATGGTGGTTCTCATACGGAAACCTTCGAGCTCCCGCTGAGCATGACCTATCCTATTGATAGTTTGTTGGCAGATTGGAAAGCCAAGAACTACATCGATTTGGGCAAAGATTGTAGCACCAGCGACGAGAATCCGTTGTTCAGCGACTCTATTTATATCGACCGTCTGAGCCGCATACCTGCCATCATTGAGATGCCCTTCAATGAGGTGGTGCGCGAATTTATCGAGAAATACACCTCTGGTACCCTACGCCAACGCATGTCACTGATGCTGAGTCTCAGCAACTTCTACATCCCTATGTTTGAAGAGGCACTCTATGCCTACAATTTGCCTTTAGAGCTGAAATACCTACCCATTGTTGAATCGGCTCTTAACCCAAAAGCGATATCCAAGGCAGGCGCCAGTGGTCTGTGGCAGTTCATGCTGGGCACAGGCAAACTGTATGGCTTGGAGAACAACAGTTATGTAGATGAGCGTCAAGATCCTATCAAGGCGACATGGGCGGCAGTGCGTTATCTGAAAGACATGTATGACATCTATAAAGACTGGAACCTGGCAATAGCTGCCTATAATTGTGGACCTGGTAACGTAAACAAGGCTATCAGCCGATCAGGTAAGCGTGATTACTGGGAAATATATAACTACTTACCCAAGGAAACCCGAGGTTATGTACCATCTTTCATAGCTGCTAACTATGTGATGACCTATTATTGTCACCACAATATTTGTCCGATGGAGACCAACATGCCAGAAGCCACAGACACCATTCAGGTGAGCAGAAACGTGCATTTCCAGCAGATAGCAGACATCTGTGGTGTGGATATAGATATGCTAAAGAGTTTGAACCCCCAATATAAGCGAGACATTATTCCCGGTGACTCTAAACAGCAAACATTGCGATTGCCTCAGAATTATGTGGGTACCTTCATTGAGAAACAAGATACTATCTATGCCCATCGTGCCAACGAATTCTTCCGCAACCGAAAGGTGGTAGCCGTACCACAGCAGAACGTCAGGCAGCAGCGCGCGCGTACAACGACACCTGCCAGAGCCACGACACCTGCTAACGGCACCGCCACTACTCACAAAATTCAGAGTGGCGAGACGTTGTCGAGCATTGCCTCACGCTATGGCGTGACTGTCAACCAACTAAGAAGTTGGAATGGTATCAATGGTACACGCATCAATGCAGGCCAAACATTGAAGATTTACAAATAAACAACATCTTAATTATGGAAAACAAGCAGATAGATAATGAGGAAGAGATGATTCAACAAGCGTTTCAAGAGTTGTTGAACGACTATCTTGCTACGAAGCACCGCAAACGTGTGGAAATCATCACCAAGGCTTTTAATTTCGCCAATGAGGCCCATAAGGGCATTAAACGTCTGTCAGGCGAGCCCTATATCCTG
This sequence comes from Bacteroidaceae bacterium, assembly GCA_017651505.1. Lineage (GTDB taxonomy): Bacteria > Bacteroidota > Bacteroidia > Bacteroidales > Bacteroidaceae > Bacteroides. The sequence continues at coordinate 7,959 of JAGCCV010000042.1, read as the reverse complement.
CATCCAATCAGTGTGGCAAAAATCGTATGTAACGAGATAGGGTTAGGTTCCACCTCCATCTGTTCTGCTTTGTTGCACGATGTGGTAGAAGACACCGATTATACGGTGGAGGACATAGAGAACATCTTTGGCCCTAAGATTGCACAAATCGTTGATGGTCTTACCAAGATATCTGGTGGTATCTTCGGCGACCACGCCTCAGCTCAGGCAGAGAACTTCAAGAAGCTACTGCTTACCATGAACGATGACATCCGTGTCATCCTCATCAAGATAGCAGACCGACTGCACAATATGCGTACCTTAGAGTCGCAGGCTCCCAACAAGCAATACAAGATTGCAGGTGAGACTCTTTACCTCTATGCTCCCCTTGCCTACCGCTTAGGTCTGAACAAGATAAAGACGGAGCTTGAGAATCTGAGTTTCAAATACGAGCATCCTGAGGAATACAGGGAGATAGAACAAAAATTGGAAGAAACGGCAGCTGAACGTGACAAGGTGTTTACTGATTTTACCGCCCCTATCCGTCAGCAGCTTGACAAGATGGGACTGAAATATCGTATTGTAGCGCGTGTCAAGGCTGTCTATTCCATTTGGAACAAGATGCAAACTAAACATGTGACATTTGATGAGGTATATGATATATTAGCAGTACGCATCATCTTCGAACCCACATCGCCAAGCGTTGAGATGAATAATTGTTTTGATATCTACGTCAGTCTTTCGCAGATATACAAGCCTCATCCCGACCGCATCCGCGATTGGGTAAGTCATCCAAAAGCTAATGGTTATCAAGCCCTGCATGTCACACTTATGGCCAACAATGGTCAATGGATAGAAGTGCAGATTCGCAGTGAACGCATGAACGAAATCGCCGAGCAAGGTTTTGCTGCCCATTGGAAATACAAGGATGGTTCTACACAGGAAGACACCTCTCTTACTGATGACGATACCGAACTAAACAAATGGCTGGTCACTATCAAGGAAATTCTCGATGACCCACAGCCCGATGCTATGGACTTCCTCGACACCATCAAGTTGAACCTGTTTGCTCAAGAGATATTTGTATTTACCCCTAAGGGAGATATCAAGACCATGCCACAGAATTCCACGGTATTGGATTTTGGTTTCTCACTGCATACAGAGATTGGCGCCCATTGCATAGGTGCTAAGGTCAATCACCGACTGGTACCTCTCAGCCATAAACTCAACAGTGGTGACCAGGTGGAGATTCTTACCTCTCGCTCTCAAAAGGTACAACCTGAATGGGAAAACATCGCTGCCACAGCCAAGGCTCGTGCCAAGATAGCGTCTATCTTGCGCAAAGAAGCTAAAGTTACCCAGAAGAAAGGCCTCGACATCCTGAGTGAGTTCTTAAAGAAAGAAGGCATTTATGTAGATGAGGTGGTACTCGACAAACTGACACGATTCCATGAGAAAACCGACTCTGATAGCTTATTAGAAGCCATCGGTTCCAACTCGATTGATTTGAGTGACGATGATATCGATATCTTGAGAGGCAAGAGCAAGACTTCCTGGCGCAGGTTCCTCAAATTGCCATTTGTTAACAAAGAGAAGGGCGATGAAGAGGCAGCGGTGCAGGAAGAAGCTAAGCCACCAATGGAAAAGAAAGAGGTGAAGAAAATCACCAAGCAGATTCTCAAACTGACAGAAGAAACCATTAAGAAAAACTATGCCATAGCAGAGTGTTGTCACCCTATTCCTGGTGATGACGTATTAGGCTATATTGACACAAAGGGCAAGATTACCATCCACAAGCGCCAGTGTCCTATTGCTGCTAAACTCAAGAGCAGCTATGGCAACCGCATCATCGCTACGCAATGGGATACCCATAAGCAACTGTCGTTCTTGGTAACTATCAACATCAAAGGTGTTGACCGTTTGGGATTACTCAGCGATGTCACTCAGGTCATCTCCCACCAATTATACGTTAATATCCGCAAGCTAACCATTGAAACCGTAGAGGGCATCTTCGAGGGAAACATACAGTTATATGTACATGACGTAGAGGATGTGCAAACCATTATCGCACAACTCAAGCGCATAGATAGCATTCAAGAGGTAATCAGGGAATAAAAAAGTGTTGCTTAGAGGTTTTCTTTCAGCACCTCCACCTGGCAGTATGAAAAGGCATCCAACGCTTCACTCATACCTGCCAATTCTTGGCGAATGACCTTAAGTCGTTCCAGCACCTCTATTTTCTTATCCGTATTGTCTTTGTTTACCTTGATACGTTGTCGTGCACCTGTAATGGTCAGACCCTCCTCTTTCACCAAATGATGGATGAGTCTTATCAGTTCAATGTCCTTCTGTTGATATTGTCGAATACCCCTACCCGCTTTCTTGGGAGCCAATGCTGGAAACTCTTTCTCCCAAAAGCGAAGAGTTGATTCATTAACATTGAACATCTCTGCCACCTCACTGATGGAATAAAACAACTTTAATTCATTCTCTTTGTTCAGCATATTCTTATTTTTTTTGTAAAACTAATAAAAACGCAGTATCTTTGCAACCAAATTTAGAAAAAAATATAAAAAACGTTCGATATGTTGACAGCTAATGAGATAAGAGACGCTTTTACAGGTTTCTTCGAGAGCAAAGGTCACCACAAAGTACCTTCTGCTCCTATGGTAATCAAAGATGACCCTACGCTGATGTTTACCAACGCAGGCATGAATCAGTTTAAGGACATTATATTGGGCAACCGCCCAGCTCAATGGAAGCGTGTAACCGACTCACAGAAATGTTTGCGCGTGAGCGGCAAGCACAACGATCTGGAAGAAGTGGGTCACGACACCTACCATCACACGATGTTTGAGATGCTGGGTAACTGGTCATTTGGCGATTATTTCAAGAAAGAAGCCATCAGCTGGGCATGGGAATTCCTGGTGGATGTGCTGAAGCTCAATCCCGAGGACTTGTATGCCACCGTATTTGAGGGCTCACCCGAAGAAGGCCTGGAACGTGACAATGAGGCTGCAAGCTATTGGGAGCAGTTCTTGCCAAAGAGTCACATCATCAATGGCAACAAGCACGACAACTTCTGGGAAATGGGAGATACAGGCCCTTGCGGACCATGCTCCGAGATTCACCTTGACTCTCGTTCGGCTGCCGAGAAAGCTGCCGTACCGGGCTATGAGCTGGTGAACAAAGACCACCCGCAGGTGATTGAAATATGGAACCTTGTGTTCATGCAATATAACCGCAAAGCCGACCAAAGTCTGGAACCACTGCCTGCCAAGGTAATCGATACTGGCATGGGCTTTGAGCGTTTGGTTCGTTCTTTGCAAGGGAAGCAGTCAAACTATGACACCGATATCTTCCAACCAATTATCCAGGAAATCGGACGTTTGTCAGGTCTTCAGTATGGCAAAGATGAAAAAGTAGATGTAGCCATGCGCGTGGTAGCCGACCATCTGCGCACCATTGCTTTCTCTATTGCCGACGGACAGTTGCCAAGCAACGCCAAAGCCGGTTATGTGATTCGCCGTATTTTGCGTCGCGCCATCCGCTATGCCTACACATTCTTAGGACAGAAAGAGGCGTTTATCTACAAGTTGTTGCCTGTGCTGATTCGTGAAATGGGCGCTACCTACCCCGAACTGGATGCTCAGCGGGAACTTATTGCTAAGGTGATGAAAGAAGAGGAAGATTCCTTCTTACGCACGCTGGACAATGGGATCAACTTGTTGAACAAGGCAATGGAAGAAGTAAAGGCAAAAGGTAAGACCGAACTTGATGGTGTTCAGGCATTCACATTGTTTGACACCTACGGATTCCCACTCGACCTTACCGAACTGATTTGCCGTGAAAACGGTCTGACTGTAGATGAAAAGCAGTTTGGTGAAGAAATGGAGAAGCAGAAAGCCCGTGCCCGCAACGCTGCTGCTGTAGAGACAGGCGACTGGGTGACATTGCGTGAGGGTGAGACCGAGTTTGTGGGCTACGACTTCAGCGAATACGAATGCCAGATTCTGCGCTACCGCAAGGTTACCCAGAAGAAACAGACATTCTATCAGATAGTGCTTGACCACACCCCGTTCTATGGTGAGATGGGCGGACAAGTAGGTGAATGTGGTGTCATCTGCAGCGAGTTCGAGACCATTGACATTGTGGATGCCAAGCATGAGAACGGTATGACTGTACACATAGCCAACAAGCTGCCTGAACATCCTGAGGCCAACTTCATGGCTTGCGTGGATTTGGAGAAACGTGCAGCCAGTGCAGCCAACCACTCTGCTACCCACCTGCTGGATGCAGCCTTGCGCCAGGTACTGGGTACGCATGTTGAGCAGAAAGGCTCATACGTTTCACCAGAGACCCTACGTTTTGACTTCTCTCACTTCCAGAAAGTGACTGATGAGGAACTGCGTCAGGTGGAACGTATTGTGAATGCCAAGATTCGTGAGAACATCCCCTTGCAAGAGCATCGCGACACCCCGTTGGAAGAAGCCAAGAAGATGGGTGCCATCGCATTGTTCGGCGAGAAATACGGCGACAAGGTGCGCGTGGTACAGTTTGCTGAGAGTGTGGAGTTCTGCGGTGGTATCCACGTCAAGTCAACCGGTCATATCGGTATGTTTAAGATTGTGAGCGAGAGCAGCGTAGCTGCGGGTGTGCGCCGCATCGAGGCCATCACCGGCAAGAAACTTGAAGACCTGCTCTACACGATGGAAGATACCATAAAAGGCATGCGTGCATTATTTAACAATGCGCCAGACCTAATGGGGACTGTACAGAAATATATCAGCGAGCACGACAGCATGAAGAAGGAAATCGAGAAGTTCCAGGCACAGACTGTCGAGAACGTAAAGAACCAATTGGTGAGCCATGCAGAGACCATCAACGGCATAAAGGTAGTGAAGTCAGTATTACCTATGTCAGCCAATGCTGCCAAAGATTTGGCATTCAAGATTCGTGCTGCTATTCCCGAAAACTTATTCTGCGTCATTGGCACAGAAGAGAATGGTCGCCCGCTCATCAGTGTGATGATTAGTGAAGACGTGGTTCAGAGCCACAACCTCAATGCAGGTGCCTTGGTGCGCGAAGCTGGCAAACTGATTCAAGGCGGTGGTGGTGGTCAACCTCACTATGCTACAGCTGGTGGCAAGAATGCCGATGGTCTGCATGCTGCTGTTGACAAAGTAATAGAGCTGGCAAAGTTATAATACTTATAAGATAAGTACACTGGGCTTATGATAAAAAACGCTCCCTTTCATTCAAGGGAGCGTTTTTTATTACCAAATTTCCTTTTTTTTCATTGTATATTAGCAGGGAAGAGGCTATATTTGCATATAAATGTGTAATGCGAGTCATGAAGAATTTTTTTTACATTTTTATATCATTGATGGCTGTTGCTTGTCAGCATCACAACCAATATCCCTCTGTCTTGCAAGAAGCAGATAGCTTGTGCGTTGTCCAGCCAGATAGTGCTATATCATTGTTGAAGTCAATTAGCACCGAAATGCTGCAAGCACCAGCGTATGTGCAAAAACGCCATCAGCTGCTCACCATCAAGGCCAATGACAAGGCCTACATCACCCATACATCAGATAGTCTTATCCTCTCGCTGGTGGATTATTATGAGCATGGTGGTGATAACGACTTCTTGGGCGAGGCGTATTACTATGCAGGTAGTACCTATCGTGACTTAGGTGATGCACCCCGTGCCTTGGATTACTATCAGAAAGCCCTTGATGCTATGCCGGGCAATGAGAACTTGAAGGTGAAGAGCAAGGTCTATGCACAAATGGGTAATTTGTTTAGAAAACAATACTTATACGAGCAGGCTATTAAATCATTCCAACAGTCATATCAATGTGACTTTATTAGAAAAGACACTCTTGGCATGATTTATAACCTTCGGGATATAGGTTTTGCTTATAGGGGTTTGGACAAGCCCGACAGTACATTGCTTTTGCTTAATAAAGCTTATGAATTAGCCATAATCAAAAATAGTAAAAGAATGATGAATGACATTGCCGCTCAGATGGCGAGTTTGTACATTAGGTTAGGGGATTATGATAAGGCTAAATCATTAATTCTCCCATCATTAAACGATACGGAGCGCAGCTATTTAAGTACCTTCTATAGTATTGCAGCAAACATGTATTTCCAAATATCGCAATTTGATTCAGCCACATACTATTACACTCAACTATTAAAAAAAGGGACAATATATGCCCGCTCCACAGCAAACAAACGTTTAGCCCATATAGCCCTTTATCGTTGGCATGATTCTGAGAAAGCGTTAGCATATTTGGAACAATATGCCTTGTTGCAAGACAGTATTAACAGCATCACAGCTACTGAAAGCGTATCTCAGACGAATGCTCTCTACAACTATAACCTAAGAGAAAAGGAGAACAGCCAATTATTGCTTAAGCAAAAAAACTATCAGTTGCTTTTTACTACAGGAATTATCATTTTATTAACAATGATATTAGGCATTAGCTTCTATGTTTTCCGAAACAGGCATAAGCGGCAGCTATTGCAAAGTGAGCTGCAGAAAGAATTGGCTAAGAACTATTATTTTGAGGATTACATTACCCAACGTGAAGCTATTATTGAGCAAATGGAGAGTAAAGCGAATTCCGTTGGTTCAGAGAACCAAGAACTGAGGGAAGTAATTGTTCATCAGCGTCAATTACTGGATGACTACATGCGATCTGCCAAGCAGACACAACAACTGGCATCCTTAATTCCTGGTGATATCAAAGCATCACCCACTTACGAAATGATAAATGACCTTATCTATAATGCCAAGAGCATAAAAGACAATGAAATAGCGATGGTTTTCGATATGATGAAAACTTACTTCCCCTCGTTTGTGAACCATCTTTTGCTCTTACCAAAACTATCATTACAGGAACAATTGATATGTATCTTCACCAAGCTGGACATTTCCAATAAAGATATCGCTAATTTAGTTGTTAAAAGCGAGTCAACCATTTCGTCTGCCCGAATCCGAATCTATGAAAAGTTGACTAAGAGCAAAGGTACAGCTAAAGATTTTAATCACCTAATCAGTTCACTATAAACATATTGCAATTTGCAAACTTTTTGCAAACTTTGATTCTTGCTTATGCAGGAACGATTCCTTAACTTTGAAATATATTTATCCTTTAAAAAGCATATTATGAAGAATTATTTAATCTTTTGTCTTTGCCTACTAACGGCATCTATTAGTTATGCAGACGGTATCGACTTGTTAAATTATCCACCTGAGGGGGAGGCTCCTCCTGATAATCGCGGTCAAGTTTTAATCCCAACTGTTGACTATACGAATGGTGAAGTAACAATTTTTATGCCATATCAAATAGATGATGTGGAGGTAACCATCAGTGATAATCAGGGAGAAGTTCTCTACTCTACCGTTATTCCTGTAATTAATCAACAGCATTCCATTGTCCTTTCCGACAATGTAGATGCTAACAAGTATTCCATTCAAATTGCCTATGATGACATTCATCTGATAGGATTCTTCTAACTCTTTATTTAATTATTATAGTTTATGAGAAAAGTTATTTTATTTGCATTTGTAGGCTTGTTTATCGTTTCATGCAGTGATAAGCTAACTTCATTGGATGGCTCATCACCAGCTACCACAAGGTCAGTGGATGATGGAGAAAAAGAGCAAGAACCTGATAGTATTGTCCTATCTGAGAAGCCTGAAATCTTCCCGTACACAGTAGAGGTAGGCACTGAAAAGTGGAAGAATATGACATGGAATGAGAAAGAAAAGGCATGTCAGTTACCAGAGGAGTTCATAGACAATGCAACCTCTCATGAGCTGGCAATGGCCTGCATTGAGCATCCTATGGCATTTGCCTATACCTTTTATATGGACACAACCCCTTTCATTTCCTCATTGATAGATAAGAACAACGGTTTTGCCGCTTTGTTCAAGAGGAATGACGGATATATGGAATTGGCAAAGAT
>JAGCCV010000041.1 GCA_017651505.1 Bacteroidaceae bacterium | reverse complement strand
CTTATCTTATAGGTAGGACATTATCTGTCAACTGCAGTGAAGTAAGGAGCTGCATCACCATTCTCCTTAGTGATGTAAACATCCATCTGTGCACCATTAGCCTCACCCACAAACTTATAGTCGGTACCCTTAGAGGTCTTGCGACTACCAACGCTAACTGCTTTTGTACCGTTCAGCATTGAGTAGGTAGAGATAGCTGCATCGAAGATAGCGGTCTCGTCTGCAGTTGGAGCCTGCTGAGCTGAATAGTCAGCCAAAACTTCATTCTGACCCTCAATCAAGCCTAATGAAATCAAGACGCGGTCAACAGCAGCTGGCATCTTGTCCATCAGTGAGCTACGTACGCCTACACACTCGGTAACCTGAATGCCAGGGACAGCCTTCAACAGATCTTCAACGCTCTGCTTGATACCACTACTGCCACTGGTGCAGAATGGAACCACGTTCTTGCCATTGAGTACACCGCTTGCAATGAGTGTCTTAACTGGCTGTGCATAGGTGCCACCCCAAAGTGGATAACCCAAGAAGATAACGTCATAATCGGCTACATTGTGTGCCAATGGCTTCAGTTCTGGCAACACATTGTTATCTCTGTCTGCTCCCCAACGCTTCAGCAGTTCCTGATAGTCGGTAGGATATTCAACAACTGTCTGAATAGCCTCGATGTCGGCACCCGTTTTTTGCTGGATGTATTCTGCAAGTTGTTTTGTGGTGTTAGTAACTGAGAAATAGAGTACCAATACTTTCTTGGCAGGTTCTTCTGCCTGCTCTGCCTGTGGTTTAGATGCGCAAGCTGTTACTAACAAGCCTGCCATCAGCATCATAAATAACTTTTTCATTTGTTTAACTCTTTATTATTAATTGTAAATCGACTGCAAAATTAGCGATAGTCCTTTTATTTTATAATTAATAGGTAAAAGTTTTAATTTTTTTTATTACAATCGGCGACTCATATACTTTACGGGGAAGATGACCGAGAGGGCACCAACTACCAAAACAGTGATGAAAATAAGCAGCACGTCAGTGAGATGAACACTCACCGGATAGGCTTCTACAATGAAGTTGTTGCCCAATGAGATAATGCCGAAATGATGCTGAATCAAGCACAGCAGTACTCCAATCACAATGCCAGCCAATGCTCCGTAAGCAGCAATGAGCCAACCCTCAAACATAAAGATGCGCTCAATCAGTTGGTTGTTGGCACCTAAGTTGCGTAAGGTTTGGGCATCCTCTCGTTTGTCAACAATCAGCATGCTCAAAGAGCCAATCACATTGAAGGTGGCGATAATGAGAATGAAGGTCAGGAACAGATAGGAGATGAACTTCTCAATCTCCATGATACGAAATATGTCGGCTTGTTGCTCGAAGCGGTTCTGCACTTGGAAGTCGTTGCCCAACATCTCTTCCATCTTGGCTTGCACGCGACGCTCGTTAGTGCCCTGTTTCAGTTTTACTTCCATAGCCGACACCTCATCGCGATAGCCAAAAAGCTGGCTGGCGAAATCCAGGCTGGTTAAGATGTATTGCGCATCATATTTCTCCTGGTTGACCAAGAAAAGGGAACCTGGAGAATGCAGATAGCCTCTGGCAAAAGCTGCTCCTGGGTTGGCAATGTTCACTCGTACATGCTGTTTGGGGGCTATGACGAGCAAGGGATCGACGAACTGCAGACCTGTGCCTAAGGTTGAGGCTACTCCCATACCCAAGATGCCATAATCTACTCCTTCTTCCTGTAAGAGAAATTGCTGCCGGCCATAGAGAATGCTGTCTATCTCGGTGATTTGGGTAAAGGTTTCATCAACTCCTTTGATGGTCACCATCAGTTGCTTGTCTTTATATTGCACCATAGCGTTCTCCTCAATGGTGGGCATAGCTGTCTCTACTTCCGGCATCTGGAGAATTTGTCGTATTCTACTGTCTTGCTGACTGAACACCTTGCCTTGTGTGGCAGTGATTTTCAGTGGGGCATCGAAGGCTGTAAACAGCCCCTCCACCATCTCATGAAAGCCATTGAACACCGATAGTGTACACACCATGGCGAGGGTAGCCAATGCTACTCCGCATACCGATATGGCCGAGATGATGTTGATGGCATTGTGCTTCTTCTTGGCAAAGAGGTAACGCTTGGCAATATAAAGCGGGAGGTTCATCGATTATTCAGGTAGTCTTCTTCTGGACCTTCTGGGGTTTTGTAGCCATCGCCCTTTGCCTCTTTGATGAGGTTGTCGATATGCTCTGCATAATCCAACGAATCGTCTGCAAAGAACTTCAGTTCAGGAATGATGCGCAATTGATGGCGCACCCTTTGACCAAGGTCATAGCGGATGGTGCGCATATTGCTGCTGATATTCTTCAGTAACTCCTGTGATTTTTCTGAGGGGAAGATGCTGAGATATACTTTGGCAATGCTCAGATCAGGACTGATGCGTACACTGCTGACAGACACCAGTACGCCATGAGTGCCTTGGGTCTGCTTCTGAAACAAGTCGCTCAACTCTTTTTGAATCAAGCGTGAGATTTTATTCTGTCGAGTACTATCCATAGTTTTTAATTGAGAATTAAAAATTGAGAATTGAGAATTATTTTCTGTTTTTCCTTATATAGATGCCTATAACGGCAATCGTTGCCAAGAGCAAGAGAATCAAAGCACCATAGGCGATGGCTTCCGTCACATGGATGCTTTGGGGGGCGAAAGTCATCTGGATGGTGTGATTTCCGGCTGGCACATAGAGGGTGCGCAGCACATAGTCGGCACGGGCCAACTCTACTGGCTGACCGTCGATGGTGACCTGCCAACCATCGGGATAATATACCTCTGAGAATACAGCCACCCCGTCAGATGGGTTCTGGGTTTGGTAAGTCAGGCTATTTGGTTCATATTCGGTAAGCTCAATGAAGGCATCGTCAACAACCTCGAGAGTGGTGGCATTGTTCAAAGCCGATTTGAATTGGTTATCTACTACAGCTGTGACGTGAGGGTTACTGCTTGTGGTCATGTCGAGCTCTTCGTCGGCATTGGCCACATAGCTTACTTCCTTGACAAACCAGGCATTGCCCAAAGCGTAGGGATTCTCCAAAGGCATTTCTCCTTCTTTAGTAGGCAGGATGAAATACTTGGTGTTAAGCATGTTGAGAGCATGGAACTTGGCTGGGTCAACTTGCTCCATATCACCACCTGCCTCAGCGATAGCTTGGTAAGCATTTTGCATCTCAGTTTTGAGGCATATTTCTATCAGTTCGTTATACCTGCGCAACTTGGCGGCATGATAGCCACCCACGTTCTTATGCCAATAGGAGGTGTTGTTTTCATTGAAGGCGCTGACGGCAAAGTTCAATACGCGATAGTCGGGGGCGGTGTCTTCCAAGATGAATTTGTCGGCTGTTGTTTGGGCGAAAGTGGTGGTCTGTATGCTCTTATCTACAAACTGGTCATCGTAGAGATAACGCTTGTTAACTTGCCACATATCGAACAGGCAGAGCAGGGCAATGCCACCAATGGTGAACTCCTTGCGCAATTTGCCTTTGAGGAAAAGTATCAGCAACACCACACCGACAAGGACAATGATGAGAGAACGCAGGGCATCAGCCGCAACCATAGCGGCACGCATCTCACTTAAATTCGCCATGATGCCTGCTAATTCGTTGGCGGGGATACCACCTTGGTCAACAGCACTTTGTAACATCTGTGCCTCCTGAGTAGGGATGAACTCGGTGAATGTTTCAGGGGTAAACCAGATTAGTAGGCTCAAGCCAGCAGTAAGAAGAAAAGGTATGATAAATTGAGAATTGAGAATTGAGAATTGAGAATTCTCTCCATCTGCCATATTGTTTTTAACATTATTCCAACGTCCAATGACCTCTTTCATTGCCAATATCGCCAACAGAGGGATGGTGAACTCGGCAATGACCAAGATGGAGGAAACGGCACGAAACTTATTATACATCGGCACATAGTCGATGAAGAAGTCGGTGACGGGCATGAAGTTCTTACCCCAGGAGAGAACGATGGAGAAGACAGTGGCTCCTAAAAGAGCCCATTTCATCGGTCCTTTAACGATAAAACAACCCAAAAGGAAGAGGAACAGTACGAAGGCTCCTACATATACAGGGCCAGATGTGCCAGGCTGAGTACCAAAATACTGGGACAGTGCACCATATAAGCTGCTGTATCTTGGATTGGACTTGGTCATGGCTGCCCCGCTTTGGTTGATAGCCACCGAGGCACCACCCTTGAAATTGGGTACTAACAAGGTTAGTGTTTCATCTACGCCATAGCTCCATTGGGTAATGTATTCCTTGTCTAACCCACCTGTTGCCGACGAACCAGCTGAAGGATGTTGTGTCAACTCACTTTTGCCTCGCATGGTTTCCAAGCTGTAGGTATAGGTGTGGTACAGGTTGCTGAAGTTGATGGCAACACCTACTAAGCCTGCTGCTACCAAGATAGCTGAGGCTTTTAGGAATTGTGCCATTGTCTTGTTACGATAGGCCTCTATGCCAAAGGCAATAACCATGAAGAGCATCACGAATAGGAAGTAATAGCTCATTTGTACATGGTTGGAGAGTATCTGAAGGGCCACAAACAGGGCGAAGACAATGCCTCCCTGCCAGATTTTGCCTCGATAGGCCCATACCATACCGGCTATCGTGGGTGGAATGTATGCTAAAGTAACGAATTTCCAGATATGTCCTGCTGCAATGAGGATGAAGAAATAAGACGAGAATCCCCAAATGATACCTCCCAAAGCTGAAAGCCAAGGCGACATGCCGAAAGCTCGAAGCAGGATGTAAAAGCCCAATAGCATGATGAAAGTCAAACGCACATACTCTGGTAACCATAGTTCATAAACATTGCCCACCTTCTTCAACGTATCGGTGGAATCGTAAGAAGGAGATATCTGATAGGTAGGCATGCCACCAAACATGGAGTTGGTCCATCGAGTACGCTCTCCCGTTCGCTCATAATATTCCTTGGCTTCCTGACCGGCAGCAGCACCTGCGGTGGTGTCGTGCTGGAAGAGAATCCTTCCCTCGAAGTCGGCAGGATAGAAATAAACGAGCGAGATGACAGCAAATATCAGTATGGCAATGATGTCGGGTATTATCTTCTTCATAATTATTTTTTCTTATTGCTGCAAAAGTAATAAAACTTTAGGGAAAAAACGCTGCATAGCGTAAACATTTAAGCTATGTTAGGCAAGTAAGTGGTAAACACCACCTACGAGTGCTTTCACTACTCCTTTCATCTCTAATCCAAAAAGCAGGGAAGTGAGTTGGTGAATCGGCATATTGGTTTCTACGGTCAAGGTGTTGATATGCAGGTCGCCTCTTTGTTGCAGAAGATTGACTACCATTGCCTCATCATCAGTAAGGTCAACAAACAGATTTCGTTGAATGGCTTCAGGCTTTGCAGTAGCGTTTTGCCACCCCATAGCGTTGACAAAGTCTTCGGCATTGGTGATTAAAGAGGCTTTGCTGTCCCTGATAAGGTGGTTACATCCTATCGATTTCTCATCTTTGATTTTTCCTGGAACGGCAAAGCAATCTCTGTTATAGGTGTTTGCCAACGAGGCAGTAACCAGTGATCCTCCTTTTATAGCTGACTCCACCACAATGGTAGCATCTGTCATGCCTGCCACGATGCGGTTTCTCGATATGAAATTGTACGCATCAGGTTCTGTGCCCGTCAGGAATTCAGTGAGTAACCCACCGTTGGACAACATCTCCGTTGCCGTTTGTCGGTGTTGGGAAGGGTAGATCCTGTCTAACCCATGTGCCAGTACGCCTATGGTTGGCAGATGGTTGTCAAGGGCAGCTCGATGGGAATGGATGTCGATGCCGTATGCCAAACCGCTTACTATCACGACATCAGGGCATAGAAAAGCCAAGTCTCTGACGAAATCAGCACAAAATTGTTTGCCGTATTGGGTAGCCATGCGGGTGCCTACCATAGCTATGATATGCAGACAATTCATGTTGGCGTTGCCTTTGTAGAATAGTGCGATGGGGGCATCATCACATTCCCTGAGTCGGGAAGGGTAGTGCTCATCTTTGATGGTGAGACAGGTAATATTGTTCTTTTCAGCAAAGTTTAATTCTTTTTCTGCTCTCTTGAACGCTTCGGGATTATCTAACATATCCACTAATCGCTGACTGACATCAGGGATCAGTTCACGCAAGTGAAGACGGTTCTCAAACACGGCAGTGGCACTGCCCATCTCATCTATTAAACGCTTGGCATTGATGTGACCGATACCTTCACAAAGAGTCAAGGCAATGGCACAAGTCTTTTCATCGATGGTCATTGTTATGAAAGTTTTTTTGTTTATAAATAATTGGCAAATATTTCGTCAAACATCTCACCCCTTGTCAATACGCCGTTCTCCAGACAGACGGCATCTACCACCCCTCGCAGACATAGTTTGTTGTCGTTCTTCCTGAAGATATCTTGGTAGAATACAAATCTGATTCCGTCTCTTTGCAGGTAGAGTTTGCTCACAAACTCGTCGCCACTGCGCAATGGTGTTTTGAACGACATGGTAACCTTTGACACCACCACATCAATGCCTTGCTGATGGAGGGCGGCAAAGCTCACCCCTGTGGTGAGCAAAAACTCATGTCGGGTATGCTCTAAATAATGCTGGTAGTTAGCGTTGTTGACAATACCTTGCAGGTCGCATTCGTAATCGCGTACCTTCATTTCCAACTCGTAGATGTATTTACTCATGGCTCTAATCCTTTAAATTGCAACATCTCGTGGGTGCTCACCAACTTAAACAGCTTGTCGGAAGGACGTATCTTCTCTACTTTCAGAGAGAAGTGGTCGCCTTTATGCACTGTCTGCACAGGCTTGAGGTTGACCCTTGCCTCCTCTAAGGTAAGAAAGATGGCTCCTGTTGTAGGACCAGTTATCAGCACTTTGTCGCCTACATTCAATTCGGCTGCTTCGCAAAGGAACTCGGCTACACCTATGTTATTAAAGTATTTGATGCCCTTGCCCACATAGATTTTACGTTCAGTAGCTGCAGAACCGTAAGTGTGTGTCCACTCGCCCAAACGTTGTCCTAAATAGTAGCCATTCCAGAAACCACGATTGAACACGGTGCTGAGTCTTTCATCCCACGCTTTTATCTTTTCTTCTGAGTAAGTGCCGTCTATTACGCTCTTTATGGCTTCTCGATAACACTCGGCAACAATGCGTACATACTCTGGCCCTCTTGCCCTGCCTTCTATCTTAAACACCCTGACTCCTGCATCCATCATTTTGTTGATGAAATGGATGGTTTTCAAGTCTTTGGGTGACATGATATATTTGTTGTCTATCTGCAGTTCATCACCTGTATCCCTGTCTGTCACTACATATCCCCTACGGCAAATCTGACGGCATTCGCCTCTGTTGGCCGATTTGTTCTCTTCTTGCAAAGAGAGATAGCATTTGCCGGAAACAGCCATGCAAAGAGCTCCGTGGCAGAACATTTCTATACGAACTTGCCGGCCATTTGGTCCGCAGATGTTCTCTTCCTCAATATGACGATGAATCTCTGCCACCTGCTCTAAGTTCAGCTCACGAGCCAAAACTACCACATCGGCAAACTGGGCATAGAATTTCAACGCTTCCACATTGCTGATGTTCAGCTGGGTACTCAAATGCACCTCTTGTCCGATACTTCGAGCGTATGTCAGTACGGAAATATCCATGGCTATCACTGCACTGATGCCTGCTTCTTTGGCAGCATCCACAATGGTATGCATTTGCTGCATGTCTTCATCATAGACAATAGTATTGACAGTCAGGTAACTCTTGATGCCATGCTCGTTACAGATAGCTGCGATGTCGTGTAAGTCAGCTATGGTAAAAGGGTTAGCGGAATGAGAGCGCATATTGAGTTGCCCTACTCCGAAATAAACTGAGTTGGCACCTGCCTGAATGGCAGCCTGCAATGAATCTCTTGACCCAACAGGTGCCATGATTTCAAAGTCATTGATGTTATATTTCATTGCTTAGTGACATTTGAGTGTGCGAAGTTAGTGATTTTTCTTTATCTTTGCAAAATATTGATAGCATAGATGTTTGTGCGATTAACGAATCTTTGTTATACATGAAAATTGCTAATCTGGATTTGGGTGAATATCCCGTTTTTTTGGCACCGATGGAGGATGTAACAGATCCTGCCTTCCGTCTGATGTGCAAGCGTTTTGGCGCAGATATGGTTTATACCGAGTTTGTGTCGAGCGACGCCTTGGTGCGCTCTGTCAACAGTACGATGCGCAAACTGAACATCAGTGACGAGGAGCGTCCCGTGGTTATTCAGATTTATGGGAAAAACACTGATGCGATGGTGGAAGCTGCCCGCATGGTGGAAGCTGCCCATCCCGATGTGATTGACCTCAACTTTGGTTGTCCGGTGAAGAAAGTGGCAGGCAAGGGAGCTGGGGCTGGTTTGCTTCGTGACATTCCCAAAATGCTGGAGATTACCCGTGCGGTAGTGGATGCAGTGAAGTTGCCTGTAACGGTGAAAACACGCTTAGGTTGGGATGATAGCAGTAAGATTATCGTGGAATTGGCTGAACAATTACAGGACTGTGGAATTGCTGCTTTGACCATTCATGGCAGGACGCGTGCACAGATGTACACGGGAGATGCCGATTGGACCTTGATTGGGAAAGTGAAGGAGAATCCTCGTATGCATATACCAATTATTGGCAATGGGGATATCACTACCCCTGAGCGTGCCAAAGAGTGCTTCGACAAATATGGCGTGGATGCTGTGATGATAGGCCGTGCTTCATTTGGCCGCCCTTGGATTTTCAAAGAGGTGAAGCATTATTTACAAACGGGTGAACCGTTGCCCCCTCTCAGTGCGGAATGGAGACTTAATGTATTGAAGCAGGAGGTATTGGATAGTGTCAATTTACTGGATGAGCGCAGAGGTATCTTGCACGTAAGGCGCCACATCGCAGCAAGTCCTTTATTCAAGGGAATCCCCAATTTCCGTGAAACACGCATTGCTATGTTGCGTGCAGAGACTAAGGAGGATTTATTCCGAATTTTTGATGAGCTTGACCTATCTACTTTCCCTCAAAATTAATGGTCAGTTTCCTGAACATCCAACTTGTCAGCACATAAAGTAGATAACCAGATATCCATCCTGCAAATACATCTATCAGGTAATGGGCTTGGATATATACCGTAGCGATGCACATCAATATATAAAATGGTAGCATACATAATGCTAGCTTCTTACTGCTGCGCCATCCCATCAACATGATAATGGTAGAGATACCTACATGTGAACTCGGGAATGCAGCCGTAGGCCTTTCTCCCACAGCCTGTGATCCTTCCACCAAACTGTAAAAGAATCCTTGTCCGTGTTCTGCTCCTGGTAAAAGTTCTGGGTGAAAGTTAAAATAATCACCCAAAGAAGGAAAAACTCCTGCCAACACGTTCTCATCACCTATGGCAGGGAAATAGAACTGAGGACCAGCTACAGGTAATACCATATATATAATATAGTACATGAAAAATGAAGATGCTATTACAAATGCTATTTTCTCAAACAAGTCAAAACGTTTCACAAAATGCCAGCAGATAACAGCGGCAATCAAGGGATAATAGGAGAAATAGCCCATGTTAAGTGGTTCGCTAATCCATAATTGAGGGAAATCCCTTTGGAACCAGTAGGCTGGTTGAGAACCGATAATCGCTTGCTCTGCTTCAGCAAAAAGATGATCAAGGTTGGGTAGCAACCGATTGAATTCATAGGTGTCTGGATACCAGTAGCTCAATAAAGACAACTGAAAACCCACTCGCAAGAAAGCAGTTACTTTGCAAGGATATTTCTGATAAATAAGAATACAGCCAAAAGTGCATAATACGATGCAAAACCTTTCCATCAACATTTCCAGCGGATGGTCCATTTGGTTAAAGAGGACAATAATGGCTATTGAAGTCAATGCGGTGTAAATGAGAGCAGCTGTCTCTGTCAAATATTCACCTTTGCTGGGTCCAATTTTTTTAAACCAGTCTAAAGCCATCCTGCCTCCTTATACCATGCAATGGTCTCTTTTACTCCCTTGTCTAATTGATACATAGGCTTATAACCTAATTCCTCGATGGTAGGTGTGATGTCACAACGCCAATTGCGTTGAGACATGATTCGATATTTGTCTGTATTAAGCGTACTGGTAGTATGGTGCAGGTTAGCCCACCACTCAGCCACGATGGATATCACTTTCAATACCCAAAGAGGTGCACAGAAGCGTAGTACTTTTGTTGTTTTTAGTTCTCGCATGATGAGGTTAGAGAAAGTACGGCTTTGATAGACTTGTCCGTCACTCAGGAAGAAGGCCCTGTTGCTCACACCTTTCTCAATACCTAAAAAGATGGCTTGTACAACGTCTTTCACATAGACAAATGTGATGTCCTGACGTTTGTAACCTACAGATAAGTCAAAGTGTTGTTGGATGGACTTCGCCATCAGGAAGTAGTCCTTTTCTCTGGGACCATATACGCCTGTAGGACGAAGAATCAAGTATGGGAAATCACTCAAACCTTGCAAATACTGCTCCATTTTGAGCTTGCTATTGCCATAGGCTGTATTGGGTTGAGGCGTATCATGTTCTGATATGGGCTGGTAGTCTTTCTCGTGGATGGGACCAAAGACACTCAATGTGCTAATGAAGATAAACAGTTTTGGAGTTTGCCCTGTGGCTATCAGTGCTTCCACCAGGTTTTTGCTTTGTTGGTGGTTCACTCGTTCGAAATCCCTTTTGTCAGCACATTTGGTCACTCCAGCGCAATGCACTACATAGGTAAAGGCACCGTACATGGAAGCATGTTCCTTCAGTTGTCCCTGTAAGATATCAGGATGTGTATAATCAAGCTCTATAAAATGGATGTCAGGATGCTGTAAGTAGGCTTTGCTGCTACTTTTCCTAATAGCAGCCCATGTTGAAAACCCTTTTCGTAAGGCTTCTTCCACGACAAAGCTGCCTATAAATCCGCTTGCCCCTGTAACCAGTATCTGTTCCATTGTTGCTTGTTTTGGCTGCGAAGTTACTACAATGTTACTTATCTGCCAAACCTTCTCTCTTTTTTTTGTATTCTCTGTGTCGTTAGGAAATATCTGCGCCCCAGTTAGGAAACAAGCTTTTCCTAGCCAGGACGCAGAAAAATGAGGGATAAATCTTCTTAAAAGGATTACAGCGACTTGATGTCCTGTGCATTTTCTGGCATTACATACCTATCGCCCGTACCCTTGCTGATGGCCTCGCGGAACATCTGGTCGTAGCCTGGAGTGGATCGTTGACCTTGAATGACCACCCCGTTTTCCGATGGCTTTACAATTTGGTCGTTGTGTTTTACCGCAATCAGTCTGAACAACTTGTCCCAGCGTTCCATCATTTGTTTGGTATATGCAGCTGTCTTGTTAGTAAGGTAAGCTGCCTTGTCGCGTTTGGTAAGATTCTCTACATCTTTCAATACTTGTGCTTGGTCGGCAGCATAGAAATCTTCCAACTCTTTCTGCGCATCACGAAGGTCACCAATCATCACGCTATAGCGAGGGTATATCATGTTAGCTACCACATTGTTCACCCAAAAAGCACTCTTCTCGCTATATACATTACTCTGGTTGTTTTCCCTACGGAAAGCCTCTGGAACCTCCTTGACACCACAATACACAGGTACATAGGCAATCATGTTGGCATCATCGCAGTTGAAGTACATAATACCACCCACGTCGTCAGGCAACCAGCCACGCAGTTGTGAAACCAGTGTGAAGCCTGATTGGGGGGTACCAATGGCACGCTCGCGGAAATACTTCTTGCCATTCAATTCCCAGCTCATGGGCAGAGGACGGTAGGGAGAGCTCCAAGGACCAGCACTCATGTCGGCTGTCATATCCAAAGGTGTTCCTTCAAAATGATCTCGCATATCATTCATGATGTCGCGGACAGATACTTTCTTGTTAGGCTTGATATATAGAGGTAGGTGGTCGCAAACATCAAACTGACCATTGATATAGGGTAAATACTTGTCCATCTCAGCAACATCAGCCACGTGGTGGCGGAAGAAACTCCAAACACGAGCATCTGCATAACGTACATTCTCGAATGTCAACGGACAATAGGCATCACGGAAACTGAAGTCCTCATCCTTTCCACTAAAATAGCCCTTTTCACGTGCGAAAGAAATCACATCCTTAGAATATAGGCAGTTCTTAGGGTCTTTTAGTGGGAACTGACGGATACGAGAGATGTTGGCATGAGCACTGATGCAGTCGTCAGGAATGCGAACTGCCACCCATACAGCTCCTTTGCGACCAGGACCCTTGCCCATGATTTCCAGAATCCAGGCTTCATTCTTGTCGCATACGGTGATGGTTTCGCCAGTACTATTATAGCCGTATTCTTGTAAAAGGTCAGTCATGACAATGATGGCCTCACGTGCTGTTGCCGAGCGCTCCAGACCTAATTGCATCATGGTATCGTAATTCAGCAGACCTTCTGGGTTCTGCAGTTCCAATCGACCATCAAAGGTAGTCTCCACAATGCTAACTTGCTTTTCATTGATATAGCCAATTACGTCGTATGTGTATTCAACTTGGTCAATGTAACCTCTTACCTGACCATTGTTGCCCCATCCACGAATGGCTATTTTTTCACCTGGTTCATGTCTGCCTCCAGGTGTACGACTCATGGAACCGGCAAAACCATATCCATCGCAATTGTAGGTACAGATGACAGAGCCGTCAACCGAGGCTGCCTTGCCTACAATCAGGTTGGTGCAGGCTTTTACAGGCACAGACAGATTCATAACGGCCATTGCCGCCATGGAAACTAAAAGTTGTTTGATTCTCATATTCGTAGCTGTTTTAATTAAAATATTGTGCAATTTTCGCTATTTTTATTGAGAATTGCAAACAAAGTTATATTTTTGTGGTATTAAATCCTTTAAATATAAAAGCAATGAAAAAGAAATTACTTTTTGCCAGTATGCTGTTGTTGGCATTAACAGCATGTAAGGGCGGCAGCAAGCAGGAGGCTGCTGACATAATAGACCTGCCACGTATCGAGACCCCTTCTGCTGTAGCAACAGCCATGGACAACTATCTGAAAGGCGTTGAGGCTGCCAAGCAGGATTTACATAGTATAATGGTGGTGCAACATGGCAACGTGATTTATCAGAAATGGCTGAGCGAAGGTGAGGAAAGCAAACCTCATATCCTTAATTCAGTAAGCAAGACTTTCACTTCGGCAGCTGTGGGTCTGGCTATCTCTGAGGGGAAGATGAATCTTACAGACAAATTGGTGGACTTCTTCCCAGATAAGTTACCAGCTGAACAGGGAGAATACTTAAAAGCTATCACTGTACGTGACTTACTGACCATGAATTGTGGTCATGATACCGATCCTACTCGTATTATCCGCAATGCTGAAGATGGTGACTGGATCAAAGCTTTCTTGGCTTATCCTGTTGAGCACAAGCCTGGTACCTTTTATTGCTATAATAGCTTAGGCACCTATATGTTGTCGGCTATCGTGCAGAAAGTAACAGGCGAGAAGGTGGTTGATTACCTCATGCCTCGTCTTTTCGAGCCGTTGAATATTGAGAAACCAGAGTGGCAAGAGAGTCCGCAAGGCATCAATACTGGTGGTTGGGGTCTCTTCCTCAAGACCGAAGACTTAGCAAAGATGGGACAACTCATCCTTCAGGGTGGCAAGTGGAACGGCAAACAAGTGTTGCCTGCCAACTACGTAGCAGAGATGCAGAAGGCTCAAGTGCCTTGTGTGCCAGCAGGTGTGAAGCCTCAGCAAGCTGAGGAGTTGGGTTTGAATAAGGAAAACAGTGACTGGGTGCAAGGTTATGGCTATCAGATGTGGCGCTGTCGGCACAATGCTTTCCGTGCAGATGGTGCTAACGGACAGTATATTATCGTCATTCCTGATAAAGATGCAGTGGTTGTTACTACTGCTAACATAGGCGATATGCAAGCTGAGATCAACTTGATTTGGGATTATATCCTGCCAGTTCTGTAATATATTATAGTGTATTAATAAATAAGGCGTGCCAAGCGGCACGCCTTTACTATTATTCTGTGTTCTTTACCACTTCACACCTGATACCTTAGCAATCTTGCGGATTATGTCCGTATTGTCCATTCTACCTGAAAACTCCTGGCTACCAGCACCAACGGCAAAGACAGGAACATAGGCGGCAGTGTGGCTGCCTGATGACCATAGCAAGTGTGCTTGCTCAGTCATTACTTGTTTTGCCACTGTAGCTAATGCTTCTGTGCGGGAATATAAGTTTTCGTCAAATTTTGCCCTGTTTCTGGTAAAGGTTTGCTCGAAGCAGTCACGCAATTGTTTCTCCTGCTCCCATGTGATAGTCAACTCTTTCCAGAAGCCCATCTTGTCAGCCAATAGAGTCTTGGCATCTTCCCAAGTTACCTTGTCCTTCTTGCGAAGGTCGGTGATATATCTTGACAGGACATCAATAGATTGCTTCTGGTATGATAACGCTTTTAGGTTCAAGGTATAGCCTCCGCTGGAGCGACCCATTGACAAACCACCGGTTTCATGGTCTGCAGTAATCACAATTAATGTTTCTTTTGGGTGTTTCTTGTAGAACTCATAAGCTACTTTTACAGCATTGTCCATGTCTTCTAACTCATACACCATGGTAGCGGCATCGTTACCATGACTCGCCCAGTCAATCTTGCCGCCCTCCACCATTAAGTAGAAGCCTTTCTTGGCATTCTCTTTCATTAGGAAGTCAATGGCACTTTCAGTAATCTCAGCCAAAGTCAAGTCACCTGGCTGACGATCGATGGCATAACGCAAACTTGCCTGGTCAGCGTCTGCTTTTTCCATCAAGATCATTTTCTTGGCGCCATCACGTTTAGCCTTGTATTCATCTATACCGCGGGCTAAGGTATAACCTGCTTCCTCAAAAATAGGAAAGAGATTAGGAGCATCCTTACCATCATAGGTCTTGTCAGGCTTTAGAAAACCACTGCCAGCAAAAAAGTCGAAATTAGACTTGGGCAACCAGCTGGCTACTTCGTAGTACATATTTCTATGTGTTTCATGCGAATACTGTGAGCCAGGAGTAGCATGATCTATACTTACTGAAGTAGTGATGCCCACACGTTTACCTGCCTTCTTTGCCTTTTCTGCAAATGATTCAACAGGATTCTTATCGGCATCCACACCCATAGCATTGTTATATGTTTTCACACCAGTAGCTAAAGCTGTTCCTCCTGCGGCTGAGTCTGTGATGGAGTTGGAAGCTGAATGAGAATTAGCATGGCTTGCCACTGGAAATGATGGGAACAATAATGGCTTAATACCTATACGTCCTTCCACTTCTGCCAGAAACATCTCCGTTGTGTTTACTTGATTCAGGCCCATGCCATCACCGATGAAATAGAATACGTATTTTGCTTGTTGGGCATGCATTTGACATACCGCCATTACAAACAACAATGTAACAAAAAACTTTTTCATAAATAAATATATAATAGTTCGCTGCAAAGATATAAGAAAAAGTCCTTTTTCAAATATAAAAACGAGAATAATTATCTCTCAGCAATAACAATTATTACTAATTTAATCACAAAATTATAATTTGTTTAAACTATTTTGCATTTGTTTAGACAATTAAAAGTATATATAGCGTATATTTGTAACAATATTTGAAAATAAGTCTGTTTGGACAAGAACAACAACAACTGATCAAAAATTATGAATAAATTTTGTTTTGTAAAAGAATTGGCACGTCGATTATTAATCACCGACGCAGCAGCAAAAGCTTTTGTTGATGAATACAACAAATTGGTGATTGAAAAAATGTGTGAAGGTGAGGAGGTGAAGCTTCAGTATTTTGGAAAATTCATTCCACACCATCAGCCAAGACGTCCAGGGCGTGACCCTCGAAATGGTAGCTATTATGATATCCCTGAGCGAGTAACCATTAAGTTTAAAGTCAGTGCAAATGTTTTGGACAAGCTTAATGATTAAGTCAAGGAAAGATAATATGTTTAAAAAGGGGCGGCATTTATAGACAGATGTCGCCCCTTTCTATTCATAAAATAAAGGTCACTTATTGTTAAAATATTCAACAATCTTCTTGGTGGATAGAAATCATGCTGTTTTTACAAGGTGAATTGAGCAAAATTCATTATATTTGCAGCTAAAATAAACAAAATCAGAAAAACCTATGAATAAACTAATCCAAGGTATTATTGAACGCGCGAAGGCCGACCGCCAGCGCATCGTATTGCCTGAAGCTACCGAAGAACGCACTTTGAAAGCTGCTGACCGTGCTTTAGGCGACAACATTGCCGACATCATTTTGATTGGTGATATTAATGAGATTCACCGTATGGCCGATGAGTTTGGCTTAAAGAACATTGATAAGGCCATATTGATTGACCCACTGAACAATCCTAAGGCTGAGGAGTATGCCCAATTGTTGGCAGAGCTCCGCAAGAAGAAGGGTATGACCATTGAGCAAGCTCGCGAATTGGTGAAGAATCCGCTCTATTTGGGCTGTATGATTATCAAAACAGGTGATGCTGATGGCCAAATATCCGGTGCCTTGAGTACTACGGGCGATACTCTTCGCCCTGCTCTCCAAATCATCAAGTGCTCTCCAGGTATTACATGTGTCAGTGGCGCTATGTTGATGATTACCCAGCAACCACAGTTTGGTGAGGACGGCGTCTTGGTGGTAGGTGATGTGGCTGTAACCCCAATGCCTGATGCCAATCAGTTAGCACAAATTGCCGTTTGTACGGCAGATACTGCTCGTGCGGTTGGAGGTTTTGCCGATCCGAGAGTGGCCATGCTCAGCTTCTCCACCAAAGGTTCTGCTTCGCATGAGGTGGTTGATAAGGTAGTTGAGGCCACAAAGTTGGCGAAGGAGATGGCTCCCGAATTGAAGATTGATGGTGAATTACAGGCTGATGCCGCTTTGGTACCATCTGTAGGCAAGAAGAAAGCACCTGGAAGTGAGATAGCCGGCAATGCCAATGTATTGGTATTCCCTAATCTGGAAGTAGGTAACATTGCCTATAAGTTGGTGCAGCGTTTGGGTGATGCATTGGCAATTGGACCGATCCTTCAGGGTATTGCTCGTCCGGTTAACGACCTAAGCCGTGGCTGTTCTATTGACGATGTTTACTATATGATAGCCATTACTGCTTGCCAGGCTCAGGCAGCTAAAAAGTAATTTTAAATTTGAGAACATATGAAAATCCTAGTATTAAATTGCGGTAGTTCGTCAATCAAGTACAAGTTGTTTGACATGACAGATAAGTCCGTCATCGCTTCTGGTGGCATTGAGAAGATTGGCTT
>JAGCCV010000040.1 GCA_017651505.1 Bacteroidaceae bacterium | reverse complement strand
GGTCCTAAAGGCTCAGGTATGCCTGAGATGTTCTATACAACAGAGGCCATTTCCTCTGATGCAGAATTGGGCAAGAGCATTGCCCTGATTACTGACGGACGCTTCTCAGGAGCATCCAAAGGCCCAGCCATAGGACACGTTTCACCAGAAGCTGCTGAGGGTGGTCCTATTGCACTGATAGAGGAAGGTGATTTGATACATATTGATATCCCTGCCC
This sequence comes from Bacteroidaceae bacterium, assembly GCA_017651505.1. Lineage (GTDB taxonomy): Bacteria > Bacteroidota > Bacteroidia > Bacteroidales > Bacteroidaceae > Bacteroides. The sequence continues at coordinate 44,902 of JAGCCV010000040.1, read as the reverse complement.
GCCTGTTGGAAGTGGTGGGCATTGATGGTGTAGAAATGTCTGTTGATGAGGTAAACAAAGTGCTGGCCGAGCGCAAAGCTGCATGGAAGCCTAAGGAACCGAAGTATAAGAGTGGTGTACTGAAGTTGTTCTCTGAAAAGGCTGTCTCACCCATGAATGGAGGGTTTATTGATTGACATATGGAAATGGAAGCGACGAGATTGATAATAGCGGCACTGATAGGTTTGGTGATTTTGCTGGTGCTCATCATCAAGTTCAAGGTGCAGGCAATGATTGCCATCCTGATAGGAGCTGTTGCCATCGGCCTGATGGCAGGAATGCCTTATAGCGAGATAGTAGGTTCGGTGAATCAAGGTATAGGCGAGACACTGAAAGGCATCGCCCTGTTAGTGGGCTTAGGCTCCATGTTTGGCGCTATCCTGGAAGCATCGGGTGGTGCGCAAACGTTAGCGGTAACGATGGTGCGCAAGTTTGGCGACCAGAAAGCAGCATGGGCATTGGGCATCACAGGCTTGGTCATCGCTATGCCGGTATTCTTCGATGCAGGCCTTATTATCCTCATCCCCCTGGCATTCTCATTGGCAAAGCGTACCAAGCGTTCTACGCTCTACTATGCCATCCCTCTGTTGGCAGGCCTTGCCGTAGGTCATGCCTTTATCCCCCCTACTCCTGGTCCTGTGTTGGTGGCGACCATGCTGAATGTAGAGTTGGGTTGGGTTATCATGGTGGGTATTTGTTGCGGCATCGTCTCGATGATAGTGGCAGGTCCCATCTGGGGCAGCATAGCAGGTAAGAAATTTCACATTCCCGTGCCTGAGCATGTGGCCAATCAGCCTGATATCGACGAGAGCAAGCTTCCTTCTTTCTGGACCATCGTATGCATCGTACTGATTCCTCTGGTACTGATTATCCTCAATTCGGTGGCAAAGGTAGTGCCTGCCATGAGTGGTGTAAAACCCATTTTAGCGTTTTTGGGTGAACCATTTGTAGCATTGACTATAGCCGTTGTAGTAGCTATGATTATACTGGGATATGGGCATGGATATACTAAAGCAGAACTTGAACGAGTAATGACCAAAAGCCTGGAACCTACTGGATTAATTTTATTAGTCACGGCATCTGGCGGGGTATTGAGATACATCTTGCAAAACTCGGGTTTGGGTATTGTGATTGGCGATGCTGTAGCATCAGCCTCTTTACCAATTGTAGTAGTTGCATTCGTGGTAGCAGCCTTAGTACGTATCTCTGTTGGCTCGGCTACTGTTGCCATGACGATGGCAGCAGGCATCATTGCCGCTATGCCCGAGGTAAACGACCTCTCGCCTATTTACCTGGCTTGCACTACTGCGGCCATTGCAGGAGGCTCCACCGTTTGCTCCCATTTCAACGACTCTGGCTTTTGGTTGGTTAAGTCGTTAGTGGGTATGGATGAAACCACTACCCTCAAGACTTGGACAGTGATGGAAACACTTGTGGGCACCACTGGTTTCTTAGTAGCACTGGTGATTTCTATGTTTGCTTAACATCAAATTTAGAATGGAATAATTTAGACAAAAACAATGATAGAAGAAGTAATTTGGGGTATTAGTGTTGGTGGATGGATCACCATATTAACTATGATTAGCATCTTTGTGGTAATGGCAAAATCCAACATTCCCGCAGAGGTTGCTTTCCTTAGTGCATTAACGATATTAATGGTGTTGGGAATAGTCACCAATGAAGAAGGTTTGGCTGGCTTCAGTAGCGAACCAGTAGTAGTGAATGCAGCCTTCTTCGTCATCATAGCCGGACTTATTCAGACGGGAGTTCTCTATTGGCTTACCCAAAATGTATTAGGCAATGCCAAGAACTATGGATGGGCCATTGTCAAACTGATGATTCCCACCAGCATTCTTGCTGCTTTCCTCAATTCGTCTAACATCGTATCATTGTTTATCGATGCCGTCAATATATGGTCGCGCAAACTAAACATTTCACCTTCGAAACTACTGTTGCCCCTTAGCTATGCAGCAACTCTGGGCGGCATGTGTACATTGTTGGGAAGCTCAACTAACCTGGTGGTAGCAGGTCTATATTTTAATCAGACAGGGGAGACAATGGACATCTTTGCCCCCATGCTGCCAGGTATCATTCTTACCATAATTGGCATGATACTGGTGGTCGTCATGCAACGCTTCATCCCCGACAGAGAATCATCTGAGGTGTCTTTTGAGTCCACCAGCGACTATACCGTAGAATTGCTTGTACCTACAGACAATCCCTATGTGATGGGAACAGTAGAAGAATCTGGATTGCTCAATCCCAAGGGCGGTTCACTCATAGAAATCGTTCGTTACGATCGAGAAATAGTGATGCCTGTGCCTAAAGACGAGTATATCATGGGTGGCGACCGTCTTATCTATGCCGGACAAATCAACGACCTCCTGGATTTGAAACGCACCCATGGATTAGCTGCAGCCGATCATCATGTATGGAGCATCAACGAGATAGACACCAAGCGCCGCATGCGCACTGCCTACGTCACTTTCGGAAGCGAGCTTATAGGCTTGTCAATGAACAATTGTGACTTTGAACAGAAAAACAATGTAGCTCTGGTGGCAGTAGCCCGTCAAGGACATCGAGTGGAAGGTCTGCCTCGTGAAATCTGTTTAGAGGCAGGTGACACCTTGCTTTTAGAATGTCCAGCCAAAGGCGAAAGTCAGTTGGAGGAAAACAATCGTCGTTCGCTCAAGTTCTTCGATAGCCAGTTCGTACCACAATTAGGATTCAAGACCATTCTTTCTGCCATCGTTCTGACGCTGATGTTCTTAGCCTCTTCATTCCATGTATTGTCAATCATCAGCAGTTCGATGTTGGCAGCAGGAGTGCTGATGATTATGGGTTGTTGCCGCATCAATGATGTCACAAAATACATCGAATGGGATCTGTTGCTCATCCTCGGTTCTACAGTGGTCTTCTCTGTGGCTATTTCAAAGACTGGTGTTGCCAGTTTTGTGGCTACAAACGTACTCGACATTTGCGGTTCTAATCCTTATGTAATCATGGCTGTGATGTGCCTGCTGGCCTCAATAGTCAGTGAGTTCATCAGTGACGTAGGTGCTGCTGCAATATTTTTCCCTATCATGTATCAACAAGCAGTGCTTTTGGATTGCGAACCTATGCCATTTATCATGTCACTTATGCTCTGCGTTTCGCTCAGTTTCGCATCACCTTTGGGCAGTTCTACCCACATGCTTATATACGGTCCTGGTTCATTCCGATTCACCGACTTTGCCCGTCTTGGTATTATCATGCACATTGTACTACTGCCCGTAATGCTGATTGTTGTTAATTTGCTATATCCTATCCGGTAATACCTCTATTATTATCCATCACAAATTAGCTGCTTTCAAACCTGCATAATGATGTTTAAAAATGTTAAAACGCTAATAACATCTAAATATAGAACATTAATAAAGAGAAAAAAAACACTTAATTTCCATGAAAAATATATAATTTTGCAGCCATAAAAAAGGGATAAGGCATAACAGACATTTGACACGTTAACACAATTCGACTGATAATCATGCGAATACACAGTTCAAGAAGAATGTTATAATGTGTCTCTATGGTCAAATAAAGGTTGTGCAATAGCGATTGGTGCGCCAGTAGAAAATGGGAAGAATCAACGTTGTAAAAATCGGTTGTAAGCATGAGATGGATGATTTCATCCGTCTGCCCTATTCTATCTATAACAATTGTCCTCAATACGTCCCTGATTTGGAGAATGACGTTCGCGACATCTTTAACCCCAAGAAAAACCCTGCTCATGAATTTTCACAGATTCAACCGTTCGTAGCTTATCGTGAGGGAGTAGCTGTAGGACGTATTGTGGGTATTATCAACCGCAAGGCCAACGAGAAATGGAAAGAACAAAATGTCAGGTTTTCCATGATTGAGTTTATCGATGACCTCGATGTTTCAAAGGCATTGATAGATGCTGTAAGTCAATGGGGGCAGTCTCAGGGTATGGACAAGATACATGGTCCTTTAGGCATTACAGACTTTGACAAGGAAGGCATGCTTGTAGAGGATTTCCACTTGACTGGTTCCATGAATACAATCTATAACCTGTCCTACTACCCTCGTCATATGGAGGAACTGGGATTTGAAAAAGAAGTTGACTGGTTACAGATACGCATCAACATCCCTCAGGAAGTACCAGCCAAGTATGCTCGTGTTGCTCAGTATGCCCGTGAGCAGATAGGACTAAGCGTAATGAAGATCACCTTAGTTGACGTTATCAAACGTGGTTATGGCAAAAAAGTCTTCAATCTACTGAATGAAGCTTATCAGCCTATTTTCGGATTCACGGAGTTCTCCCCAGCTCAGGTGGATATTTTTGTTAACAAGTACCTCCGACTGATAGACCTACAATTGGTTTCCATTGTGCTGAATGCAGAAGATGAAGTTGTAGGTGCGGCAGTAACAATGAGCAGTTTGTCAAAGGCAATGCAAAAAGCCAATGGTCATCTATGGCCAATGGGTTGGTGGCCTTTGTTAAAAGCACTGAAGTGGCAGCCTGAAAACAATGCCGAAATGCTATTAGTAGCTGTACGACCTGACTACCAAGGCTATGGCGTGAACGCCTTGTTCTTTGACGACCTCATCCCTATATATAACAAGAAAGGATTCCAATGGGCAGAGACAGGTCCTCAGTTGGAGGACAACGTACGGGAACTGACCCAGTGGAAGCCTCTGAAGCCTGAATACGTGAAACGTAGAAGATGTTATTGTAAAAGATTGAAGTAATAAAAAAGATATGGAAAGAAGAGTAGTTATTACAGGAATGGGCATCTGGTCGTGTATCGGCACGACACTCGACGAGGTGCGCCAATCGTTGTACGAGGGGAAAAGTGGCATTGTGTTCAGTCAAGAACGAAAGGATGCTGGATTCCGTTCTCCCATCTGTGCCAATGTTCCTATTCCTGATTTGAAGAAAGTTTTGAGTCGCAACGTGCGACAAATGATGCCAGAAGAGGCACAATACGCCTATATGGCAACAGTTCAAGCATTAGAACAAGCTCAGCTTACACAAGATTATATCGATAGTCATGAAGTGGGAGTCATCTACGGCAACGACTCTGTGGCAGAATCAACTATGGTAGCAATGGACAAGTTCCGTCAAGCTGGTTCAACAGCTGCTTGTGGTTCGGGAGCTATCTTCCAATCTATGAACTCAACAGTTACTATGAACCTGGCAACATTGTTCCACCTAAAAGGTATCAACCTTACAGCATCAGCAGCCTGCGCCAGTGGTTCACAATCGTTAGGATTGGGCTTCTTGCTTATCAAGAACGGTTTGCAGGATTGCATTGTATGCGGTGGTGCTGAAGAGAACAACATGTATGGCATTGCCTCATTTGACGCCTTGCAGACATTCTCAACCCGTATAGACGACCCTACTAAAGCCAGTCGCCCCTTCGACCGCGATCGAGACGGCCTGGTGCCCAGTGGCGGTGCTGCTACAATAATCATCGAGAGCTATGAACATGCCGTTCGTCGTGGCGCACCTATCTTGGCAGAGATCTTGGGTTGGGGATTCTCTGGCAACGGCGACCATATCTCCACCCCTAACGTGGAGGGTCCAGCACGTTCACTCGTTCGTTGTCTGGAGAGTGCAGGTGTTACAACTCATGACATTGGCTATGTGAATGCCCACGCCACCTCTACACCAATTGGTGACAGCCGTGAAGCTGAAGCCATTGCGCAAGTGTTTGGTGATTACAAGGTACCTGTTACCTCAACGAAGAGCCAAACAGGTCATGAAATGTGGATGGCAGGAGCATCAGAAATCATTTACTCCATGATGATGATGAAGAATGACTTCATCGCTGGTTCTCTTAATTTCGAGCATCCTGATGAGGTGACACAATGTATTAACGTCATCCCTGAGACCAAGCAACAACATTTCGATATGTTCTTAAGCAATTCTTTCGGCTTTGGTGGCACCAATTCAACATTGATTGTGAAGAATATTGAACATTAACTTTGACCATTGGCCATTGAACATTTCATGATCTAAAGGTACAATGACAGAGTATAAAAGATTTAACGTTAAATAATAAAGAATGAAAATGAAAACAAGAGAAGAAATTATCGAACAAGTAAACAGTCTGTTAGCAGAAGAATTTGAAACCGATGATAGTAACTTCGCTCCCGATGACAATCTGAAGGATGCTCTTAACCTTGACAGTATCAATCTGGTAGATCTTATTGCACTGGTGCAGTTCACCTACAAGATTACTATCCCTGTTGAGGATTTGAAGAGTATTCATACCTTTAATGACCTGTACGATTACATCGAGCAGCACCAGAAATAATAAACATTTAGCTATTAGACTTAAGTAATGATAAAAGGTGAGGACATCAAACGGCTTATTCCTCAACGTGAGCCGTTCATTATGGTGGACGAGTTTGAGGAATGCGATGACAACAGTGCCGGAACAACGTTAAAAGTATGTCCTGACAATTATTTTATCTTGCCTGACGGAACTATGGCGGAAACAGGACTTATTGAGCATCTTGCTCAGTCCTGTTCTGCTCTTTCCGGTTATAAGGCGCTGATGGAGGCTTCTTCCTCTGGTAAGCATCAAGAGGAAGCTCCCCTTCCTCCTGTAGGACTGATTGGTGAAGTCAAGCAATTCGACTGTCATCGTCGTCCACGATTGGGTGAGAAGCTGAAAAGTAATGTTACATTTGGTTTCTCTTTCGGAAACGTAACCCTGGCTACAGGTCAGACTTTTGTGGACGATGAACTGATAGCCGACATCCAACTGAAGATATTCATGCAATGACAGGACTGTTTATTCGTCTCTCGCAGTATTTCCGCACTCATAAGGCAGCATTCTGGCTGTCCATGATTGCTCTATTTCTGTTCTTCGGCCACTTTGCTACACAGCTTCATTTAGAGGAGGACATCAACAAGTTGATGCCTTCATCTAAAAATGAGGACGGTACAACAAAATTGGCTTTTGCCGACTTGAAAATAAAAGACAAGGTTTTCCTATTGTTTGAGGGCAACGATACGGAGCTACTGACAGAGGTATGCGACGAATTTGTAGATTCTTTGTTGCTACATGATAGCGTGAACCAAACCATTGGCGACATCTTCTACCAGTTGGATGATGACCTGATACCCGATGGCATCGACTATTTAACAGAACACCTGCCCGCCTATATTGACACCTCTGTCTATGCACGTTTCGACACTCTGTTCACTAAAGAACACTTTACTCAACAAATGCAACAGAACAGAGAGGACCTGACAGGCGAGTTTGGTGAAATGTTCCCTGAGTTGATTCTGATGGATCCAATGGGCATGCGCAACGTACTGGCTGACCAAATGGAACCGTTACTTAATGCTGGCGGCAGCTACAAGACCTTAGACAATCATTTCTTTGTTCCTGACTCAACCGTATGCATAGCCTTTATCACCCCTCGCTATTCAGCTACGAACACAGGGCAAGGTTCAGCCATGTTCCAACTGCTGAACACACAGATTGAACAGTTTGCCAAAAGTTACCCTTCGGTTCAAATATCATACCACGGCACCCCAGCCAGTGGTTTCTATAATTCTACGCAGATTAAGAAAGATCTTACCACCACCATAGCAGGTGCGCTCCTGTTGGTACTGGTATTCCTATTGTTCTGCTTCCGTCGTTGGGACACCATCCCCCTACTCCTAATGCCTGTCGTTTTCGGCACATTGTTCGGCCTGTCCATGATGTACTGGCTGAAAGGCGAGTTTTCGCTATTGGCACTTGGCATTGGAGGTGTGGTTTTAGGCGTAGCACTCAGTTATGTACTCCATGTATTGACCCACCAACAATTTGTTGACGACACAGAGCAGTTGCTGAAAGACCAGGTAAAGCCTGTGTTGTTAGGCTGTCTTACCACCATCGGCTCTTTTGCCGGATTGCTATTTGTCAAGACTGATTTGTTGCGCGATTTCGGATTGTTTGCTGCCTTTGCCATCTTGGGCACCACACTATTTTCGCTTATCTACTTACCACAGTTGCTTAAAAAAAGACAAGCCTCATCTTTCTTACGACATACTTCTTCCTTTATCAACTATCCCTTCGACCGAAAGAAACCTCTGATAGCTATCATTATCTTAGTAACGGTGGTCTGTGTAGGTGCTTTTCTGATTGGTGGCACTCGTTTTGATGCAGATATGCATAACTTGGGCTATGACCACCCTTTGACAGAACACTCTGAGCAATTACTACGTGATAAAACCTATTCCAACGACAAGAGCAAATATTTTGCCAGTCAAGGACGCACTATGGAAGAAGCGATTGAGAACTTCGCCATCCTTGACCACAAGCTCGACTCACTACAGCAGTTGGGACTCGTCAAGAGTTACACCAGTACAAATCTGATTTTCGTCCCACTTCAGCAGCAACAGGAGCGTATAGATGCTTGGAAACAATATTGGACAGATGAACGCCTGACACAAGTCAGCCGTTTGATAGCGGAAACAGCACCACTGGCTGGAATAAACGCCAATGCCTTCGGTCCTTTCTTTGAGGCAGCTACACGCGACTACGAACCCGATGCACTCTACGATGCAGGCATCATTCCAGAAGGTTATCAGTCAACGCTCACCGAGCAGTCGTATGGTGGTGACTACCTCGTTTTCACCTCCGTTCGTTGTGAAAACGATTCCGTTCGTAGCAGTGAGAGCGACTATATGCGCATCTGCGATGCCATCGCAAAGGAACCGAACCTGCTTGTGCTCGACACCTATTACTATACCACCGACACACTGATTGAGATGAACGAGGACTTCAACTTGCTGCAATGGCTTTCTATGGCTTTTGTCCTTATCGTATTGTGTGTGTCATTCCATTTCAATGTACGCCATACGTTGCTCGCCTTTGCTCCTATCCTGCTTAGCTGGCTTATCGTGTTGGGCATCATGGTGCTTTTCAATGAGCAGTTCAATCTCATCAGCATCATTATCTCTACCTTTATCTTCGGTATCGGTGTAGATTATAGCATTTTCATCATGCACGGATTGATAAAAGAAGACGAGCAGATTCATTCCTCTTTCTCAATATTACAGTCACACAAGACTGCCATTCTGCTCAGTGCAGTGGTACTCATCACCACCGTCAGCAGCATGCTCATTGCCCAACATCCTGCCATCCGTAGCGTTGGTTTTACCACACTCGTTGGTCTTCTGGCTGCTGTCATTCTATCTTATATCCTACAACCAGCCATCTTCCATTGGCTTAACAAGCACGAAAGATGAGACATGATGTAGTGATTATAGGCAGCGGACTTGGTGGGTTGGTATGTGGCTCACTGTTAGCGCGTGAAGGGAAGCGAGTGCTGGTATTGGAGCGACAGGCACATCCAGGAGGTTGTTTGCAGACCTTCAGACGAGACGGTTTATCCTTCGATACGGGCTTCCACTATGTTGGCGGATTGGCAGAGGGACAGCCTTTGCATAGCGTATTCTCTTACTTAGGATTGATGCAACTGCCATGGGTTCGTTTGGATGCCGACGGCTTCGACCGTGTGACCATCGGACAACAGACATTTCCAATGGCTGAAGGCTATGATCGTTTTGCCGACACACTTGGCGAGTATTTCCCACACGAACAAAAGGCATTGAAGCAGTATGTGGAGATGTTGCGGCACTTGCCACCAATGGAGGAAATTGGTCACATCTGCGCTTACGACTATTTACAATCACTCTTCCACGACCCACTGCTCATCAACGTGCTATCGGGATCAGCCATGAAGATGGAACTTCGCAAGGACTCACTACCCCTTTTCACCTTTGCCCATAGTATGAGCAGTTACATTGGCAGCAGTTGGCGACTACGTGGTGGTGGTGAGCCAATTGTCCAGACATTGGTAAACGACATCAAGAATCTGGGCGGACAGGTTATCTGTCATGCAGAAGTCAAAGAATTGATGGAGAAAGAAGGACATATTGATGCCATCCGATGCACAAATGGAGAGATATATGAGGGCACATCGTTCATCAGTGATGTTCACCCTCAGGAAACACTCAAATGGCTGGGTGATTCGCATCTGGTAAAAAACACGTTCCGCAGGCGTATTGAGAATTTAGAGAATAGCTTTGGCATATTCACCGTCTCGCTGGTACTGAAAAAAGGTGTATTGCCTTATTTCAACCACAACAAATATGTCTATAGGAAACCAAATGTATGGACTTTACTTGACGAGATGAGTGCAGCCAATGGAGATTGGCAGAAAATGGTCAATGGCTTGATGATAGCTTGTCGCGTACCGGAAGAAGGTAATGACACCCGCCAGATAGACCTGCTCACTCCTATGCCTTGGAGTATGTGCGAACCTTGGGAAAACACCACCATCGGACACCGCGGGAAAGCCTACGAACAACTAAAAGACCATCTTGCTGAGGAGTGCATTCGTCTGGCAGAAACGGTTATTCCTCATTTAGGTGAAATGGTGGAGAAATACTATACCAGTACACCGCTGACTTACCACGACTACACCCTTACCCCTTGTGGATCGGCTTATGGTGTACGCAAGGATTATCATAATCCGCTACTGACTATACTGTCGCCACGAACCCCCATCCCCAACCTCCTTCTGACAGGCCAGAGCCTGATGCTTCATGGTGTGGAGGGGGTGACTATGACAGCACTACATACATGCAGTGAATTATTAGGGAAAAACTTTATACAATCAATTATAAAATGAAATATGCATTAGTAACAGGAGGCAGCCGCGGCATTGGCAGAGCCATCACAGTAAGACTGGCCCAAGAGGGTTATCAGGTGATTATCAATTATACCAGCAATCAAGCTGAAGCAGAAAAAACGCTTGCATCTATCAACGGTCAAGGCGAACTGCTGCCCTTTGATGTCAGTGATTACCAGCAAGTACGACAGGCTCTGGACGACTGGCAACAGCGCCATCCAGATGATTATATCGAAGTGATAGTTAACAATGCGGGTATCCGTCGCGACAATGTATTGGCTTTGATGCCAAAGGACGACTGGCACCGTGTGCTTGACATCACATTGTCTGGTTTCTTTAACGTTACCCAGCCCTTACTGCCAGCCATGCAGATGCATAAGTTCGGACGCATTGTCAACATGGCCAGCGTCAGTGGTCTAAAAGGTTTGCCCGGTCAGACCAACTATTCTGCTGCCAAGGGAGGCGTTATAGCTGCGACTAAAGCGTTAGCACAAGAAGTGGCACGTAGAGGCATCACCGTTAATGCTGTTGCCCCGGGCTTTATCAAGACCGACATGACCGAGGGACTGGACGAGGCATCACTGAAGAAGTTGATACCAGCCAACCGCTTCGGCACACCAGAAGAAGTGGCTGACCTCGTGGCTTTCCTTGTCTCGCCACAGGCAGGCTATATCACTGGCAATGTCATATCAATTAATGGAGGAATGTACACATGAAACATCTAACAGCTTTATTGTTTGTGGTATTCACATTATGTTGTGTTACCATGGGTGCACAAAATGTAACACGCACCCGTCATCAAGCCGCTCTGACTACTGATGCTGTCACTACAGGCACGTTGACCATTCGCAAACCCGACTACATCTGTATCTCTACCGATGGTGGTCGTGACCAACTGCTTATGGATGGTACAAAGTTTACCATGACTATGGGAGGCAAGATGCATGAAACCGACAGTCAGCAAAATCCGCAGTTCGACACATTCCAGAAAGTGCTTCATGCCGTCATCAACGCCCAGCCCATCCCTGAGTGTGAGGACCTGACCGTAGAGACTAAGAACGGACAGCGTACTATCACCATTACGCCATCCACCAAGAAAAAGCGCCAGATGTTCACATCGTTCGTACTGGTAATTGACGAAAAGACATCAGCCTTCCGTCAGTTGCGCATGAATGAACGGGCTGACAACTATATCAACTACGACTTTAAATAACGCACCTAACGAAGTGTGCTTATTTGAGGAGATGAAAAAGGTATTATCACTTCCCCGGCAATCACACCCCCACAGGCGATGAGGTCCGCAAGTACTACGTCCCATTAGTGGAGCAGCTTCTCCGCTAACCTGATTTATTGTAGAAACAAATTGTTTATTTCAACAATAAAGCAGTCGGTGAGTTGGGTTATTCCAAGCTCAGGGGTTGGTTATTCCAAGCTTGGGGTTTGGTTATTCCAGGCTCAGGGTTTGGTTATTCCAAGCTTAGGGTTTGGTTATTCCAAGCTTGGGGGTTGGTTATTCCAGGCTCAGGGTTTGGTTATTCCAAGCTTAGGGTTTGGTTATTCCAAGCTCAGGGGTTGGTTATTCCAAGCTTGGGGGTTGGTTATTCCAAACTGGTACTACTCACTATTATTGGGTAAAGACAGGAGCTTCTGACTTATGCTACATAGACAAATATCATCAATAATGGGTATTGCGTGAGTTTTTATTTAGCAGTAATTTTGCACCGCAAAATAATCTGGAGAACAAAAGAAATTAATCAGGCGAAAGTTTGCAAATAAAAACGGATTATTTTCTTATATTTGTATGGTATTTGAACTGGATAAAATGTGGCATAAACCGTGGAGGATGAAGGAGGGCTTCGCAATAGGTGCGGGGCTGATAATCACTGGATTGATATTGCAATTCAGTTTGGGACCTATTGACTGGAGCCTGTTTGCATGGCCGACCAACATCATTGTATTAGGCATATTCCTGCTTCTCTCTGGCATTATCTATATTTTCAGAAGCAAAGTTTATGGTTTTCGCTTCCTGGCTACCTCTACCTGTGCAGTGCCAGCGTTAGTGATGACGGCAGCCTTAACCATCATTATGGGATTGACGGCACAAGTTGCAGAGAGTTCGCCACCTGCCGATTATTTTGGCTTCACCAAGATGTTGTCGTTTTGGCCGTTCGTGCTGCTCTACTTTTGGATAGTCTTTATCCTGGCACAGGTAAGTCTGGTGCAAGTGTCTCATTTTAAGTGGCGTCGCCTACCCTCTATGGTCAGTCATCTTGGATTGCTGATTTCACTGCTGACGGCTACCTTAGGTAGTGCCGATATGCAGCGTTTGCAAATGTACACAGTATTGGAACAAACGGAATGGCGAGGCATTAATGAACGAAATATGATGATAGAACTGCCTATCGCCATCACGCTGAAACAGTTTATCATGGAAACCTACGACGACGGTTCTCCTAAGCGTTTTGCCTCAGACATCATTATCCACACCAAGAACGGTGATAGTCAGCAAGCTACGGTCGATGTCAACAAGCCTGTTGAAGTAAAGGGCTGGAAGATATATCAATACGGCTACGATACCGCAATGGGTGCCGAGAGTGAACTCAGCATCTTGGAGTTGGTGCGTGATCCGTGGTTGCCGTATGTTTATACAGGCATCTACTTGATGCTTTTCGGAGCATTGACAATGTTATTTTTTGGCGTAAGGAGGAATAAGCAATGAGTTGGGAACACTTCATATATTTTGCAATAACATCCATACTGTGTTGGGCTTATGGTGCCTATGCTGCATGGAAAGATAACACAAAGGCATCCTATACCTTTACAGGCTTGGGGTTACTGGTGTTCTTTAGCTATATAGTCGCCATGTGGATATCGTTGGAGCGCCCACCGTTACGAACGATGGGAGAAACTCGCCTGTGGTACAGTTTCTTCTTGCCTTTGGCTGGTCTTATTGTCTATAGCCGATGGAAATACAAGTGGATACAGAGTTTCTCTACATTGATGTCGGTGGTATTCATTTGCGTCAACCTCTTCAAGCCAGAGATACACAGCAAGACCTTGATGCCTGCACTGCAGAGCCCTTGGTTTGCTCCCCACGTCATCGTCTATATGTTTGCCTACGCCCTACTCGGCGCTGCCACCCTTATGGCGGTATATCTGTTGTTTTTTAGTCAGTGGAAAATAGAAAACCGAAAACTCCGCAAGGATAAGAATTTTCAATTCTCAATCTTCAATTCTCAATCAACAACAGAAATGGAGATTACTGACAACCTTGTTTATGTAGGCCTCTCCTTTATGACTTTCGGTATGTTGTTTGGTGCGCTTTGGGCAAAAGAAGCATGGGGGCACTACTGGGCGTGGGATCCCAAGGAAACTTGGGCAGCCATCACCTGGTTTGCATATTTGGCCTATATTCACTATCGTCTGCATCCAAAATCAAATGTCAAAACTGCCCTCTGGATGCTGGTAGTTGCCTTTGTCCTCCTACAAATGTGCTGGTGGGGCATCAATTACCTGCCATCTGCCCAAGCTACCAGTGTGCATACCTATTGATTCAGTTCTTTTCTAAGTAATCAAATAGATTGATGGTACCTGCTTCGCTCTCGATATTTAGAGTGGGAACATATTCTACCATTCTTGTAGATCCACTCGCCTTATCGACATAGAAATACACCAATGCCCCTGTATAACTGCGGAACACCACCAGATACTCAGATTCCGTTTCTTCTCCCATCTCTACATTCATAATCGACGGATTGTCTTTTGCCACACTCCAGTCATACTCGCTATGACAATAGTTGTTGACGCCTTCGTAGGCCATTTCCGCAGTTATTTCAGTGTATTGCGTCGAACTCGTCTTGCTATTATGACAAGAACATAAAAACAGAACTACAAGTAAAAATGATAATGTTATACGTTTCATAATGTTTAGGTTTTAATTTTTACCATGCAATAATAATACACTTGCAAAGGTACTCATTTTGCTCGATTATTCCGTAATTATGTTCTCAGAAATTACAAATGGCACAACTAAAACCAGTATTAAAACTGTATCGGCACCACAATTTTGAACGTGATATTGCGCCCCATGTTAAAGACACCTCTACGACGAGTAACCACATTCTCATCAGCATATTTCAGTCGGCTCAAGTGGTTCTGATAGGCCTTGTTCAAAAGGTTATCAGCAGTAACATACAATTCGGCAATCTTCTTGCCTTTCACCTGAATATCGGTACCTGCAGAAAGACAGAGCAAAGCATAACCAGGCGTTTCAGTCTCTGTGTCATCAGCCCTGTAGATATGCGTCTGCTTCAAATAGTAGTCAAGCCCTGCTGCTACATACAGATTATTGAACAACGAGCGATATACAGCTCCCGTTGTATGGTGATGATTGACAGTAGTGTGCGAATGGTGGAAAAGTTCCCACTTCAGTTCCGATGACCAGCGAGGAGCTGGGGTGAAGGGAAGATACTTCTTGTCGGCACTGGCATGCATCAACTGAGCATCAACATACGAAAAATTGCTGGAAAAATGGATAGAATGAACAGGATGGAAGTCAACACCAGCCTCGAAGCCCAGCAATCGCGCATCACCCGGTGTATAGGCGTAAGTGAGGTAGCCCTCTTCTATCTCCTGATTCAGTCTATGGGTGAAGATATAGTTGTTTATCCGATTGGCAAAGAGTGCCACCTGTGCAGAAACATATTGTGAGGTAAAATCGAGTCCAAGGTCAGCCTGCAAACTATACTCAGCCTTCAATTGTTGGTTACCTAATTCATAGCGGATGGAACCCTCGTGAACGCCATTGGAAGCCAACTCACTCATATTTGGTGTACGGAAGCCACGTGCCAGGTTCAGACGCACGTTGAAATGCTCATTAACATTATAGACAGCACCAACACTACCCGTCAATCCGTTAAAGTGGCGAGAGAAATCAGTGAAGCGTTTATCTCCATCTTCTATCAGTTCATTCCCATGCAACCTGCGGTGATCATAGCGTACACCTCCGTTCAGCGTCCAGCGATCACTGATGTTTTTCGTAGCTGTAGCATAGATACCAAAATCAAACAGATGATAGTCTGGAATCAGATACTCCTCACCCTCATTGCCCGACTTCTGATACATACCGCCAATACCCGTAGAGAATTTCCATCCATTCCTCTCGTTAGTAACATAACGAAGGTCGTAGGTCAGCGTATGCAGTTTGAAATACAATTCGTATTCATCAGCCGACTCCTCGAACTCCTGACGTTTGTTTTGCTGATACCCTATAATCGCTTTCAAATTTCCAGAACGCAGATTGAACGAATTATCCCAAACCAGTTTGTAGTGCTTCACTTGCTGGAAGGGCAGTGACTTGCTATACTGATGCGCCGTCCAACCCTCTGCATGCTCCAGCTCACCAGTTTCTGGGTCGCGTTCACCCTCCACAATGCCTGGCGTCAGATGATAGGCCGTCCATATAAGGCGCGAGTGGCCCCACGCTTTATTGAGTCCCAGCATCAATCTGCCTGCACGCTCACGAAATTGAGAACCAGGCACATAGCCGTCATACTTATTCTTATATGAATGAGCCATCTTGTCACTATAACGGGTATCCCACACAAAACCTTTCTGGTTGCCTGCTATCGACAGGTTGTATCCAAAAAGGCCATTGTTGGTCTGGTACTCCGAACTCACATTGGCACGCATCTCACCTTCAGCAAGCGTGGGTTGTGCATGCAGGATAACCACACCTGCCATCGCATCCGAGCCGTACATCAGCGAAGCAGGACCTTTTAGGATTTCTACTGAGTTGACACTGCTACCATCAACCTCCACTCCATGCTCGTCCCCCCACTGTTGACCTTCTTGTCGCACACCCTCACTCATCACTACCACACGGTTATAACCCAGTCCTCGGATAATGGGCTTCGATATACTGCCGCCCGTTGTCAACTGACTGACACCAGGCTGGTGACTGATGGCATCGATGATATTGGTTGATGCCGCAGAGCGCAATTCTTGTGGTGTGACAACACTGACGGGAGCTGTTGAGTGCTTCAACTTGGTGTCGCCCGTAACACCTGTTACCGTAACTTCGTTTAGATTCAGATGGCGGAAAAATACATCCGTAGAGTCCTCCGCATGTTGATGTACCTTCACATCATCTTGAGCTGCCACTGCCATGCAAATACACAACAATGGCAGAATGATATATGTTGTTTTCATTCTGTGATTATTATAATGGATAAAAAATGTATGTAATGTTTCGGCGAGAATCAGAGTGATGGAGGACCTCTCGTAACTATGATGCCACAGCATGCGGCATGATAGCCAAATAATGACTGGGCGAGATATTTTTTACATACATGGAAATATACTGTTACAGCTACCACTGCAGCTGTCAGCATAGAAATCGTCAGAAACTGGCATAGCACGCAATCGTGAGTCAGCAATGTGGTCTGCATCAGGTGTCCCTGACAACTGTGATGCACGCAATCGGTACATTCCGTTACGGATAACGAAACACCTTCCTCATGCACATGAAGCGACGACAATAGTAGCATTGGCACAAAGACTGCCAATAACCACCAAGATATAAGATGTCGTTTCTTCATCAAATTCATTGCCGCAAAAGGTACACTTTCTGTAAATTAGTTCCAAGTTTTTAGTATAATTTTACGAACTATCATGAATTTGAGCCAATAATGAAACAGCACAAATAAAGAAAAAAAGCTGTTATACTAATCAAGAATTCTGAGTAAAAAGTCCAAATTCCATGAATGTATTATGGCATATCATTTTGGTTGCCTGTTGGCAAAGAGCTGCAGCTTTGCTTCCATATCAGCAAACATCAGACGCGTGTCAATTCTGTCGTACACACGAATCTGACGCCCCTCGTGGTTATAGCGGTAGCTGCCATCGTCAGCAATAGTAGGGATAGTCACATACTGATAGTGCGACGAAGCAGGGTCTGTCTCGAAATTGCTCATCAAGGCCGTCATCAGCACCAGCGGACTATCACCCAAGATATAGGTCTCCCCCATCGAAAAACCATTCCTGCCAGCCATAATGCCGCCTGCCAGAGAGTCATAGAGGTAAGCCCCCAGCTTTCCTTGTGGGCGAACACGCACCTCCAGTTCCGTCATGCTGTACATACACTGGCGATACACATCACGAGGGATTTGCCAGATACGCATATCACTCTTATTGAACACCACCTGTGCTGCAGCGATGCTCAGGTTCAGGTTATATTCAGGCATTGAGTAGCCAGGCGGCACAATAGCCCCCGTTTCCTTGTATTCCTGTCCGCCAATCCATATCAAGATGATATTCTTGCCTATCTCAGGGTTCATCAGCCAGGCAGAGGCGATGTCTGTCAGCGGACCACCCACGCACACATACAAAGGTTGCTCAGGCGATGCTTTCAACGCCTCCTCTATAATAAGACGAGCCCCTTCTGACTCAACAGGTTTATTAGCGTCAACCATCTTTACAGGAGCCCCAGGCACCACCTTCAGCTGTCCCTTCATGCCCATCACCTCCAGTGCCTCGTTGACCTTATTCACAGACATATCCGCCTCATCCTTACCTTGCAGATTCCTGAAGAAGCCCCGTCCGTTACCACCAAGATGCGCACCCACAATGCCCTTGATATCACAAGACGAAGACAATATGTGATGTGCCAGCTGGAACAATCCATCTGGGTCACCCATGAAGTCATTGTCAATAATCACGCTATATCGTTTGCCTGCCTCAAAAGGCTCATTAGCAATCTGTGCCTTCACCACGCCTGCCGTTAGCAAACAAACGAATGCCAAGAGTGATAATAATCGTTTCATATTTCGTCAAGATATATTAGTTACTACTCAAATTCTGCTTTGCAAACAAGTGACAGTCTCCTCTACCCGTTCAAGCTGATACCCATTGCGTAAGTTCTTGTATTTCAAAAGAAAAGCCTATCAAGTATTAAAAATACACACACTCACTAAAACCATTACAAATTTACAAAAAAATAATTATATATGCAACTGTTTGCCACAAAAATTTATTACGAAAGAAGCGAGAATTAATGAAGGATATGTTTTGTGGCGCCATATATTATTGCTAACTTTGCGGTAGATAAAAAGCAAATGAAATGTCTTTTACACCAGAAAACATGTTTTTCATTGGCGCAGTACTAATCTTCGCCAGTATAGTCATCAGCAAATGGGGCTATCGCTTTGGCATACCCACTTTGTTACTGTTCCTTTTCACAGGTATGATTTTTGGCAGCGATGGCTTGGGACTTGAATTCAACAGCCACGAAGATGCCCAGCTGATTGGCATGCTCTCGCTCTCCATCATCTTGTTTTCTGGTGGCATGGACACTAAATTCCAGGATATCCGTCCTGTTGTGGGACAAGGGCTGGTATTGTCAACGCTGGGCGTGATGCTCACCACAGGCATTACCGGCTTGCTTATCTATTACCTTTCTGAATGGACCCGTCTTGACATTGGCCTGACATTGCCCATGTCTATGCTGCTGGCAGCTACGGTATCGAGTACCGACTCGGCATCAGTATTCAACCTGCTTCGTTCTCAAGGCATAGGCCTGAAACACAACCTGCGCCCCATACTTGAACTGGAAAGCGGCTCAAACGACCCGATGGCCTATGTGTTGACCATCTCGCTGGTGCAGATGATTGTGGCAGCAGGCGAGTTTTCAGGTCTGGAACTGGCCA
This sequence comes from Bacteroidaceae bacterium, assembly GCA_017651505.1. Taxonomy (GTDB): domain Bacteria; phylum Bacteroidota; class Bacteroidia; order Bacteroidales; family Bacteroidaceae; genus Bacteroides. The sequence goes on along the minus strand of JAGCCV010000040.1, from coordinate 25,451 downwards.
CAAAGATTGTGGGGCAGTTGGCGGTGGGCGGACTGCTTGGCTATCTCAGCGGACTTTCGTTAGTGTGGATAGTCAACCATATCAATCTGCCCAACGCATCGCTCTATCCAGTACTGGTACTCAGCAGCATCCTCATCATCTTCACCTTTACCGACATGCTGGAAGGCAATGGCTATCTGGCCGTTTATGTGGCTGGCTTGGTGGTAGGCAATAATAAACTATCGTATCGGCGTGAGACCAACACTTTCTTTCAAGGTATCACCTGGCTGTTACAGATTGTGATGTTCCTCACACTCGGTTTGCTGGCCGACCCCAGCGACATGCTTGACGTATTGCTTGTGGCTGTTGCCATTGGTCTGTTCATGATGTTCGTAGCCCGTCCATTGGCAGTGTTCCTTTGTCTGCAGCCCTTTAAGATTCCTGCTAAAGCCAAGCTATTCTTGTCATGGGTAGGTTTGCGCGGTGCAGTGCCCATTATTTTCGCCACCTATCCAGTCATAGCAGGTATTGAAGATGCCCATTTCCTCTTCAATGTGGTATTCGTCATCACCCTTCTTTCCCTTTCATTGCAAGGTACCACCATCTCATCTTGTGCCCGATGGCTCGGATTGGCCACCCCCGCCCCCAAGGAAGGCAATGAGTTTGGAGTGGAGCTGCCAGACGAACTGGGTTCACGTCTTTCTGAGATGGTGCTTGGTGATGCCGACTTAGCCAATGGCAATCACCTATCTGACATGCACTTCCCCGAGGGTACGCTGGTCATGATGATCAAACGAGGAAACAGCATCATCGTGCCCAACGGCAGACTTGAACTTCAGAAAGGTGATATTTTGCTTACCATTGCCCAGCAAAGCTGAAGTGCTTCCTGTCTCTCCAGTTTCTTACTATATTACACCCACAGCATGCTTGTTATGTAAAATTGGTAAAAACAACCGCAATATTGATAAATATCTATCATTATTGATAACATATCTTTGCAAAGAATTATAACTAAACAAAACATTCAAAATGAGAAAAATCCTTTTAACATTAGCTATCACTGCTGGTGCATTAAGCATGCAAGCACAAGATTGGCCTCAGTTTATGGGTCCTGACAGAAATGGTATCTCACAAGAGAAAGGAATAATGAAATCTTGGCCAGCAGAGGGGCCTAAGGTCTTATGGTCAACTGACCTGGGTATTGGTTTTGGTGGTCCTGTTATCAAGGCTGGAAAAATCTATCTGTTAGACAGGGATGATGAAACAGGAGACACCATGCGGTGCTATGACTTGCAAACGGGCAAAGAATTGTGGAACTACAACTATGATGCTCCAGGGTCGGTAATGTTTCCTGGCTCGCGCACTGTTCCTGTAGTGGATGACAAACATGTATATAGCTGCGGCCCTTATGGTGACCTATACTGCATAGACATCAACACCCACCAACCTGTATGGCACAAGAATGTGTGGAAAGACTATGGCGGTGGCCAGATTCCTCAGTGGGCCATCTCGCAGTGCCCATTACTGTATGGCGACTTGTTGATCATTGCTTCTCAGGCTCCTGGAGCAGGTGTCGTTGCCTATGACAAGAATACGGGTGCAGAGAAGTGGAAAACTGCATCATTAGGTCCTACGGGCTATGTGAGTCCTACGCTCGTAAAGATAGATGGAACCGACCATGTAGTGATGGTCACTGCTTCAGAAGCAGGTGGTTTCCCTGGTGGTCCTCAAAGGGAAGCTAAAAAAGGTAGTGTGGTTGGTATAGAGCCACTCACTGGCAAAATTCTTTGGCGCTACGACAATTGGGAATGCCACATTCCTGTGGCCTGTGCTACCGATGCTGGCAACAACAAAATGCTGATTGTAGGTGGATATGAGCGTGGAGCTACGATGCTGCAAGTAAACAAAGGTACTAATGATGCCTATGAAGTGAAGGAGTTGTTTACTACTACTAATTTTGGCGACCAGACAAAGCCTGCTGTCTTCTATAATGGTTACTTCTACGCACAGTATCGTACCAACAACAAACGTGACGGAATGGTTTGCATGGACATGGAGGGTAACATTAAATGGAAGACTCGCCGCTCTCCTGACTTCAATCGTGGCAGTATCATCATTGTGGATGGTATGATGCTGGCCACCGATGGTGCAAAATCTTTATACCTCATCGAACCGAATCCAAATGAATACAAACAAATAGCCAAAGCCGAACTGCTTATTGAGAAGCAGGATGACAGCGGCAACAACTTTATGGCAAGTTTCGGAACACAAAACTGGGCTCCTATGGCGTTATCGAATGGCAAACTGCTGCTACGTGACCAGACACATATGATATGCGTAAACATCAAATGATTATCTATTAAGCGAATAACAGAAGGGGTGCCAAACTTATAGGCGCCCCTTCTTTTGCAAATAGAACAGCAGAAATAAGCAAACATTCAAAAATACTTTGATTCATCTATGCACTACATGATCCGCGCAGTTGTCAGAAGGAAATCCTTGTGGCAAATTCCAGTGTAAACGGACGGATGTAGGTGCCTGATGTCAAATAGTTCTTAAACGGTGTGGCATCGGTGGCCAAACTGGCTGCCTGAATGCCGGCACTAGCTCCCTTCTGATTGAAGAAATTCACTACGTTGACACTGAATGCCACCTTCGGACTGAAATTGAAATCGACACCTCCGAAGGTCTCCCAACGCGGATTGAAATACAGCGAGTTGGTGATGTTGATGTATTGTCGGCTATAGTAACGCGCACTAGCCCACAACCTCCATTTGCCAATGGTGTAAGATGGTTCGAGTTCAATCTCGACGCTGCTGATGCCTGTTACCTTGTTATCACTGAAATCATAGGTTTCACGATATCCGTCGCTGAACACAGGCTCAAACTTGTAGTCGCGATAGCGAGGCGCACGCAGGTTGATGAGTCCGTGGAAGGTGAAACCCTTGAATGGGGTCAGCACAAAGTCGGTGGTCCACCCTATTGCATCAATATTATAGAACGACGGTATATAGACACTCTCCTGATAGCCTTCAGGGTATCCCCCTGCAGCTTTGGTTAGCTTGTGCGTCCACAGCGAGTTGACAAAGTTGTTCTTCTGTACCAGGTAGGTGAACAGCGACTGCAAGTCGAGCCAGGAATTACGATAGTTGATGCCGGCACGGAACATATAGTTGCTCTTAATATCAGTCACAGGCGACATGGCTGTGCCATATTCAGTTATCTCAGGGCGACGATAGGTTGCAAATGCGTCAGCCTGAAGTGCAAAGCCTGGTGTCACACGGTAATAGGCAGTAAAAGTGGCAGCTGTATTCAGCCAGTTCTCAGAAATCTTGTTCTTAGTCACACCCGGACTGAGCAATGACCAACCTGATGTGCGACTGTTATTGGTAGCACCATCCACGTTGTTAGCAGCCTTGCCATTCACATTCATATATTCCAGACGCACACCTCCCGTCAGGGTTAGTCTGCTTGTAGGTTTCCACTGGTCGCGGCCATATATGGCAATTTTAGTCTCGTTGCCATTGAAATAGTTGGAACCCGTGTTGAACACCCAGTAATCCTGCCCATTAAAATAGAGTTGCTGAGGGTCTTTCTTCGCCTCATGAGCAAAGTTGCCCGTAAAGGTGGATTGTGATGTATGGTCGAACCAAGCGTCTGCTGCCACGAACCATTCGTGCCTGTTGTTCTTGCCACGCAGTTCGATGGTGTTCATCCAGTCACTGTCAGTAGTATCATAGTTGCTGTAGAATCGGTTTTGCACATTGCCGGCAAAGGCGGTACCATCTTGAAAGGTATAGCCATCGGCCGTACCCACCTGACTGATGGAGCCCAACATTAGGTTGGCAATGTCGGTATGAATGGTTTTCAGTCGAGAACGAAAATACAGTTCATTGCCATTCAGGAACTTATAATTAAGATTGAAAGTGGCCATATGGGATTTAGTCAGTCCGTCGTCAGTGAAGTTACGACTTTTGGTCAGACCATCCTTTGGGTCGATATAGGTATAGTAGTCCAGATTGGGCAAATACTGATCATGTCCCAAATCGAAGCCGTCAAACTCTTTCACACTGCCGTCGCCCACGAAAATAAACGGTCCGTAGTTTTCGGCAAGGCTCATGGTACTCATATAGTTATAGGTAAGCGAAGCACGCCCCCTACCCTCAGCAAATGATTTTGACACAGCCAGTTTATAAAACTGTATGCGATCTTGAAGGTACATCATATCCAGATGATTGGAACCTCTGTCAAAGTTCTGGTAGGTATTGAGGTTGAAGCCCCAACCCTTACCCAACGGAGCTCCCACATTCAAGTCAACCTGATGCTGTCCATATTGATTTAGTGAGTAGTTCACTCCGCCACTCAGCTTATCGGAAGTGACTTTAGAAGTAGAACTTGGGAAATAGCCAATGATGCCCACGCGCAAAGCACTCTCGTCGAGGGTGGAAAGTGACATCGACTGTGTGTTCAGTCCGTTATGCCAAGACCAGTAGCCTGGGAAGAAACCCAAGTAGAAAGAAACAGGCAGCCCATCTTCGAAGATAGCTGACCCACTGCTGGGAATACCCAGCGAGATAGTGCGTGGAGCAGTGGCCGACGATGCGTTGAGCATCACATTCTGGTTGCTGCGACGATTTTCCTGAATACTGTCGTTAGCATTGTTCTGAGCGAACAAGCTGCCTGATGTCAGGCAGACAGAAAACATAGTCAAAATTCTCAAATACTTCATATCAACAATCTGTTCTGTTTTTACAGTATGCAAAATTAGGAACTATCATCCATGTGAGATTAACAAAAATGGCGGCTTTAATTACCAATTTTTCAGAATTATCAAAAGCAAAAGGTGACAAAAACAATCATAACCGAAATTTAGGTAAAATCTACAGTAAAATCGGTAAATACAATTGACGGGGTTCATTGTAAATTTGCATTCATAAATATAATTAATAGTATTATGGGAAAAGTTTTAATTGCGTACTACTCTCGTCGAGGAGAGAATTATGTGAACGGGAGTATCAAAAACCTGACACTGGGTAACACCGAGGTCGTTGCAGGCAAAATAAAAGCTTTGCTACCCGAAGCCGACGTCTTCCAGATTGACACCACTTATGAGTATTCCAAGGACTACATGACCTGCATCGAAGAGGCCAAGCAAGAGTTGCGCGACAAAGCGCGTCCTGAAGTTAAGAATGCATTGGCCAGCATCGACCAGTACGAAACCATTATTTTAGGTTATCCCAACTGGTGGGGCACTATGCCAATGGTGTGCTACACCTTCTTAGAGTCATACGACTTTACAGGCAAGACCATCATTCCTTTCTGCACCAACGAAGGCAGCGGCATGGGGTCAAGTGTTCGTTTCATCAAGAAACTTTGTCCTGGTGCTAACGTTACCGACGGCACTTCCATCCACGGAGCAGAAGCTCCCAATGCCGACCGTGAGGCACTGGAAATCGCCAACTTGGCAAAAAACTGAAACTGAATAAAAATACTATATCATGAAAATTTTCAAAACTCTTATGATTACTGCTGTTGGTATGTTGCTAAGCACATCATGCAATGCTTCTTCTGACAACAAAACAGCCAATGACGCTGCAAGCGAACCAGCAAAAGAATCGACAGTCTCTGCCAAAGAAGGTAAGGCTTTGATCATCTATTTCTCTCATGCAGGTGAGAACTATGCTGTAGGAAATATTGAAGTGGGAAACACCAAAATCATTGCTGACTACATTAAGGAATATACGGGTGCCGACCAGTTTGAGGTGGTGGCTGAGAAAAGCTATGATATGTCTTACAACGAACTGATTAAGGTGGCTCAGGAAGAACAGCGCAAAGGAGAGAAGCCTGCTTTTAAAGGCAGCGTGAACAACATGGATGACTACGACACCGTTTTCATTGGCACACCTATCTGGTGGGGCACTTTCCCACAGGTAATGTTCACTTTCTTTGATAAATATGATTTGAACGGAAAGACCATCATACCTTTCACCACACACGAAGGTAGCGGTCTGGGCAGTGTGGTTAACGACCTGAAGAAACTCTACCCTAATGCCAGTTTCGAGAAAGCACTTGCCACCAAAGGTACGGAAGCCCGTACTGGTAAAGACAGGGTTATTAAATGGCTCACTGAGTTGGGTTTTTAATCAAGCAATAACACAATATCAAAATATTTAAATAGCTATGGTACGTAAAATTAGACTAACATTAGCCACCATTTTCTTCGTGTGCATCACCCTGATGTTCTTGGATTTTACTGGTGTAACGCACACCTATTTCTCATGGATGGCTAAACTGCAGTTCCTGCCAGCAGTGTTGGCACTGAATGTCGGAATCATCATTCTGCTCATTGTCCTGACGCTGTTGTTCGGACGCATCTACTGCTCGGTAATCTGCCCTATGGGTGTATTTCAGGACATCATTGCCTGGTTCGGTAAGAAGGCTCGCCCCAAGAAGGAACGTAAGATCCCTTACACCTATTCTAAGGCTATGAGCACACTGAGATACACAGTGTTGGGTGTATTCGTAATGGCCATCATTGCCGGTGTAGGCTCATTTGTGGCTTTATTGGCTCCATATAGCTCATACGGACGCATTGCCAGCAACATCTTCCAGCCCATCTACAGACTGGGCAACAACGTGCTGGCTTCCATTGCCGAGAAATATGAGAGCTATGCCATCTACGATGTGGATATATGGGTGAAGTCAATGCCTACCCTCATCATCGCTGTCGTTACGCTGGTCATTATCTTCATTCTGGCTTGGCGCAACGGACGCACCTATTGCAACACCATCTGCCCTGTGGGCACCGTACTGGGATTCTTCGCACGCTTCTCATTCTTCCATGTTACCTTCGATACCGAGAAGTGCAAGAATTGCAGCATGTGCTCTCGCAACTGCAAGGCCTCATGTATTGACTACAAGACACATACCGTTGACTACAGCCGTTGTGTAACTTGCGGCAACTGCCTGGAACAATGTAAGTTCGGCGCACTGAGCTATAAGCTTGCTGTTCCATCAATGGCAACTGCATTCCCAAAGCCGGTAGTGGTAGAGAAGCCTGCCGCAAAGGCTGCTCCCAAGGTGAAGGCAGAAGAGGCAAAGGCTGAGGTGAAAGATCCAGGCCTGCGTACATTCCTCACCACCATCGCTGTGGGTGCTGCAGCTGCAGCAAAGGCACAGATCATTCCAGAGGCAACCGACAAGAAGGTCGATGGCGGTCTGGCAGAGATAGCCGACAAGGTGAAGCCCAACCGTGCCACCAGGATTGTGCCTCCAGGTGCCGTGAGTCTGAAGAATATGGCAAGTCACTGTACAGGTTGCCAGCTCTGCGTGTCTGCTTGTCCTAATGGCGTGCTGCGTCCAAGCACTGACCTCATTACCCTGATGCAGCCAGAGGCAAGCTACGAGGTGGGTTATTGCCGTCCTGAGTGCGTACGCTGCTCAGAGGTTTGTCCTGCAGGTGCCATCAAGCTGATTGATGTGGCCGAGAAGTCATCCATCCAGATTGGTCATGCCGTATGGACACGCGAATTGTGCGTTCCTATCCGCGACGGTCAGGAGTGCGGCAACTGTGCACGCCACTGTCCGACCAGTGCCATCCAGATGGTGCTGTCAGATCCAAGCGACCCGCAGTCAAAGAAGATACCTGCTGTGAACGAGGAGCTCTGCATCGGTTGCGGTGCTTGCGAGAACCTCTGTCCTTCTCGTCCTGTCAGTGCCATCCATGTGGAAGGGCACGAAGTGCATAGAGTAATATAATTGATAATGGATAATTGATAATTATGGCAAACAATAATAAGAACAATATAAGCCGTCGAGGATTCCTCAAAGTAATGGGAGCAGGGGCAACGGTAGCTGCGGGTACGGCTTTTGAAAGTTGCGGACCCAAGAAGAACGCTGCTTATGACCCTGCAGGTAACTACTCTACCCCAGTGCCAACTGGCCAGATGACCTATCGAACCAACCATAATACGGGTGATAAGATATCACTTTTAGGCTATGGATGTATGCGCTGGCCGATGATTCCCAATCCTAATGGTCAGGGTGAGATTATTGACCAGGAACAGGTAAACAAACTAGTGGATTATGCAATAGAACATGGTGTAAACTATTTCGACACATCGCCACACTATGGTCGCGGACAGTCGGAACGTGCCACTGGTATTGCGCTGAAACGTCACCCACGCGATAGCTATTACATCGCCACCAAGATGTCCACATTCCTCGATCCCAATGGCAATGAACGTAATGTTGCATTGGCCGGATACCACAACTCTTTCAAGGAACTTCAAGTAGATTACTTGGATTATTACCTGATTCACGGAGCAGGTCTGGGAGGTTTCGGACCTGGTGGAATGACGGGTATGGATAACTTTCGTGCCAAATATCTCGACATCGGCATGCATGACTTCCTAATGCAAGAAAAGGAAGCTGGACGCATTCGCAATATGGGATTCTCTTATCATGGTGACATCGAAGTGCTGGAATACTTGATGAAGATGCATGATAGTGGTGAGGCACACTGGGACTTTGCCCAGATTCAGATGAATTACCAGGATTGGCATTATCCACAAGGGCTGAATGGTGTTCAGGGAGAAATCATGTACAACATGCTGGCTGAGCGTAATATTCCTATCGTCATCATGGAGCCATTGCTGGGTGGCCGTCTGTCTAACTTGCCTCAACATTTGGTATATCGACTCAAGGAACGCAATCCTGAAAACAGCGTTGCCTCATGGGCTTTCCGATGGGTAGGCACCCATCCACAGGTGATAAGTGTACTGAGCGGTATGACCTATATGGAGCATCTGGAGGACAATGTGCGTTCTTTCTCACCGCTGGTTCCACTCACTGATGAAGAAAACGAGTTCTTGGAAGAAACGACCAAGTTGCTCATTAAATACCCCATCATTCAATGCAACAACTGCCAGTATTGCATGCCTTGCCCCTATGGTCTTGACATTCCAGGTACACTGTTGCATTACAATAAATGCGTGAACGAGGGCAACCTGCCCGAAAGCCAAGGTGACCCTAACTATCGCAAGATGCGTCAAGCATTCCTGGTGGGTTATGACCGTTCAGTGCCCAAGCTCCGTCAGGCTGCTCATTGCACAGGATGCAGCCAGTGTACACCTAACTGTCCACAGCGCATCAACATCCCACAAGAGATGCAGCGCATCGACAATTATGTGGAAGCATTGAAGCAAGGAACTTTATAAAAGCTATTAACTAATTGTGCATTGTTTCCATGTTTTGGCAAGAATCTTTGTCAAACATGGAAACATTGCTTTTTACTATCATCTATGATACTTGACATCTTGCATACAGATCATCAGTGCGACATACTGCAATGCATTAATGTAAGCAAAACTACTTGTAAAAAAGAAAATTTTGCCTACATTTGCAAGAAAGTAGATAAATACCATGCAAGAACCTGCATCATACCTTATATATAATACTCATACGGACAAGTTGTTCCCCGATGCTTTCCGCAACGATTATCATGTTCATATACTCTGTCACGAGGGCGAGATGTCTTTTTCCACCAAACACAAGAACTTCACGGTCAGAGCAAACGACTTGGCTATCTGGCAACTCACTACCCCAATTTTCAACATCAGTTACTCTAAAGATTTCGATGCCGACTTCTTGCTAATCAGCAGAGAATACCTTAGCAAGTACAACCCTGAGATGTTGTATGCCACTAAAGGCTATGTGTTCATTAAGAACCAGCCAGTCATTTCCCTTCGTGAACAAAATAAGATTATCATTAACGAAGACTTTACACAGTTCAAGAGCCGCATCAGACAGCCCTACAGTTTATTTCAGGAAGATATCATTGGACGCCTGCTTCAAGTTTTTCTCTTCGACTTGTGGAATGTTATTGAGGATGAGTTAGACCATACTGTAATTGATGACAATTCTACACGCATCTTCCTTCATTTCCTCTTTCTGGTGGAAGAACATTGCAAAACCCAGCGTGAGGTGCAATTCTACAGCGACAAGCTTTTCATCGTCCCTAAATACTTGTCGCAGATTTGCCGCAGTGTGAGCGGACAGCCGGCTTCCACCTGGATTGAGAACTTTGCTGCCAATGAGTTACGCCATTTGCTCAATAACCGTGAGTTGACTCTTACTGAAATAGCCGACCAGATGAATTTCTCTACAATGTCGTTTTTCAGCCGCTATGTAAAGAAGGTTTTGGGTGTCACTCCCACAGAATACCGCAAAGAAAATTCATAAACTGCCATTTGTGACATTTATCAGGAAATATCCATATCAATGCATCACGGACATTGCACTAATTTTGCAGCGTGAAAACAATAAAAGCAACAGATATGGAAAACAAAAACATTTTTGAGAAACTTGGCTCAGGAGCCGATGTCGATATGGCAACTCCTGAATATGCAAGGGCTATCAGGCACATGACCGCCTGCAATAACATCTGTTTTAAGATTAACACCACTGCCCCGTCGCCCGAGCTGATCCGACCGTTAGAGGAAGAACTGTTTGACGGTCGCCTGGATAAGACGAGCTACTTGATGCCCCCATTTCAGATAGACTTCGCCTGTCAGATGAAAATTGGTCGCGGTGTGTTTATAAATCACTCGCTCACCTGTATGGCTGCTGGTGGCATCACTATCGACGACGGGGTGATGATTGGTCCCAACGTGCGCATCGTTACTGACAATCACGACTTCCAAAACCGTATGGTACTGCGCTGCAAACCTGTCCACATCGGCCGTAATGCCTGGATTGGCGTGGGTGCCACCATCCTGCCCGGAGTCACCATCGGCGAGAATGCTGTTGTGGCAGCAGGAGCGGTTGTTACAAAGAATGTGGAGCCCAACACCATCGTTGGCGGCAATCCTGCCAAATTTATCAAGAGCATTTAAGTAGTTTACATTAAAAAAATCATAATCTGCAAAAAGTGAAAATATGGGAGTTATTTAGATAACTAATAGCTTGAAAATAAACCATAACTTTGCAGCAGAAAATTAAAAACAAAAGAAAAAGAATATGAAAAAGTTATTTGCAACCATGATGATGCTCGCAATGGTAGTGGGCATTAAGGCACAGCAGACCATCTCTGCACAAGAAGTGAGTGACCGTATTGAAATCCGCGCCCTCGTTGACCGCTATGCGCTTGAGAGCGACCAGTTCAAACAGGAAAACTATAGCGAGATTTTCCACAAAGACCTGAAACTGCGCATTCATGTAGGCAACAATGTGAATGAAATCAACGGTGTTGACAACATGATCAACATCTACAAGGCTGCAGGTGCAGTTGACATTTCTTTCCATCAAACCGGACAGCAGTTGGTTGAATTTGCCGACGCCAATCATGCTTCTGGATGGGTATATCTTACCGCACTGATGGTGAACAAGGGCAATGCAAGTCACATGTATCTCCGCTATTTCGACAAGTATGAGAAGATTAACGGCCGCTGGTGGATTGTGGAACGCGACCAATACATTCTCTTCAACGAGTAATCTCAAATAAAACTTTGTAACTTAAAAGGATAACACCATGATATTCGACAGAAACGATAAGAAGCAGGTAGTGGCACTGTTGGGTGCCGGTAGTATGGGTACAGCCATCGTGCGCCGCATAGCGGCAGGCAAGAAGGTGTTGCTGGGCGACATCAGTGAAAAAGCCCTTGAGCGTGTGAGTGACGATTTCCGCCACAGCGGCTATGATGTGGAAACTTGTGTAGTAAACGCACTTGAAAAAAACAGTATCCAGGCTTTTGCGAAAAAGGCAGCTGAACTGGGTCCCGTGATGTACTTCATCGATACTGCCGGCGCATCTCCTAATCAGGCTAATCCTGAACATATCGTCAATCTCGACATGGTGGGCACAGGCTATGCAATCGATGCTTTCGCAGAAGTAATGGCCGAAGGCGGTGCGGGTCTCATCATCAGCAGCCAGGCTGCTTATATGTACCGCATCCCCAACGACATCGAGTTACAGTTGGTTAACACTCCTACAGAGGGATTGAAGGACGTTCCTTTTATCAAGGAAGTAGCTATGCAGAACTCAGGCTTTGCCTACATGATTGCCAAGCGTTTGAACCACCTGCAGGCTCAGCGTGCTGCTGCTACCACATGGCGCGAGCGTCGTGCACGCATCAACACCATTAGTCCGGGCATTATTGTTACCCCATTGGCATACGACGAGTTCAACGCCAACGGCGACGGCTACCAGGCCATGATTGACGCCAGTGCCGCCCGCCGAGTTGCCACCAGTGACGAGATTGCCGATGCAGCCTCATTCCTGTTAGGCGAGCACGCCACTTTCATCAACGGCACCGACCTGCTCATCGACGGCGGTGTCATCCCCAGCATCCGCACAGGTATGTTTAAATTGCAAGGTTAAGAAATTATGAAAAAAATAATATTACTTTTATTTGCTATTATAAGTATTACAACAATGAGCGCACAAAACAATCAAATATATCTTACGCTGAACAACGGTATTCAGATGCCACAGTTTGGTCTGGGTGTATATAGCATTCCTGCAGGTGAAATGACCTACAACTCTGTGATGACAGCCTTGAAATGTGGCTATCGGCATATCGATACTGCACATGCCTATCAGAATGAATCTAACGTTGGTCAGGCCATTAAAGACAGCGGAATCTCTCGTGACAGCATTTGGGTGACCAGCAAGCTCTGGCCCAACGAGTATGGTGAGGGGAAAACCTTAAAAGCTATCGACCGCATGCTGGGCCGCCTCGGTCTGGACTATGTAGATCTCGTTTACTTCCACCAACCTATAGGTGACTATGTTGGCGGATGGAAAGAAATGGAACAGGCACTTGAAATGGGAAAGGTGCGTTCCATCGGTATCTCCAACTTTGACGTCAACGACAGTATTTTCAATTCACTGGTTGAAACTGCACGTATTAAGCCTCAAATCATGCAGATTGAATGTCATCCCTACGCCCAACGCAAGCACTGGCAAGAGATGGTCAAGAAGCACAACATCAAAATTGAGTGTTGGTTCCCACTCGGAGGTCGCGATTCAAAAGGTGAAATTCTACGCGATTCTGTCATCAATGAGATAGCTAAAGCACATAACAAAAGTGCTGCACAGGTCATCATCCGCTGGCATTTGCAAGAAGGTTTCTCTGTCATTCCCGGTTCAACCAACCCTTCACACATCCGTGAAAATATCGAGTCACTCGCATTTACTCTTAGTGATGATGAGATGAAGCAAATACGCAGTCTTGACCGTGAAGCACGCTACTTCAATATGACCTACGAAGACCAGAAACGCTGGTTCGGCCAGTGGAATCCAACTGATTAAGATATAAAAAACCACATTTTGTAAGCATTGTTTCCATATTTTGACGAAATTTGTTATCTTTGTCAAATATGGAAACAATGCAGCATATTATTATCGATGATACGCTGGCCAGAATCAGCGACGAAAAACTTGCTGGCTATCTGACTCATGCCTATTGCTACCAAGGCTATAGCACATTTGTTCGCAATGGCAGGAATTTTCGATTCGAAGCGGGCGATTGCATGATTATCCCAAGGCGTGGAGACTTGGTTCATAATTTAGTAGAGAGCGATGACTTCCAGGTGAGCGTCATCTATGTTACACAAGAGTTTATCGAGCTGTCCACTCCCCAAAGCAATTATGGCATGAAAGGCCATTTGGCTTTGTTTGAGAATCCCATTATGAAGTTGACCCCTGTGCAACAAGAAGTTTGTCAAAGGAATTTTGAGGCGGTAAAACGACGCTTGCAGGAAACTACTCACCGTTTTCGTCATGATGCCCTGAAAAATGCCATCGAGTGCATGATTATTGATTTCTTTGATTTCCATGCTGCACTATACGGCGTTGATAAAATCAGTTCGCAACAACACCAACTGATGGGACAGTTTGTAGAGTTGCTAGAAAATGGCGATTTCCGCAATAACCGCGAGATAAGTTATTATGCCGATAGACTTTGTGTTACACCAAAATATTTGTCGGAGGTATCAAAAAAAGTAAGCGGATTGCCAGCAGCTTACTGGATAACCCGCTACACATCGTTGGAAATTAGTCGACTTCTGCGCGACCGCAACCTCTCACTAACTGAGATTAGCGATATGTTTGGCTTTACGTCTCTCTCTCACTTCAGCCGTTATGTCATCAACAATCTGGGAGTAAAACCTACAGAGTTGAGAGAATAATCATCCCACACTATATGACTTGCGATGTGAGACAATAAATTCACGATGCTTGTCTGCCCATTCAGTCAGTTGAACAATGAAAGGCACCAGTTCGGCTCCCAAGTCTGTTAGCTGATACTCAACATGCAGTGGCACCTCAGGATAGACCTCACGGTTTACCAACGCATCTGCCTCAAGAGCACGAAGCGTATTCGACAAAACCTTAGAAGAAACATCTGGTATATACTTAGCCAACTCTCCAAAACGGGTAGAGCCTTTTTCATGAAGAATCAGAATGACCAACAACGACCATTTGTTGCCGAAACGGGCTATGACATTTCTAACGGGACAAACCTCCAAAATACTGTTCTTCTCTTTTTTCTTCAGCATAATCTTACTACATTTTTAATATTATCTTGCCCCCTGCTCCACCTTTTTCCAACAGCCTATGAGCCTCAACAATCTCATCCATGTTGAACACTTTGGCATATAAGGGTTGTATATGGGCTTTAACAATTAAATTAAACATGTCCTTGATAGTGGATTCCGAAGGGAAATTAGAATAAAACCCCGTGAGAAATACACCATTAGGGATAAACTTAATGGGATCGAACTGTGGAATACTATAAACATTACCCAGCACACCTGTATTACAAACATATCCAGGACGGCTTACTGTCAACAACGAATCACGCAAAGTCATAGGACCCACCAACTCTATGATTTTATTAGGTTTTAATGGTAAGTTTCCGTTGCTTAGCTCACCTTTGTCTATGAAACAAGCATCAGCCCCAACGGTTAATAGTTTGTCAAAAGATTCTTCTCTGCGACAGGCGCCAATGACTTTAGCTCCTACAGCCTTGGCTAACTGGATAGAGGCCTGTCCCACAGTACTAGTTGCTCCCCTTACCAGCAGGGTGTCAGAAGACGTTAACTGAAGACATTCAAAAAGTGAGCCATATGCAGTATAATAGGTTTCAGGAATAGCCGCCAAAGCTACCCAGTCGAGATTGATATCCACTTTGAACACATGACTCTGAGGGAGTAAGGCATACTCGGCATAACTGCCGTTGAAAGATCGCCCCATGCCACCCATCAAGGCTATCACCTTGTCACCTTTGCAGAAATCGCAATCTGAGGGATCCTCTATTTCGCCCACACACTCAATGCCAGGCACAATAGGCGTATGAATATAGTCGTTGTCAGCCTCAAACATCCTAAGTAAAGCTTCAGAATGGTTCAAACCGGCAGCACGGACTTTCACCAGCACCCAGCCTGATCTTACGGAGGGAACGGGCATTTCGCTCACTTTTAAATCTTCCGCCTGGCAACATTTGTCTATTACTATAGCCCTCATAACTCTTTCCAACATTGCGGGTCGGCCGCATAAAAATATCTAGCATAACCAAAGGCAACAGCTGGGCATCCGCGACAGAATCGCAACAACTCGCACTTGCCGCATTTCTCAAAACGTTCATGTTGACGATACTGATTCATCTGCTTGCCATTAAACACGTCATACAACTCTTCATCTACTGTTCCCACATAGCTTTCAAATCGTCGACATGCCATCAGCCGCCCCTCCGCCGAAATGGTAAAATGACAGTTGCCACAATTGCATCCGTCATAAATCGTGTCCTTATCCAGCTCTTCGGGAATCTTGAACAAGCCTTTCTCGTATAGGAACAGCGTCCACAGGTGATCTTTCAGGTTAAAGGTGGTATCAGAGTCCTTATACAGTTCATACTTTGCCCAGCATTTCTCCAAGAGCTCACGATACTGCAACGGCTCTATGTGCCACCCTTTATCGGGCATAGCCTTGTCCTCGCTCGTGGGGCAATAGCGGCCAAAGGCAAAGATATCGGCATGATGCTCTACCACCAAATCTATGATATCAGGCAGCTCGTGGATATTAGTACCAGAAACAGTAGCCATGATGGCGCAATGAATGCCCGCCTTACGAATAGTGGCAATAGCTTCCAATGTGCAGTCGAACGATCCAGGCTTACGGAAAAAGTCATGCGTTTCACGCATTCCGTCAATACTCAACTGATATTTGCGACATCCCAGTTTTTTCAGTCGACAACATACCTCGTCTGTCAAATGAAAAGGGTTTCCCATGATGGTGAAAGGAATGTCATGACTATGCACCAATTCCAGGAAATCCCAAAAGCGGCTATGCAAGATGGGGTCGCCACCTGTAATATATAAGTAAGGTAGGCGACTCATCCGCTGGCACATGCGCTCTACGTTGTCAAGCACTGCCACCAATCTATCCCATGGCATTTCAATCAACAGAGGATGCCCCTCAGAAAAGATGTAGCAATGCTTGCAACGCTGATCGCACTCATCAGTAATATGCCACTGAAAAGCGAAATAGTCCACTTCAGTTATTTTTCACCAGCACCGCAAGCGCTTCCGCATGCAGCAGGTTTCTCTTCTGCAGGTTTGTCACTAGCTCCGCAAGCTGCACCGCATGCAGCAGGTTTCTCTTCGCTCAGTATAACGCCCTGGGCGCTATGAGCAAAATTGTAATCCATTCTTTTCATTTTCTAATAATTATATTATGGTTAATAAAGAGATTTACTTGTTGAACACCTGAATAGCCATCTCTCCCACAGCCATTTCCTGCAACTGTGGAACTATGCGGGTGAAATGTTCGGCAGCAGAATGAACATCGAGTGATGGCTGATCCTTCCAAGTCTCAAAAATCATCAGCTGTGTAGGATCTGTCTGACTCTGATAGATGTCATAGTCAATATTGCCGCCATCCTTGCGGGAGGCTTCTACCAACTCCTTGCCTAAGCCAAGCGCCGTGACAAGATTCTCATTGGCTACCTTCAACAGACAGTTGATCCTGATTTGGTCACCCTCACTTGCAGCAGTGAAACTTTGAATTGCCATTTCGCCAACTGCAGCATTGGCCAATTGAGGCACGATACGGGTAAAGTGGGCAGCAGATGACACGCAGGTTAAAAACAGTTAAGAAGACGTGCCTGTTCTTACATACCACGTTTTGTTGTGGTAGTTTACCATCTCAGCAATCATGGCTTTCAATTCCTTGATGCTGGTATGCTTCGGATGGTCTTGGCTTGATGGTCAGACGCTTGAATTATGAAGTTTTATTGAATAAAATTTGACATTGTCAGTCGTTATTATTATCTTTGTAAGATTATAGAACTCCCTGATATAAATAGGTTGTATTTTTGCAACAGGTTTTCAGAAAATGTATTGTATATGGCAAAAAGAATCAATTATTATTTATGCATATTGGTAACCGTCTTGTGCTTTGGTTGCTCGAAAAAAGATAATGTGATGGCACAACTCCCTGCTCCTGTAGCAGGAGCAAAGAGTACGGCTGACAATTCAGAGGAAAAGAAGGATGAAGAGATGAAAAAGGAAATTTACATGGCAGTTGGCGATAACAAACTGACTGTAAAACTGGTGGATAACAATGCTACAAAAGCATTAGTCGAAGCGCTGTCTGAAGCGCCCATAACGTTCGAAGCCAATGACTATGGCGGTTTTGAAAAAGTGGGTGCTTTAGGTAGATCACTGCCTACAAGTAACACACAACTCACCACTAAGCCTGGCGATGTTATTCTTTACAACGGCAACCAGATAGTGCTGTTCTATGGCAGCAACTCATGGAGCTATACCCGATTGGGAGAAATGCAGTATCAGTCAACAGACGAATTGAAGAACTTCCTCAGGGCAGGACAAGGCAGCATCAAAGTGACATTATCATTAGAATAAACTAAACGATAAGCATATTATGAAAAAATCAAATTTAACGGCAATCTTTGCTTCCGCACTGCTGGTGGTTTGCTCATGCAGCGCCCCACAGAACTCTCTGGAAGAGCTGCGACAAGGGTGGGAAAACCCTCCTATGAGTGCCCGCAACCGAGTGTGGTGGCACTGGATGAATGGCAACATCACGAAAGAAGGTATCTTGAAAGACCTACAATGGATGAAAGATACCCGTCAGGGTGGAGTGCATAACTTTGATGCCGCACTGGGTACCCCCACTATTGTAGATAAGCGACTGATCTACATGGATGATGGGTGGCAGGATGCTTTTGCCTACGCAGTGAAAGTGGCTGATTCTCTGGGACTGGAGTTTACTGTGGCATCGGCTCCAGGTTGGAGCTCTACAGGAGGTCCGTGGGTGAGCGAAAAGGATGCTATGAAGAAGTTGGTGTGGAGCGAGACTTTCGCATCAGGTAATGTTGATGCAACCCTTCCTGAGCCTCCGCATACTACTGGCGCATTCCTTGACGGTTCCCCTGCTGGTCGTGGAACAGCTGGTTCTAATTATGAATACTACGAAGACATTGCCGTGCTGGCGGTAAAGCAACCCGTTGACCGCCAGAACGCATCAGCATTAGGTGCTAAGGTATCATCCAGCGGTGGCAACTTCTCCCTTGAGCAACTCACCAACGGAAGCATTGCTGATGCTGTGATGCTGCCTCGTGACGACAAGGCGGGCTTTGCCTGGATTCAGTACGAATTTCCAGCACCAGTGACCGTGAAGTCGCTGAAAATGGTAGGTGCTGGCGGTGGACCAGCAAGTACGCAGTTGGAGGCCAGCGATGATGGCAAGACATTTACGCATGTGTGCGACATAAGAGGTGGCGGTGTGGCTCAGGTCACCATGACTGTTCCTGCCACTACAGCCAAGTATTTCCGCATAAAGGTGGCTAACCCACGAGCTGCAGGCGGTGGTTTCTTCGGCATGGGCGGTGGTCCGTCTGCTCCTCCAGCAGGCACTATGATTGCCGAGCTGGAGCTTTATCCTTATTCAAGGGTGCATCGCTTTGAGGACAAGGCCGCATTCTCATCAACCTCCAGCTTGACCTCTATGCCTACTGTGGCTGATGCTGGCGAGGCCTTCCCTACTACTGATGATGTGGTGGATGTAACTGATTTCTACAAGAACGGAAAACTGACTTGGAATGCTCCTGAGGGCAATTGGAAAATCATCCGCTTTGGATGGTCGCTCACAGGCAAGCAGAACCACCCTGCCCCACTCGAGGCTACAGGTTTGGAAGTGGACAAGTTGGATCCTGAGGCTTGGACAAGGTATTTCCATACCTATTTCGATATGTATAAGAAGGCTGCTGGTGGACTGATGGGGCAGCAAGGTGTGCAATATGTGTTGACCGACAGCTATGAGGCTGAATGTGAGACCTGGACACCTGCTATGTTCCAAGAGTTTAATACCCGTAGGGGGTACGACCTCAAAACATGGTTGCCCGTACTTTCTGGTGAGATTATTGGTTCGCCCAAGGAAAGTGATGCTTTCCTCTTCGACTGGCGTACTACAATTGGCGAGCTGATAGCCGACAACTATACCCTGCTTTCCAAGATAGCGAAAGAAGAATATGGCATGAAGGGCCGTTATACCGAAAGTCATGAAGGCGGACGTGCCTATGTGGGTGATGGTATGGATCTTAAAGCTACGGCTGAGGTACCGATGAGTGCCATGTGGGTAACTGCTCCGTGGGTGCCTGTAGGGCCTGACGGTCAGCCAGACATGAGTGTTTATGATGCAGACGACAAAGAGTCGGCTTCTGTGGCTCATATCTATGGTCAGAATATTGCTGCGGCAGAGTCGATGACGGCTCCTGGCGGAGGTGGGAAGTCATACTCCTATCATCCTGGCAATCTTAAGCATGTGGCCGACCGTGAGCTCTCCAACGGCATCAATCGTTTCGTGATTCATGAGAGTGCCCACCAACCTGATGACGTGCATGTTCCGGGTATGTCGCTTGGAGGTATTGGGCAATGGTTCAACCGCCACGACAGTTGGGCACCGATGGCTGGTATCTGGGCCGACTATATGTCGCGCAGCAGTTTCATGTTGCAGGCTGGCTTGAACGTTGCTGACATACTCTACTACTATGGCGAGGATGCCAATGTCACATCTACATTCCAACGCTCACCAAATATTCCTGCCGGCTATCAGTGGGATTACCTCAATCCTGATGGTCTGCTGAACCATATTAGCTTTGAGAAGGGACAAATGGTATCTACTGGTGGAACGACCTACAAAGTGCTGTGGATGGACCGCAATATGGAGGTAATGTCTGTGCCCGTACTCAGGAAGATAGCATCATTGGTAAAGGCCGGAGCGTTTGTAGGTGGTGTGCGTCCTAAGGGTACAGCATCTGTGACCGATGATGAAGCTGAATTTGCTGCTTTGATAGCTGACATTTGGGACAGCGGACGCAAGAATGTGGTGGAAACCAAAGAGTTGACAGATTTACTTAATGCTGCGGGTGTGGCTACTGATGTGAACATCCCGGCTGGTTATAAGTTCTTGCATCGTACACTGAAAGGTGCTGAGGTTTATTGGGTGAACAAACCTGCAAAAGATTACCAGACTGTTACCCTTTCATTCCGCGTCAGTGGTTTGAAACCCATGCTGTGGCATCCCGATAGCGGCGTGCAGGAAGAGGTTTCGCACACCCAGCATGAGGGTCGTACCGAAGTGACTCTTGACCTTGTGCCCGACGATGCTGTGTTTGTGGTATTTGCCGGTAAGGCTGAACAAACATATACTGTGCCTGCAGAAGTGATGAAGAACGAGACGACTTTGGAAGGCACTTGGACGGTGAAGTTCCAAGAGAAGCGCGGAGCGCCTGCTTCGGCAGTATTTGCTGCTCTGGGAAGCTACACTGAAGCTGACGATCCGGGCATCAAGTATTTCTCAGGTATTGCCAACTATACAAAGACCTTTGAAGTGGCACAGGAAGGAAAGACAGTGCTTGACCTGGGACGTGTGGCCGATCTGGCTGAGGTATATGTAAATGGCCAGTACTGCGGTGCTGTTTGGAAAGAGCCTTACAGGTTGGATATATCACAAGCAGTGAAACCGGGTGAAAACTCTCTTGAAGTAAAGGTTGCCAATGTATGGGTGAATCGCCTGATAGGTGACGAACAGCCTGGTGCTACCCGTATCGGTTGGACCGATGCGCAAGGATTCAACGGCAATGAACCGTTATTGCCTGCAGGATTATTAGGTCCTGTAAAATTGGTTAATTATTAATATTGAAAACATATTAATTGCTATCTTTGTAGGAAATCTATAATGAAAAACAAAACTAATACTAATATGAAAACAGGTAGAAGAAACGTACTGAAGATGATGGGACTGGGTGCCGCAAGCATGGCATTTGCCCCATTTGTAAAAGCTTCTGATGTATTGGACGAGGCCACCATGAGTAAGTTAACTAATACTCCGCAAACTCCTCAAGGTATGCCACAGCTTAAATACAATGAGCCTGTGGTATACGAAGGTCCAGATGTGATAATACGTCGTATTGACGAGCATACATGGGAAGGCAACGGACACTTGATGGCTAACGAGAGTATCTATATTATTGAAGGTAACGAGCGCACTTTGTTGATAGATGCCGGTACTAAGATTGACGGTCTGAAGAAGATTGTAGAAGGCATCACCTCGAAGCCTATTACTTTGGTGGCTACTCATGTTCATCCCGACCATACGGGCAGTGCTATTCATGATTTCGCTGAGATATGGATCAATGCCGGCGATGAGGTGAATGTGCCTCAATTCATGGCCGACTATAAGGGTAAGGTGAATTATCTGGAAGATGGACAGGTGTTCGACTTGGGAGGTCGCCACATAGAGGTGATTTTCACCCCAGGACATACTCCTGGAAGTGCTACTTTCTTTGAAATGGACGGCAGGAAATGGGGATATAGTGGCGATGCCTTTGGTTCAGGTAATCTGCTGCTTACCACCAACTTCTCAACTTTGATAGCTACCACCACTCGCATAGAGACCTACATGAAGCGCCACAACATAGAGAAGATGTATCCAGGACACTATAATGGTATGAATCCTGAGACTCAACAGCGCATCAGCGACCTGAAGAAGATGTCGGAAGAGATGATTGCAGGTACTCGCAAGGGTGGCGAGAATGAGCAGAACATGATGGGATTGAATGGTTTTATCCGCGACTATGGTGTAAATATCCGCTATCGTGACCCACAAGGGGTTAAATGATTATTGAGCTTCGCTCCTATTCTGTCGCTACTCGGCATAGCTGATGCAAGCACCGCTCTGCCCTCACTGCTCCAGAAAGTGAACTTTGAACATTAAACTTTGACGTTTATGAGGAAAATAATAACATTTGTTGCTTTGGCATTATTTGCCATCAGCATGAATGCCCAGTTGCTGCATACCACTGTGGCTCAGGGCGAGATAGAAGGTGTGGAACAAAACGGGATGGCTCACTATAAGGGTGTCCCATTCGCTACCCCACCCGTTGGTGATTTACGCTGGAAGGCTCCACTGCCTGCACAGAAGTGGCAAGGTGTATATAAGGCCGACAGCTTTAAGGACAAGCCCTATCAGCAAAGTCAGGGTCCTGCACGTCCTGGTCAGCCAGGCGTGAGTGAGGATTGTCTCTATCTGAATGTGCTTACTCCTGCCAAGAGAGCTGGTGAAGGACTGCCTGTGCTGGTGTGGATTCATGGAGGTGGATTCAATACAGGTGCTTCGTGGGAGAACAACGGTGAGAAGTTCGCACAAGCAGGCATTGTATATGCTGCCATCACCTACCGAACCAATGTATTTGGTTTCCTGTCATTGCCAGAACTGAGTCAGGAGAGCCAGAAAGAGAATGGTCGTGCCATCAGTGGTAACTATGGACTGATGGACCAAATCATGGCGCTTCAGTGGATTCATGACAACATTGCAGCCTTTGGCGGTGACCCAGAGAAAGTGACCATCATGGGCGAGAGTGCTGGTGCTATCTCGGTGGCTATGCTTTGTCAGAGTCCGCTGACCAAGGGCCTGTTCCGTGGAGCTATCTCAGAGAGTGGTGGCAATATGGCACCAGAGGATAATGTGCGCATCGACAACAACTCTATCCGCAATATGGCAGGTAGCGAGAAATACGGCAAGGATTTCATCAACCGCATCGGCATGGGCAAACTAAAGCTGAAAGACTTGCGCAAGATGGATCCTGAGAAGTTCATGGGTGACCCTATCGCCTTTGGGGCTGGTGGTGCTTTGTGGCCAGTATATGACGGCTATGTATTGAAGGGCGACCCCTATCCTATGTACCAACAGGGTGACTATAACGACGTGAACATACTGATGGGTACCAACAGCGACGAGGGTTCCATGTTTACTGGTTTCTTGGGTGGTTTCAAGCCCGAACAGTATGAACAGGAAATGAAAGAGAGCTTCCCCGATGCTGGTTGGCAACAGAAGTTCCGTGAGATGTATCCTGGCAAGACCGAACAAGAGGCGTTTGATGCCCACAGCGATATTTTCCGTGAGGCTGCTTTTGCCTGGCCAACTTATGCCTGGGGCAACTTGCAGAGCAAGAATACTGCTGAAGGAAAAGGCAAAGGCAAAGTCTATATGTTCTTCTTCAACCACGCCAAGCAGAATTTCTTCCGCAACGGACAGAAAACTAATCGCGATTACTTGACGATGCATGCCGGCGAGCTGGGTCTGACTTTCGGACAATTAGGTGGTTTCGGCGGTCCTGCCAATCCTTCTGACGAGGCGTTGTCTCGCTTGGTGATGCAGTATTGGATTAACTTTATCAAGACGGGCGATCCTAACGGTGGCTATCTGCCTTTGTGGCCTGTATATGCCGAGGGCACTGAATGTGTGATGAACTTCCGAGACGGTGCTTTCCTCACAGGTATTCATAACCTGCCTCAGTTGCTGCTTTGGGAGGAATATATGAAGTGGAGACGTGAGCACAAGACTCCGTTAAATTGATTACCCCCCTTGTAGCAACCCAGCATAGTTTGTTTTTATTCTAAGTGGTAATAATAAATAGTGGACGAAATATGAAGAAAAGACTATTGACTTTATTATTGACAGGAGTTTCCTTGCTATCTGTATCGGCACAGTATCCCCTTCAATATATTAAGATGCTATTAAAAGACCGCCCCTCATTCGACATGAAGACTGAGTTGTGGGATGCAGCATGGATTGAAGTTCCTGGCTCACAACCCAAGGACTATGGCGTGTACTATTTCAGAAAGGATGTGAACCTCCCCAGCAAACCCTCTGAATTTGTAGTATATGTTAGCGGTGATACCCGTTACAAACTCTATGTTAACGGACAACTCGCCTCGTTAGGCCCTGCCCGCAACGACTCTAAGCACTGGAACTATGAGACTGTAGATTTGGCTCCTTATCTTAAAGCTGGCAATAATGTTTTGGCAGCTCAAGTTTGGAACGAGGGTAGTTTTACCCCTGTGCCTAATGCCACCGTACACACTGGCTTCCTGATGATGGGTGAGGGCGATGCCAAAGTGGTGAATACTGACGAAACTTGGAAGGCCATTCAGGATCCCGCTTATTCTCCACTCCGACAAAGCGTTCCTGGCTATTATGCCTTAGGCGCTGGTGAGTCGATTGACTTCAGCAAGACCATTACTGACTGGAAGGATGCGAATGCCGACCTGAGTCAGTGGAATGACGCTAAATCATTTGAACTGGGGGCACCTCATGACAACAGTTTTGGCACAGGAGGTCTATTTGACCACATGCTCGTGCCCAGTACCCTTCCACAGGTGGAACGATTTGAGAAGCGTATGCAATCTGTTCGACAACTGAATGTTGATGGCACAGCTTCCCAATTAGTCAAAGGACAATGGTCAACAGCGGGTGGTGTGAGTCTTTCAAAAACATGGCCCGCACAGCAAGCCAAGGTAACCATACCTGCCGGCAAGAAGGTACAGTTGTTGCTTGATCAGGAAGAACTGACCAATGGTTTCTTCCAACTTAATTTCAGCAAGGGTGCTCAAGCTGAGATTACCATCCGTTATGCTGAAACACTTTACATTGATCGTGGTTCTCACAAAGGCAACCGCAACGAAGTGGATGGCAAAAACTTTGTAGGGCGTCACGATAAACTTATCTCAAGTGGTAAGGACAACCAGCAGTTCACTTCTTTAGACTGGCGCACGTTCCGCTATGTAAAGCTGGAAATTAACACAAAGGAAGAACCTTTGGAAATAAACGACGTAAGCAGCATGTTCACAGGTTTCCCATTCAAGATGAATGCTCAGCTGAACACCGACAACCAAGAACTGCTGAAGATGATGGAAATAGGTTGGCGCACGGCTCTCCTCTGTGCCATAGAGACTTACACCGACTGCCCATACTACGAGCAGTTACAATACTTGGGCGACACACGCATACAGGCATTGGTATCTATATATAATAGTGGTGATGATACGCTATGGAAGAATTTCCTGCGTCAGTCAGACATGAGTCGAAGTGCTGAGGGTGTGACAAT
>JAGCCV010000002.1 GCA_017651505.1 Bacteroidaceae bacterium | reverse complement strand
GCATCTACATAGTTAGGTGTTCCAGCCTCGAACTTATAAGGAATGGTGTTAAAGGTAGTTCTCTCGAAGCTCACAGTACCAATCATCTCACCACCACCTTGATAAGGGGGCAGACGGTCGAGCCACTCACGTTTACCATATAGCACACCTATCCCTGTAGGGCCATAGACCTTATGTCCCGAGAAGCAGTAGAAGTCGGCATCGAGCGCCTGCACATCCACTGGCATGTGCGGTACACTCTGAGCTCCGTCAATCAGAACGGGTACCCCATGGGCATGGGCAATACGAATAATATCAGCGACAGGGTTGATGGTGCCTAATACATTGCTGACATGCGCCACGCTCACCAACTTAGTACGTGAGGTAAACAACTTTTCATATTCATCCATGCAGAGAACACCATCGTCGGTCATGGGTATCGCCTTGACAACGATACCTTTATACTCTGCTTGTAGTTGCCAAGGAACGATGTTGCTATGATGCTCCATAGTACTGATAATCACCTCATCCCCCACCTGCATTTCTTGTTGGCAGAAAGAAGAAGCGACTAAATTAATAGCCTCTGTTGTACCTCGGGTGAACACGATTTCCTGTGCACTCTCCGCATCGATAAAACTACGCACTATTTCACGACTCTGCTCCAGCATATCAGTAGCTACCACCGAAAGGTGATGTACACCACGATGCACATTGGCATTGGCTGTATAGTATTGTTGAACCATTGCCTCCACCACTTGGCGAGGTTTCTGCGTAGTGGCACCATTATCTAAATATACTAATGGATGTCCATAGACTTCAGTTTCAAGGATTGGAAAATCCTTTCTAACAGCTTGGATATCATATCTTGATTGACCATTGACCATTGACCATTGACCATTAAATGTTCCTAAATCTTTTTTCTACCAAATCACGCAGGCGTTCACGCAAGGCTGGGATGCGTATCTCATTCACCACCTCACCCACAAAAGCAGCCATCAGCAAGAGGCGCGCCTCGTGTAAGGAGATGCCACGCTGCCGCATATAAAACAAGGCATTATCATCCAATTGTCCAGTGCTGGAGCCGTGGTTGCATCTCACGTCGTCATTGTAAATTTCCAACTGAGGCTGAGCAAACATGCGTGCCTCACGAGTTACGCAAAGGTTACGGTTGATTTGTTCAGAAACAGTGTGATGCGCACCTGGTAAGACCTTCACCAAACCTGCATAGGTGCCAACAGCCTTATCATCCAGTACATATTTATACAATTGGTGGCTCGTAGTGCGAGGCGCCCTGTGCTGCACCCATGTGTGGTTATCGACGTTTTGTGCCAGATGTGCAATGACCAATCCATTCAAACTAAGTTCAGCCCCTTCACCACACAAATCAACCTTAGTAGTGTTGCGGTTGTTACCATCTGTCAAACTGATATTATGCACAAACACCTGACTATCGGATTCTTGACGAATGCTGAGATGGTGGGTTCGAGTAGTGCCAGCCATGCTTAGGTCTAAATCGCAGAAGTCTAAAGAAGCACCTTGTTCCACTATAATATCAGTTGAAAGAATAAAGGATTGAGATGTAACAGTAGTTGATTCGAATACCAAATACAGCTTGGCTCCACTTTCCACATGGATAAGCAGCTGCTGCTCTTCAGTCAGCTGCAGTGTTTTCTCCACCGACGAATCTTTAGGAACGAATATCTCAATCATCTTCAATTATACTATGTAACTATTCTGTCGCCACTCGGCATAGCCCAAGCAAGCTTAGCCCTGCCCTCGCTGCTACAATAAAGTCTCAATTCTCATTTTGTTTAATCCAGTCATAACCTCGCTTCTCAAGTTCCAGTGCCAATTCAGGACCAGCCGTCATGACAATGCGGCCTTGATAAAGCACATGTACGATATCGGGCTTAATATAGTCAAGCAAACGCTGATAGTGAGTGATAACGATGCAGCTCGTCTCTGGCGTCTTCAGTTTATTAACCCCTTCAGCCACGATACGCAAGGCATCGATATCGAGACCAGAGTCCGTCTCATCAAGAATGCTCAGTTTGGGCTCTAACATAGCCATCTGGAATATCTCATTACGTTTCTTCTCACCACCAGAGAAACCTTCATTCACCGAACGATTGGCCAACTTATTGTCCAGCTCTACAATGGCACGTTTCTCACGCATCAGCTTCAAGAACTCGCTGGCACTAAGGGCAGGGAGGTTGAGGTATTTGTGTTTTTCATTGATGGCAGCACGCATAAAATTAGTCATACTCACCCCTGGTATCTCTACAGGATACTGGAAACTCAGGAATAAACCCTCGTGACTGCGATCCTCAGGTGATAGTTCCAAGAGATTCTTACCGTTAAAGGTGACAGTACCTTGTGTCACCTCGTATTGTGGGTTACCCACCAGTACTGACGACAAAGTACTTTTTCCCGAACCATTAGGACCCATGATAGCATGAACCTCACCTGGCTTAACTTGCAGGTTGATGCCTCTTAATATCTCTTTACCAGCTACACTGGCATGTAAATCACGAATATCTAACATCTTTATAATTATTTATCCAACGCTGCCTTCCAGAGAGACGCTCAAGAGTTTTTGAGCTTCTACAGCAAACTCCATCGGCAACTTGTTCAGCACTTCTTTGGCATAGCCGTTCACAATCAGTCCTACCGCATCTTCTGTTGAGATGCCTCGTTGGTTGCAGTAGAATATCTGCTCCTCGTTGATCTTGCTGGTTGTCGCCTCATGTTCCACCACAGCCGTCTCATTATGGATATCCATATAAGGGAAAGTGTGAGCTCCGCATTGATCACCTAACAGTAAAGAGTCGCACTGGCTGTAGTTGCGGGCGTTGTCTGCCTTGGCAGCCACACGCACTAAACCACGGTAGGAGTTCTCGCTCTTACCAGCAGAGATACCTTTGCTCACGATGGTGCTACGTGTATTTTTCCCCAAATGAATCATCTTAGTACCCGTGTCCGCTTGCTGATAGTTGTTGGTCACAGCCACACTATAGAACTCGGCCGTTGAGTTATCGCCCTGCAGGATACATGATGGATATTTCCATGTGATAGCAGAGCCCGTCTCAACTTGGGTCCATGACAACTTACTGTCATTGCCACGCAGATGACCGCGTTTGGTTACGAAGTTATATACGCCACCTTTGCCTTCAGCATCCCCAGGATACCAGTTCTGCACCGTTGAGTATTTAACTTCTGCTCGCTCGTGTACCACAATTTCCACAATAGCGGCATGTAACTGGTTCTCGTCTCGCATAGGAGCTGTGCATCCTTCTAAGTACGACACATAAGAGTCATCATCGGCTATGATGAGTGTACGCTCAAACTGGCCTGTATTCCGCGCATTGATACGAAAGTAGGTAGATAGCTCCATCGGACATCTTACCCCTTTGGGGATATACACGAAAGAACCATCGCTGAATACAGCTGAATTCAAAGCAGCAAAGAAATTGTCAGTATAGGGCACCACAGAGCCTAGATAGTTTTGCACCAGCTCTGGACGTTCCTTCACTGCCTCACTGATAGAGCAGAAGATAATACCCTTCTCCTTTAGTTGTTCCTTGAAGGTGGTCTTGACAGAAACCGAGTCCATCACAGCATCTACTGCTAAACCAGCCAATGCCATACGTTCCTCCAAAGGTATGCCCAGCTTGTCGAAGGTTTTCATCAACTCGGGGTCAATCTCCTTCTTGCCCTCATCCTTGCTTTTCTTAGTAGGGTCAGCATAGTAGGAAATAGCTTGATAGTCGATATCGGGGATACGCAGGTGTGCCCATGTGGGCATGGTTTGCTTCACCCAGTGGCGATAAGCTTTTAGACGAAAAGCAAGTAGCCATTCGGGTTCCCCTTTCTTTTCAGAAATAAGACGCACCACATCCTCGTTGAGGCCACGATCGATGACTTCAGTATGCACGTCAGTGGTGAAACCATATTTGTACTTCTCCTCAGCTACTTGGCGTACATAGTCATTGTCCTTATATTTCCTGTCCTTCTGCTCCATGCTTATTGTTCAGGATATCTTTTGTAAAATCTTGCACGGCAGGCATGAATAAGCCTACTAATTCTCGCATGGGATAATACAAGGTAGATGTCTCCTTGGTGTTCTTCTCAATGATCTTGTTATCTGAGTCAACAAACTCTATTGCACAGATAACCAGACTGATGAACAGCAACCACTTCACGGCACCTAATGCAGCACCAAGCAAACGGTTAATCCACCCCAGGCAGATTACCTCTAACGCCTTAGTGAGTAAAGATGCCACCAACGTAAATACGATAGGAACCACAATCCATATCAAGAAGAATGCCAGCGTATGTGCAAAGGTGGTATTGGAGGTAACCGTTCCAATTAGTTGGTCACCTACCACACCATAAAGTGCCTTGGCTGCCAGCAATCCTACTACAAGGCCTACCAGCGACGCCAACTGCTTGATGAAACCTTTACGGAAACCAACAACAACGCCTGCCAGTACCAATACTAATATGATTATATCGATAACTTGCATGGTTTTACAATGTCTGCTTCACTTCAACCTCCTCAAAGGTTTCAATCACATCGCCCACCTTGATGTCATTGCAGTTAGTTAAACTGATGCCGCATTCGAAGTTTGTGAGCACTTCCTTCACGTCATCCTTGAAGCGCTTTAGGGCATTGATGTTACCAGTATGGATAACGATACCGTCACGAATCAGACGAGCCTTGTCGGTACGTTTCACCTTACCTGTCTTCACCATTGCACCGGCTACCATACCCACCTTGCTTATGTTGAATACCTCACGCACTTCGATGGTAGAGGTTACCTGCTCTTTCAACGTAGGAGCGAGCATACCTTCCATAGCTGATTTCACCTCTTCTATAGCATCGTAGATGATAGAGTACTTGCGTATATCCACACCTTCCTGTTCAGCCAACTTGCTTGCATTAGCAGAAGGACGTACCTGGAAGCCCACGATGATGGCGTCGGATGCAGCAGCCAGTGAAACATCTGACTCTGAAATCTGGCCCACACCCTTGTGTATCACGTTCACTTGAATCTTGTCGGTTGAGAGTTTGATGAGTGAATCGCTCAAGGCCTCCACTGAACCATCCACATCACCTTTGACGATGATGTTCAACTCGTGAAAATCGCCCAAAGCCAAACGACGGCCTACCTCATCAAGGGTTAGCATCTTCGTCGTTCGTAAGCCCTGCTCACGCTGCAGTTGTTCGCGTTTGTTGGCAATCTCACGAGCTTCTTGGTCGGTATCGAACACATGGAAGGTGTCACCAGCAGCAGGAGCGCCGTTCAGACCTAATATCAACGCAGGCTCAGCAGGTAATGCCTTATCAATTCGTTGGTTACGCTCATTGAACATAGCTTTCACACGACCGAAATTGGAACCTGCCAGCACGATATCGCCAATTTTCAATGTACCATTGCTCACCAGCACCGTAGCCACATAGCCGCGTCCCTTATCGAGAGACGACTCGATGATGGAACCTGTAGCTTTGCGGTTAGGGTTGGCTTTCAGTTCAAGAATTTCAGCCTCCAACAGTACCTTCTCCATCAACTCTTCCACGCCAATACCTTTCTTTGCACTGATGTCCTGGCTCTGGTACTTACCACCCCATTCCTCAACGAGGAAGTTCATGGCCGCCAACTCTTCCTTTATCTTATCAGGATTAGCTCCAGGTTTATCAATTTTATTGATGGCAAATACGATAGGCACACCAGCAGCCACCGCATGGTTGATAGCCTCTTTTGTCTGCGGCATCACACTATCATCAGCAGCTACGATAATAATAGCGATATCCGTCACTTTGGCACCACGGGCCCGCATTGCGGTAAAAGCCTCGTGACCAGGTGTGTCGAGGAATGTAATCTTTCGACCGTCTTCCATCGTAACGTTGTATGCACCGATGTGCTGGGTGATACCTCCTGCCTCACCGGCAATCACATTACTCTTGCGGATGTAGTCCAACAACGAAGTCTTACCATGGTCCACATGACCCATCACTGTCACAATTGGTGCTCTAGGCACGAGGTCTTTTTCATCGTCTTCTTCTTCCACAACGGCCTGAGAGACCTCAGCACTCACGTATTCTGTCTTATAGCCAAATTCTTCAGCCACCAGGTTGATGGTCTCGGCATCCAGACGTTGGTTGATGCTGACCATGATACCTACGCTCATACAGGTAGCAATGACCTGTGTTACTTGCACATTCATCATGTTGGCCAACTCGTTAGCCGTCACGAATTCAGTGAGTTTCAGTATCTTGCTTTCTTCCATCTCCAATGTTTCCTGCTCCAGAAGACGTTCAGAAGCCAATTCACGTTTTTCCTTACGATACTTGGCACCCTTGCTCTTTGTCTTGCTGGTGAGGCGAGCCAAGGTTTCCTTCACCTGCTTGGTGACATCCTCATCACTCACTTCTTGCTTGAACATTGGTTTACGGAAGCGATCCTTGTTCTTCTTTCCCTTATTATTGCTATTACCTTCGTTATGCTCGCCCTGTTGTTCATCACGCTTACGCTTGAAGTCGCCTTCACGAGCAGCTTTCTTGATGTCAACCTTCTCTTTAGTGATGCGCACACGTTTCTTCTTACCTTCCTGCTTCTCGCTTGCACCATCTTCTCTCCCCTCACCTTCGTTTCCACGAATCTCTTTGATAATGTCTTCTTTTATCTGGCGACGTTGATTTTGGCGCTGCTTCTCACGTTCGTCACGCTCTTTTTTTCTCTCTTCCTTGCTTTTCTTCTTCGGACGGGTAGAAGTGTTCAGTTGGTCAAGATCCACATGACCCACAACATTCAACTTGCTTACTTTCACATCAGTGTTCAAACGGAAGATGCCATCGTTCTCAACTTCATCATTCGTTACTTCAGGAGCCACAGGTTCTGCCTCTGGAGTCGGTTGCAAAACAGGTGTTTCAACAGGACGTTGTTCAGGTGTGGTGACATGCTGCTCTTCAACAGGCTTCTCAACTGTTGGTGCTGGCTCAACTGGCTTAGACTCTACGATAACAGACTCTTCAGCAGGCTGGCTAACTTCCTCTTTCGCCTTGACTTCCACCTTCACAGGCTCTGCCTCAGGCTTAGTCTCAGCAGGCTTAGCAGATTTGGCAGGTTTGTTCAGCTTGTCAAGGTCAATCTTGCCAATAGGTTTGAACTTCTGTTTCGTTGTTTCAGGAGCAGGCTCATAACCTTGTATGGCAACAGCAGGTTTAACCTTGTCCTTATCCTTTTCTTTCCTGCCGAGAATAAACTGATCAGACTTGGCCTTCAGAGCCTTGTCGGTACTGAATTCCTGCCTGAGCAAGTCAAACTGCTCATCAGTAATCTTGGCGTTGGGATTTTCCTCCACCTCATATCCTTTCTTTCTTAGGAATTCAACGGCGGTGCTGATACCCACGTTCAAATCTCTCGTTACTTTATTTAATCTAACAGCCACTCTATCTATGTTTTAAGTTATTTACTCTTCTTCAAATTCCTTGCGCAAAATGTCAAGTACATAATCTACGGTTTCTTCCTCGAGATCGGCTTTCTTGATAATCATTTCACGAGGAGCATTCAGTGCAGTCTTTGCAGTCTCGATGCCGATAGCTTTGAATGCATCAATTACCCAGTCGTCTATTTCGTCACGGAACTCATCCAGATAGATATCTTCATCTTCCGTACCTTCACCATCCAATTCACGGAATACGTCAATTGTATATTCCGTTAACATACAGGCCAGCTTAATGTTCATACCTCCTTTACCGATAGCTAAACTTACTTCCTCAGGTTTGAGATAAACTTCAGCCTTACGTTCTTCTTCGTTAAGTTTGATACTGCTTACATGGGCAGGACTCAGTGCACGCTGAATGAATAATGCGGTGTTTGAGGTGTAGTTGATCACGTCGATGTTCTCGTTTCTCAACTCGCGAACGATACCATGAATTCTACTACCTTTAACACCCACGCAAGCGCCTACGGGATCAATGCGGTCGTCATAGCTCTCAACGGCAATCTTCGCTCTTTCTCCAGGAATGCGTGCAATCTTGCGGATTGTGATAAGACCATCGTTGATTTCAGGAACCTCAATCTCAAACAGGCGCTGCAAGAACAGCGGACTTGTACGGCTCAGAATAATCTTGGGGTTGTTGTTCTTGTTTTCCACACGAGCCACCACCGCTCTGGCAGTCTCACCCTTGCGGTAGAAGTCGGTTGGAATCTGCTCAGTCTTAGGCAGCAACAATTCATTGCCATCCTCATCGAGCAGCAGCATCTCTTTCTTCCAAATCTGATATACCTCAGCACTTACGATGGTACCCACCTTATCAGTATAACGGTTGTAGATAGCATCCTTCTGCAGCTCCAAAATCTTACTGCTCAAAGTCTGACGCAGGTTCAGAATGGCACGGCGTCCAAACTTGCTGAAATCCACCTCGTCAGTTACTTCCTCACCCACTTCATAATCCTCATCTATCTGACGAGCTTCTGAGAGAGATATCTGCAAGTTAGGGTCATTTACCTCACCATCTGGCACCACCTCGCGGTTTCTTCTTATCTCCAGGTCACCTTTGTCAGGGTTCACAATCACGTCGTAGTTCTCATCCGAGCCGAAAATCTTAGCGATTACGCTGCGGAAACTCTCCTCCATCACGCTCACCAGCGTAGTGCGGTCAATGCTTTGTGAGTCTTTGAAATCCCTAAAGGTATCAATCATGCTCACAGTTTCTGCTTTTTTAGCCATAATTATTTAAAGCTGATTAAGTATTTAGTATATTTTATTTCATCCATTTTCAGACAGATATCCACATCCGACAGTTTAGGTCTCTTAGCACCTTCGGGTTTGATTTTCTGCTGTACGGTAATCACCACATGGTCTGCATCTACCTCCTTGAGTATGCCTTTCAGCTTACGGCCATCGGTTGTCAGCGTCTCCACTTCCTTTCCAACATGGCACTCATACTGGCGCAGCACCTTAAAAGGCTGTCCCAATCCGGCAGAACCTACTTCCAGATCGTAATCCTCACCTTCAGCACCCAATCTCTCCTCTATGAAGCGGCTCAGCTCGGCACAGTCATCAATCCACACACCATCCTGATGGTCAATCTCAACACTGATCTTGTTGTCATTATCCAGTGTTACATCTACCAGAAAGTAATCCTTTCCTTTCAGCCATTCCAACGCGATGTTTTCTACTGTCTCTTTGTTAATCATACTTACGTCTAAACTTTTTTACAATAAAAAAAGGAGCCCTAAGCCCCTCCTCAAATCATCATTACGGCTGCAAATTTAGGAATAAAAACTCATTCTACAAAATAAAACTGTCTTTTATCCGTCTTTTTTGAATAAAAATCTAAAAAAAATAAAAAAAAGCACTTATCTTTGCACATTAATACCAACGAAATTAATTAAAAACTTTATACCTAACTATTTTTATTATGGAAGACAAAAGAGTTTATACTTTTGGTAACGGCCAGGCTGAGGGACGCGCTGACATGCGCAACCTGTTGGGTGGCAAAGGTGCTAACTGCGCCGAGATGAACCTGATTGGTGTTCCTGTGCCTCCTGGTTTCACTATCACTACTGAAGTCTGCAACGAGTATTTCCAGAAGGGCAAGGATAATGTGATTGCTCTCTTGAAAGATGACGTAGAAAAAGCAGTAACTCACATTGAGAAGTTGATGAACAGCAAGTTTGGTGATCCTAAGAACCCATTGTTGGTGTCTGTACGATCTGGCGCACGTGCATCAATGCCTGGTATGATGGACACCATTCTGAACCTTGGTTTGAACGACAAGGTGGCTGAGGGTATGGTGAAGAAAACTGGCAACGACCGTTTCGTATATGACAGCTACCGCCGTTTCGTACAGATGTATGGCGATGTGGTGCTGGGTATGAAACCAGTTGACAAGACAGAGATTGATCCTTTCGAAGCAATTATAGAGAAGGTAAAGGAAGAGCGTGGTATCAAGCTCGACAAAGACCTGAATGTAGATGAGCTCCGCAAGCTGGTGAAACTGTTTAAGGATGCTATCAAGGAACGTACAGGCAAGAGCTTCCCAGACAACCCTGTTGAACAGTTGTGGGGTGCTATCTGCGCTGTATTCGACAGCTGGATGAACGAGCGTGCCATCCTCTATCGTAAGATGGAAGGCATACCATCTGAGTGGGGTACCGCTGTCAGCGTGATGGCAATGGTATTCGGTAACATGGGCGACACCTCAGCTACTGGTGTATGCTTCAGCCGCGATGCAGGTACCGGTGAGAATGTGTTCAACGGTGAGTATCTGGTAAATGCTCAAGGTGAAGACGTGGTGGCTGGTATCCGTACTCCTCAGCAGATTACTCTCGAGGGTTCACGCCGTTGGGCTAAGATGCAGGGCATCAGCGAGGAAGAGCGCGCAAGCAAGTTCCCTTCAATGGAAGAATCAATGCCAGAGATCTACAAGCAGCTGTATGCTATCCAGGATAAGCTGGAGAAACACTATAAGGACATACAGGATATGGAGTTCACCGTACAGGAAGGCAAGTTGTGGTTCCTGCAGACACGTAACGGTAAGCGCACAGGTACTGCAATGGTGAAGATCGCTATGGACCTGCTTCGTGAGGATGTCATCGATGAGAAGACAGCCATCATGCGCTGCGAGCCTAACAAGCTCGATGAGTTGCTGCACCCTGTATTCGAGCCTCGCTCACTGCGTCGCGCCAAGGTGCTCACTCGTGGCTTGCCTGCATCTCCAGGTGCAGCCTGCGGACATATCACTTTCTTCGCCGACGATGCTGCTCGCGTTCATAGCTTGGGCAAGCGTGTCATTCTGGTGCGTATGGAGACTTCTCCAGAAGACTTGGCTGGTATGGCTGTGGCTCAGGGTATCGTTACCTGCCGTGGTGGTATGACCAGCCACGCTGCCGTTGTGGCTCGTGGTATGGGTAAGTGCTGCGTTACCGGTGCAGGTGCCATGATTGTTGACTACAAAAACAAGACACTGACCATTGGCGATACCGTTCTGCATGAAGGTGACTACCTGTCACTCAACGGTAGCACAGGTGAGGTGTACGAAGGCCGTATCGACACTAAGGCTGCTGAGGTAAGTGGCGACTTTGCCGAATTGATGTACCTCTGCGACAAATATACCAAACTGCATGTACGTACCAACGCTGATACACCTCGCGATGCAGCCGTTGCTCACAGCTTCGGTGCCGAGGGTATTGGTTTGTGCCGTACCGAGCATATGTTCTTCGAGGCAAAGAAGATCCGCGCCATGCGTGAGATGATCCTTTCTGAAACGAAGGAAGGTCGTGAAGCTGCGTTGGAGAAGATCCTGCCTTATCAGATGATTGACTTCTATGAAATCCTGAAGGTGATGGACAACTGTCCTGTCAACATCCGTCTGCTCGACCCACCATTGCACGAGTTCGTACCCCACGATCTGGCTGGCCAGCAGGCTATGGCAGAAGATATGGGCGTAACCGTACAGGAGATTCAGCAGCGTGTGGCTGCTCTGTCAGAGAGCAACCCAATGCTGGGCCATCGTGGTTGCCGTCTTGGTAATACCTATCCTGAAATCACAGCTATGCAGACACGTGCCATCTTGGGTGCTGCCATCAAGCTGCGCAAGGAAGGCTACGACCCACGTCCTGAAATCATGGTGCCACTGATTGGTATGGTTAATGAGTTCGATGTACAGGAGAAGGTGATTCGTGAGACAGCAGAGAAGATGTTCAAGGAAGAAGGCATCGTGGTTCGTTTCCGCATCGGTACCATGATCGAGATTCCTCGTGCTGCTTTGACAGCAGATAAGATTGCTAAGCATGCCGAGTACTTCAGCTTCGGTACCAACGACTTGACCCAGATGACCTTCGGTTATAGCCGTGATGATATTGCCAGCTTCTTGCCAGTATATCTGGAGAAGAAGATTCTGAGCGTTGACCCATTCCAGGTGCTCGATCAGGAAGGTGTTGGTCAGCTCATCGATATGGCTGTTAAGAAGGGTCGCGACACCCGTCCAGAGCTTATCTGCGGTATTTGCGGTGAGCATGGTGGTGAGCCATCATCAGTGAAGTTCTGCCACCGTGTAGGTCTGAACTATGTGAGCTGCTCACCATTCCGCGTGCCTATCGCTCGTCTGGCTGCCGCCCAGGCTGCAGTTGAGGACCTCATTGCCGAGGAGGCAGAGAAGAAGCGCAAGAAGGCAGAAGCTAATGCTGTAGCATAATCTTTGTTCAACATAATGAAGAGAGAAGGGAAGCCGATGCTTCCCTCTCTCTTCTTATACCACCTTATTGTCTTTTTGTCACAATGTCACAAAATTATCTGCTATCAACAGAATAAAAGAACGTGAGGTTTTATGCATACTGATTATATGAGTTAAATCCCAATTTAGTGAAATCATCAAATGAAATTAAAGAAAAGAAAAATCAAATACGCGACCATCTTCTTTGTCTGCTGGTTTGCCTTCTTAGTCTTCCTTGTAGATGGAGTTTTGAAATTCCAGACATTGGTTGACTACTTCGGTTCATATGCCTGGACAGAGGCAGTGTTGCTCTCATTGGTCATCATTCCGACTCTGGCAGTTTATGTTTTCACAGAAGAAAAATGATTAACAACATAAAAACGATAGAAACGATGGAAAGTATTATCACAAGAGAGGCAGCTTGGGAGCTGCTGAGAAAGTACAATAAAGACCCGTTCCACTTGCAGCATGCACTGACAGTGGAAGGAGTTATGCGCTGGTATGCCGAGCAACTTGGTTTCGCTGATGAGGTGGATTTCTGGGGAATGGTCGGACTGCTGCACGACATCGATTTTGAGTTGTACCCAGAGCAACATTGCATCAAGGCTCCGGAACTGTTGCGCGAAGGTGGCGTAGGCGAAGAAATGATTCATGCCATCTGTAGTCACGGCTATGGCATCACGGTCGATGTAAAGCCAGAGCATCTGATGGAGAAAGTGCTCTTTGCTACCGATGAACTGACAGGACTGATATGGGCAACAGCACTGATGCGCCCATCGAAGAGCGTTCAGGACATGGAACTGAAGTCGCTCAAAAAGAAGTATAAGTCAAAAGGCTTTGCCGCTGGCTGCTCCCGTGAAGTCATTGAACGAGGAGCGGAAATGCTGGGGTGGCCTTTGGATGAAGTATTGCAAAAGACCATCGATGCCATGAGGGCTTGTGAAGCACAGGTAGCAGATAGGATGCAGACGATATACATACGTTGTCGAAAGAACGAAACAAGGCTGCTATGAACATAGAGGACTATCGCGAGTATTGCCTGATTTTAGGCGAAGACATAGAAGAGAAACTACCTTTCCAGAAGTTTAAGAACGGAGAGGGTGTATTGGTATTCTACGTTTATGGACACATGTTCTCATTCTTCGATTGCAATGATTTCTCTGTCATATCACTCAAATGCCAGCCAGAGCGCATTGAGGAGTTGAAGGCGCAGCATGACTGTATCGGGAATCCGTACAACGAATCGCCCAAGCATTGGATAGGCATCAATCCTAAGACTGCTCCCGATGATTTACTGAAGGAACTGACTCGAAACTCCTATGAGATTGTGAAAGCAAAATACCAAAAAGCCAAGAAGAAATAGTATGATGACCATCGACACCACAAATATGTGCTCACATCTGCAAAGGAAACTGTTCGAGGAGAATGGAATCTATCATCAGCTTTGGAAAGATATGCAGGATGACCCAGAATTGACTGCCGTTGCCCGCTCTCGTCAGCTTCACATCTACCGCAACGACAAAAAGGTGCTGGTGCTGGCAGGAAAGGCCGCTCCCAAGATTATCAGAGAAGACAAACTATGTGAGATGCTACCCAAAGAAATATAGAGATTCCATGACGCTGACATACATCTTTCATAGTGGTTTCGCTCTGGAAGCGGTGGAGCAATTAGGTATATATAAAGTTGTAGAATAAAAAGATAATCAAGTGATATGACAATACAAGAATTTAGAGAATACATGGCATCGGGCAAACCAGTCATAGGTGGTGAAGAAGTCCACATGATGTTTCATCAGCTGTCACAGGAGGCATTGAGGATTACGGCTGAAATCAACGGCAGCTACCACACACAAGAGCAGTTGCACGAAGTGCTGGAACAGCTTTGGGGACGAGAAGTGCCCAAGACAGTCGGCATGTTCCCACCATTCCACACCGATTGTGGCAAGAATACCGTAGTCGGCGAACATGTTTTTATAAACATGGGCTGCAAGTTCCAGGATCAGGGCGGTATCACCATCGACGAGGGCGCACTCATCGGCCATAATGTTGTGCTGGCTACGCTCAACCACGACCTCGACCCTGCAAATCGTCAGAGCATGAGTTATGCGCCCATCCACATTGGCAAGAACGTCTGGATTGGAGCCAATGCCACAGTCCTTGCAGGCGTTACCATCGGCGATGGAGCTGTAGTGGCAGCAGGTGCTGTAGTTACTAAAGACGTGGAGCCTAACACTATAGTTGGCGGTGTACCAGCAAAGATCATCAAAAAGATAGAGGTAGAATCAGATAAATAGAATTTAACGGTATAACATATAAGAAATGACATCATTCCAGCAGCACCCATCAGAGCGTGACTTGGCGTTTGAGAGTGCGAAGCGCGATGAGTTGAAGAACGTAGTGGAAGTTGAAGTCAGGGCTTACGAAAACTATGTTTACTTCACCAATTACTTCCCTGACCGTAGAGAACGGATAAGTGCCATCAGGGACATGAACCATTGTGCACAGCAGACAATCTTTGGGAAGACAAACTGTTTTGTCGCAAAGCTTGATGGCAAGATTGTGGCTATGGCCGTTGTTGACCCTCCCGGTTATAAGCCACCCTCAATGATTCAGTATTTGCTTCATGGGTGGTGGCGCGTGTATTTCAAGCGTGACATGCGGCTTATAAACCGCTGGTTGGCAATGGACGAGAAGGCCAGCTATGCGTGTCATGAGTATCAGAAAAACATACCTGATGTTTGGTATCTCAGTACTTTAGCAGTAGATCCGTCAGTTCACGGACAAGGCATCGGCACACGATTCATTGACTATATGGAGGACTATATCCGAGCCAATGGTGGAAAGCAGTTTATACTCTTCACCAACTCAGTAGAGAACCTTGCCTTTTACCGAAAGCGTGGCTTCGAGGTGTTTCATGCAGAGGAGATTGATAACGATGGAAAGATCATGGGCAGTTGGAGTATGAAGAAAGAATTATAACTATTTCAGTATAAGACATGTGCCGCAAAACCGACAGTTGCAAAACCTGACAGTAAGGTCACCTAAATCTTGGTTATTCCAAGCTGGCAGTTTGGAATAACCAAACCCCGAGTTAGGAATAACCAAACTCACCGCCTAATAAATTGTCGAAAAAAGGTCGAAATCAAAGCAAGGATAATGACCTTAATTTTTAGTGTGAATAAAAAGTTTTAATAATAAAAATTAGGGACCCAAAGCTATCACAGCCTCAGGTCCCCTCACAAACTTCAAACAATCGTGTTACCCTTTCAAACAGAGTACCCACATAAGTCAAAGGTATTAACGGATAAATAACAACTCTCGATATTTTGGCAATGGCCACAGACTGTCATCAACAATCAGTTCCAACTTGTCTATTTCATATCGGATAGCATCAAACTTCGGTGCTATTGTGTCGTGATAAGCTACAGCTTTTTCATATTCACTCTCTATCTTATTGGCTACCTTACGGGCATTGACAAGTTCCTCTACACCTGCCTCAATGGTACTGGTTCGCATGGCTATCTCCTCAATGATCTTAAGATTGCGCGCATTCAACTTCTCTGCTTTATCGGCAGGGAACAGTTTTGAGACACTATCCACATTTTTCAGCAATGCTGTCTGATAACGGGTAGCCACAGGAATGATGTGGTTCATTGATATGTCGCCTAAAACACGGGCCTCAATCTGCACTTTCTTCGTGTAGGTTTCCCATTTAACCTCATTGCGAGCCTCTAATTCCTTGCGAGTCATTACGCCGAGACTTTCGAACATCTGTATGCTCTCTGGGGCGAGGTAGCTTTTAAAAATTTCCGGACATGATTTCTCAACATCGAGTCCACGCTTCTCAGCCTCAACCACCCACTCATCGCTATAACCATTACCATCGAAACGGATAGGCTTGCAAGTCTTGATATCTTCACGCAAGACATCGATAACGGCGTGCATTATCGGATTATGTCCTGAACCCTCGAAATCGTTTTCAATCTCGGCGATGCGAGCATCCACACGCTTTTTAAAGTTGACAAGAGCTTCGGCTACGGCACTGTTGAGGGTAATCATCGCACTGGCACAATTGGCCTCTGAACCTACTGCGCGGAACTCAAAACGATTGCCTGTGAAAGCAAAAGGAGATGTTCGGTTACGGTCGGTATTGTCGATAAACAGCTCAGGAATCTCTGGGATATCCATCTTCATACCCTGCTTACCATCCATAGAGAGGATATTATCGCGGTCAGCCTTCTCGATATGATCCAGCAATTCAGAGACCTGTTTGCCTAAGAACGATGAGATGATGGCTGGAGGAGCCTCGTTAGCACCCAGGCGGTGAGCGTTGGTGGCACTCATAATGGAAGCCTTCAGCAGTCCGTTATGACGATAAACACCCATCAGCGTCTCAACGATGAAAGTGGCGAAACGCAGGTTCTGTTCAGGCGTCTTACCAGGCGCATGCAACAATACACCATTGTCGGTAGATAAACTCCAGTTGTTGTGCTTACCACTTCCGTTGATGCCGGCAAAAGGCTTCTCGTGCAGCAAAACACGGAATCCATGCTTGCGGGCTATGCGTTTCATCAACGACATCAGCAGCATGTTATGATCGACAGCAAGATTGGTGTCCTCGAAGATAGGCGCCAACTCAAACTGATTAGGAGCCACCTCGTTATGGCGTGTCTTGCAAGGGATGCCCAACTCTAAAGCCTCGATTTCCAGTTCGCGCATGAAAGCAGCCACACGTTCTGGAATAGAACCGAAATAGTGATCGTCCATCT
This sequence comes from Bacteroidaceae bacterium, assembly GCA_017651505.1. Classification (GTDB taxonomy): domain Bacteria; phylum Bacteroidota; class Bacteroidia; order Bacteroidales; family Bacteroidaceae; genus Bacteroides. The sequence continues at coordinate 16,611 of JAGCCV010000002.1, read as the reverse complement.
GTTGGTTCTTGGCACTGTCGTGGCCCATTAATGTACGACCTGTAAGCAACAAATCGGGACGGGCAGCATAGAGACCCTCATCTACCAGGAAATACTCCTGTTCCCAACCAAGGTTAGAAGTTACCTTCTTTACGCTGGGATCGAAATAGTGGCATACTTCTGTAGCTGCCACATTCACAGCATGAAGTGCCCTAAGCAACGGAGCTTTATAGTCGAGTGCCTCGCCAGAATAAGATATAAATACGGTAGGAATACAAAGTGTATCATCAATGACGAACACAGGACTTGTAGGATCCCAAGCAGAGTATCCACGTGCCTCGAAAGTTGAGCGGATGCCACCAGAGGGGAACGAAGATGCGTCAGGCTCTTGTTGTACCAGCAGTTTGCCTGTAAACTCCTCCACCATGCCGCCTTTACCGTCATGTTCTATAAAAGAGTCGTGCTTTTCTGCTGTTCCTTCTGTTAATGGTTGGAACCAGTGTGTATAGTGTGTGGCGCCCATCTCAGTAGCCCATTGTTTCATGCCGGCTGCAACTGCATCAGCCACCTTGCGATCCAAACGCGCCCCATTGTCCATCACATCAATCATCTTCTCATATACATCCTTTTGGAGGTATTTGTACATTTTTTCTCGGTTAAACACTTTACGACCAAAATACTTGGCTGGTCTGTCACTCGGAGTATGCACGTCGAGAGGTTTTTTCTTGAATGCCTCACCGACAACCTGAAATCTTAATGTTTCCATAACTCAATTATTTGTTTGTCCAATTCTCTATTCTTTTCAAAGCTTCTTCTGTCTTCTCATGACTGCTAAAAGCAGTAAATCGCACATAGCCTTCACCAGCAGGACCAAAGCCAACACCTGGCGTACATACGACATTGGCTCCATACAGCAGGTTCTCAAAGAACTTCCACGATGAGATAGGCGCCATCGCGCCGATTTCCTCTTGATAGCTCTCGGGGGTACGCATCCAGATATAAGGAGCGTTCTCACCACCATAGACCTCAAAGCCGAGGCGTCGTAGGGTGGCCAACATCATTTTAGCATTCTGCATGTAATAATCGATAGTGGCTTTCACCTGCTCTTTTCCTTCAGGGGTATAAATGGCCTCGGCCGCGCGTTGGCTGATATAGCTGGTGCCATTAAATTTGGTGCACTGACGACGATACCACAGCGGATTCAGAGGGATACGCTCTCCTGTAAGGGTGGAAGCTGTCAGTTCTTTTGGAACAACCGTATATCCACAACGTACACCAGTAAAACCTGCTGTTTTTGAATATGAGTGGAATTCGATTGCACAATGACGCGCGCCACGAATCTCATAAATGGAATGAGGTATATCTTCATCTTGAATGTAAGCCTGATAGGCTGCATCGTACAGAATCAGCGCATCATTCTTCAGTGCGTAGTTAACCCACTTCCGTAGCTCCGACTTGGTAATGACCATGCCAGTGGGATTGTTGGGATAGCAAAGATAGATGACATCAACACGACGATTGGGAATCTTAGGAACGAAGCCATTTTCCGCAGTACAAGGCATATATACTACGTTAGACCATTTGCCATTTTCCTCTATTCCCGCACGACCTATCATCACATTCGAATCAATATAGACAGGATAGATGGGGTCGGTTACCCCAATGGAATTGTCCCAGCGGATAAGTTCTTGTATATTGCCTGTATCTGACTTAGCTCCATCGTTCACAAAAATCTCGTCAAGGTCAAGGTGAATGCCACGCGACAGAAAGTCGTTTTTTAAAATGGCCTCACGTAAGAACGGATAGCCCTGCTCAGGACCATATCCCCTGAACCCTTCGGATGTAGCCATCTCATCAGTAGCTTTATGCATGGCATCGATGACAGCAGGACAAAGAGGTTGCGTCACATCACCAATGCCGAGTGAGATGACATCTGCCTTGGGATGCATCACCTTGAAAGCATTCACCTTTTTGGCGATATCAGCAAACAGGTAATTATTTGACAGTTTCAGGAAATGTTCGTTTACTAAAGCCATAATCTGTTTTTGGGTTAATTAGTTTGTTAGTTCTATTTCTCCTTCGAAGACAAAGGAAGCAGGACCAGTCATATAGACATGCTGATCCGTTTCACGCCATTCTATGGAGAGTGTTCCACCATCCATCACGATGTTTGATGTCCGACTTGCTTTCCCATTAATAACTGCAGCTACAGCGGTAGCACAGGCTCCAGTGCCACAAGCTTGGGTAATGCCACTGCCACGTTCCCAAACCCGGGTTCGTATGGCACCGTCAGCTTGTACATGAGCCAGCTCTATGTTACAGCGTTGTGGGAAAGCAGAGTGATGCTCCAATACAGGCCCAATCTCACCTACTTGATCTACGTTGTCAGTAAAGATGACATAATGAGGATTACCCATAGAGACAAATGTACCCATAGAAAGTCCTACGTTTGCTACGAACTGAGATGCATCTTCCAGCTTGGGTGCCAGCATATCTACGGTAACGCTTTCGACGGTATCCCCATCCAAGTGTAACCATAAAGTCTTTATACCAGAGAGAGTTTGCAGTCGGATTTCTTTCTTGTTTGTCAAGCCACGTTCATACAAATACTTGCCAATACACCTTGACGCATTGCCACACATCATGGCTTCGGAACCATCGGCGTTGAAGATTCGCATGGAAAAATCAGCATCGGAAATAGATGGTTTACCTATTAGTACCAAGCCATCGGAGCCTATACCCTTATAGCGGTTACTCCACTTAATAGCTGCTTCTGTAGGACAAGTCACCTCGTATTGCATCGTGTTGACATAGATATAGTCGTTTCCACAACCATGCATCTTTGTAAACCCAATAATATGTGACCTTTTGTTACTCATTCTTTCTTGTATTTGTACTTATGTAAGCATCCGTCTGCAAAGATATGTCAAAATGCAAAAACCAACAAAAGTATTGGCTACTTTTTGTTCTAAAATAAGACAATCAATTATCAAACTATCATTATACCATCAACAATTCTTTCGAATTATTGTTTTTCGTGTGCCATTATCGCCCCATTTGTTACTGATTGATAGTTGACCTGATGTAATTGTCTAATAAGGTAGCAGTCTGACGTCCACTTGCCAAAGCGCGAACAACAAGCGAAGCCCCATTAGCTGCATCGCCACAAACAAAAACATTTTTGGCATATTGTGGATGTTCAGGTTTAAGAAAGCCCATGGCTAAGAGCACCAGCTCCGCTTTGATGATTTCAGGCTTGCCTTTTTCCACCATGATAGGACGGCCACCTTCAGGGTTGGGTTGCCAGTCTATTTCCTGCACCATTACACCTGTCAGTTTACCATCTTTACCCAAGAACTCAAGCGTATTGATGTTCCATCGACGGGTGCATCCCTCTTCGTGCGATGAGGTAGTCTTGAGAGTGCGAGGCCAGTTTGGCCATGGACTTTGTGGGTCATCAGGGCCCTCAACTGGACGTGGCATAATCTCTATTTGGGTTACACTCTTACATCCCTGTCGATGAGCTGTACCGATGCAGTCGCTGCCAGTGTCGCCACCACCGATTACCAACACATCCTTATCTCTGGCGGTTATACGTTCGGCTTTCGAGAACTCCATGCCTGCCAGCACCCGATTCTGTTGTGAAAGCAGTTCGAGGGCAAGGTGCACCCCCTTTAATTCACGACCTGGAATATTGAGGTCGCGTGCCACTGGTGTACCAGTAGCAACTACTACAGCAGCATATTCTTTCGATAACAGCTCGACAGATTCGATAAATTCACCATAGCAGAACTCTACGCCTTCAGCTTCCAACAATCTGATTCGACGATCAATTAATGCTTTGTTGAGCTTGAAATTGGGGATGCCATAACGCAACAAGCCTCCAGCAGCCTCGTTCTTTTCGAAAACAACTACTGTGTAACCCTTCAAGTTTAAATCATTAGCAGCAGCTAATCCAGCAGGTCCTGCCCCGATGACTGCCACACTTTTGCCATTACGCACAATATCTTGACGTGGTTGAATAAATCCCTCCTGAAAAGCCATCTCGGTAATGGCAGCTTCGTCTTCGCGGTTGGTAGTAGGCTCATGGTTATAACGGTTCAACACACAAGCCTTTTCGCAGAGAGCAGGACATATACGCCCCGTGAACTCGGGGAAGGGGTTGGTAGTGGAAAGTAAACGATAGGCCTGTTCCCAATCGCCTTTGCACAATGCATCGTTCCATTCGGGTGCTTTATTACCTAATGGACATGCCCAGTGGCAAAAAGGAACGCCACAATCCATGCAGCGTGAAGCCTGCAGTTTACGTTCGCGTGTGTTAAGTGTCTGTTCCACCTCTCCGAAATCGTGGATTCTATCGTGAACAGGGCGGTAGCCCGCCTCTTGGCGATGTATCTCTAAAAATGCTTTTGGATTTCCCATGATGAAAAATGAAATTGAAAATAAAAATCAATAATCGCGCTGGATGTCAGAAATCTTGCTTCTCAATTTCTGCATCTGCTCTTCCTGTAGCACACGCTTATATTCAATAGGTACAACCTGAATAAACTCCTCACAATAGTGATTCCAGTTGTCAAGCATACGACCTGCCAGTGCTGATCCTGTATGCAGATAGTGCTGACGAATCAATTCGAGCAACTCCTTACGGGATACACTGTCCTCAACCAGGTTGATTTCCACCATATCCATATTACAGAAATAGTCGAAGTTATGCTTGTGGTCCCAGACGTATGCCACACCGCCACTCATACCAGCAGCGAAGTTACGCCCAGTATCACCAAGTACTACCACACGACCACCAGTCATGTACTCACAACAATGGTCGCCGGCACCTTCGATGACGGCGATGGCACCGGAATTGCGTACTGCAAATCGCTCACCGACCTTGCCATTGATATAGATCTCGCCTGAAGTAGCGCCATAAAGACCAGTGTTACCAGCGATGATATTCTCTTCAGCACGGAAGGCACTGCTGCTTCGAGTTGGTGGAAGGATGCTGATGCGTCCTCCAGAAAGACCCTTGCCAAAATAGTCGTTGCATTCACCTTCAAGTTTCAAGTTAAGACCACGAACGGCAAAAGCGCCAAACGACTGACCAGCTGATCCTTTAAATTTGATATTGATGGTATCTTCAGGTAATCCATTCTCACCATACTTCTTCGCAATGATGCCTGACAGCATGGTGGTAGTAGCACGGTCTGTATTACGGATGGCATAGTCAAGCGTAACCTCTTCTTCTTGGTCGATGGCCTTCTGTGCAGCACGGATAATCTCCTCGTCTTTCACACCGCTAACCATCGTGTAGGCTTCACGATTCCAATACAAGACCTTGCTTGTTTCAGGTTTGTGCAGAAGACGGGAAAAGTCAATGGTCTTTTGTTTGTCGGTAGCATGGGAGGTATCAACCTTTATGAGTTCAGTGTGGCCTATTATTTCTTTCAGACTACGAACCCCTATCTCGCTGAGATATTCACGCACCTGCTCGGCCAGGAATGTAAAGAAGTTCACCACATAGTCAGCACGCCCCTGAAAATGCTTACGCAGTTCAGGGTTCTGGGTGGCCACACCCATCGGACAAGTATTGGTGTTACATTTTCTCATCATAACACAACCCAAAACGATAAGTGGAAGTGTACCAAATGAAAATTCGTCGGCACCTAACATTGCCATGATAATCACGTCTTTAGCTGTTTTCAGCTGTCCGTCGGTCTGTATACGTACATGGTCACGCAGGCCGTTTTTCACTAATGTCTGCTGCGTCTCAGCCAGTCCTATTTCTGGCGATATGCCGGCAAAACGGATGGAACTGGCAGGAGAAGCACCTGTACCACCTTCAGCACCACTGATAACTATCAGGTCAGCCTTGGCTTTGGCCACACCAGCAGCGATTGTACCCACACCACTTTCAGCTACGAGTTTCACACTCACGGCTGCAGTGGGGTTGATATTCTTCAAATCAAATATCAGTTGCGCCAAATCTTCTATACTATAGATATCATGATGAGGAGGAGGCGAGATAAGTGAGATGCCTGGAATAGCATTACGTGTTTTGGCGATAATTTCGTTTACCTTGAATCCTGGTAACTGACCGCCTTCTCCTGGTTTCGCACCTTGGGCTACTTTAATCTGTATTTCCTCAGCATTCACCAAATATTCCGCATTAACACCAAAACGTCCACTGGCAATCTGCTTTGTCTTGCTTGACAGAGAGATGCCATCCACTTCTGAGTGGTAACGGACGTTATCCTCCCCGCCCTCACCAGTGTTGCTTCGAGTACCCAACTTATTCATGGCGATAGCCAGTGCCTCATGAGCTTCAATGCTCAGTGCGCCAAAACTCATGGCTCCCGTCACAAAATGCTTTACAATGCTTTCTATTGGTTCTACCTCATCAATAGGTGTTGGTTTGATAGCTTTTTCCCAGCTAAACAAGTCGCGAAGGAAGATAGGAGTCTCTTTCTCATCTACGAGGGCAGCCCACTCTTTGAATTTTTTAAAGCTACCCAATCTGGTAGCCAACTGCAAGTTAGCTATCGTCTCGGGGTTCCAGGCATGCTGTATTCCATCTTTACGCCAAGAGAACTGACCTTGGTTTTGTAATAAAACTGGTTTCTTGGCCGCTTCATGCATACGTATCGCATCACGAGCAATTTCCTTTAATCCGATACCGCCAATAGTGCTCACCTCCGTTCCAAAGTATCTCCTCAACAGATCTTCACTCAGTCCGATGCTCTCGAATATCTTTGCTCCCCGATAAGAGCGGATGGTCGAGATACCCATCTTTGACATGATTTTTTTCAAACCTTTGTCAACTGCCTTGATATAGTTTTTCTCCGCTGTAGTGTATTCTTCCTGAATCTTACCTTTCTTCACCAAATCATCAAGGATGGCAAATGTCATATACGGACACAAAGCTGATGCACCATAGCCCAACAGCAATGCCGCATGCATGGTTTCACGAATCTCACCACTTTCAACAATCAGGGCGGTTTGAACACGTTTGCCCACGTTAATCAGATAATGATGAACAGCAGAAACAGCCAACAATGAAGGTATTGCAGTATGTTTCTCATCGATGTGACGGTCAGAAAGGATGATGTAGTTCACTCCTTCATCCACGCTCGCCTCGGCCTCTTTACACAGTTCATCAAGGGCTTGCCTCAGTCCGCTTTCTCCTCTTTCAACATCAAAGAGAGTTGACAAAATCTTCGTCTTAAAGCCCTTGTAGCGGATGTTGCATAGTATATCAAGTTGGGTGTTAGTGAGTACAGGTTGCGGCAAGCGAACCATTTTGCAGTTACTTGCATCGGGTGTGAGAATGTTGGTTCCCACAGCACCGATATATTCCGTCAAACTCATTACTAATTCCTCGCGGATGGGGTCGATAGCAGGGTTTGTCACTTGGGCAAATTGCTGACGGAAATAATTAAAAAACAATTGTGGGCGTTCACTGATGATAGCCAGTGGTGTATCATTTCCCATGGCTGATACAGGTTCCTGAGCTGTTGTAGCCATTGGCACAATGGTACGGTCGATATCTTCTTGACCGAAACCGAAATTCACGAGTTTGCTTTCAAGGTTGCTCACACTGTTATCCACATGACGGCCGCTTTTCAGCTTCTCCAGTTGCACGCGGTTCTCGTTCAACCATTTCTGATAGGGATGTGCTTTTGCCAGTTGTTCTTTGATTTCACCATCAAAATATATCTTGCCTTCTTGCGTGTCAACAAGCAATATCTTTCCCGGTTGCAGACGTCCTTTACTGATCACATCACCCGGCTCGAAGTCCATCACACCCACTTCAGATGCTACCACCATCATGCCCTGCTTGGTAATAGTATAGCGACTTGGGCGCAGACCATTTCTGTCGAGCATACCACCAGCATAACGGCCATCCGAAAAAAGCAGTGCAGCAGGACCGTCCCATGGTTCCATCAAAATAGAATGATACTCATAAAAGGCTTTTAGGTCTTCACTGATTGGATTCTTGTCGTTGAAACTCTCAGGCACCAGTATCGCCATTGCCTGTGGCAGCGACAAGCCACTCATCATCAGAAACTCAAAGACATTGTCCAACGAAGCCGAATCACTCATACCCTCCTGCACAATAGGGCGCAGGTCTTTTATGTCGCCTAACGCTTCGCTGCTCAGCACACTCTCCCTGGCTTTCATCCAACCTCGGTTGCCACGAATGGTATTAATCTCTCCGTTATGTGCTAACAAGCGGAAGGGCTGGGCCAACGACCATGTAGGGAATGTATTTGTGCTGAAACGTGAATGCACCAGCGCCAATCCGCTTGTAAAATAGGGGTTCGACAGGTCAGGGAAATAACGTCTCAATTGTCCGCTGGTGAGCATACCTTTATAAATAATGTTCTTGCTCGAAAGCGAACAAATATAGAAATCGCTGTTCTTGATGCGGTTTTCTATCCTCTTCCTTATTCTATATAAGATACGGTCAAGCGTAGCAGTCTGTTCTTCCGTCGCACCTGTCACAAATATCTGCCTGATTTCCGGCTCTACGTCTCTGGCTGCCTTGCCCAATACCTCAGGGCAAGTAGGCACCACCCTGACATGCATCAGTTGCAGACCTTCACGCTCAATCTCTTCTATCATCACACTCAGAATTCCCTCCTGTTCTCGCTCATCCTTTGGCAAGAATACCAGTCCGGTACCATAACGTCCTTTCTCAGGAACAGGAATACCCTGCAAGAGGATAAATTCATGTGGAATCTGCACCATGATACCGGCACCGTCACCTGTCTTATCGCGTGTCTCGGCTCCACGGTGTTCCATGTTTTCCAGCACCTTTAATGCATTATCAACCAACACATGGCTCTTTCCACCGTGAATATTCACTACCATACCCACACCACAAGCATCGTGTTCGTAGGATGATTGATAGAGCCCTTTTTCTTGATTTTGTTTATTACATTTTGTCATATTATCCGAAAATCACCTTGCTTTATGTTCGAATTTCAAGGCAAAGTTATACCAAAAGGAAAACATATTAAACAATTTGATTGCATTTTTGTTTCTTGAAATCACTTCTATCTTACGATTTATAGCCAAAAGGGGTTGATTAGCTGATATTGTCACACTTAAGTATGTCAAATTCCTTACAATCTATTATAAACCATGAAATTTAACATTCAAAACAAAAGCATTTGCATGGTGTTGCTAATAATACAAGATAACTTTGCCTCCGTATTATGGTGACGGTATAAAGTTTTATAATAGGTAAAGGTTAAGACAATGATAGCAAACTTTCAAACAATTTAGGGCAGAATGGTATCAAAATATATTTTTATAACAGGAGGCGTTGCTTCGTCATTAGGCAAGGGCATTATATCGGCTTCGTTAGGAAAACTTCTTCAAGCAAGGGGGTACAACATTACCATCCAGAAGTTCGATCCCTATATCAACATCGATCCAGGTACCCTAAACCCATACGAGCACGGGGAATGCTACGTAACTGTCGATGGCATGGAAACCGACTTGGATTTAGGTCACTACGAACGTTTCACGGGTATTGAGACCACACGCGACAACAGTGTAACTACAGGACGTATCTATCTGAGTGTCATCGAGCGTGAAAGACGTGGTGACTATTTAGGTAAAACTATTCAGGTAGTACCACACATCACCGATGAAATTAAGCGACGCATCCTTTTGAACGCCACCAAGCAACCGCTCGACTTTGTAATTACAGAAATTGGCGGTACTATTGGCGATATTGAGAGTCAACCATTCCTGGAAGCCATCCGCCAGCTTAGGTGGGAACTAGGACCTCAGCGAGCCATCAATGTGCACTTGACCTATGTCCCTTACCTGGCTGCTGCGGGTGAGCTGAAGACAAAACCCACACAGACAAGTGTGAAGCAGTTACAAGGACTGGGTATTCAGCCTGAGGTACTGGTGCTTCGCACGGAGCATAACTTAAGCGACAACATCAGAGAGAAGGTGGCACATTTCTGCAACGTGGATGTTACGGCTGTAATTCAAAGTCAGGATCTACCTTCCATCTACGAGGTGCCCGTTAACATGCTTCGCCAGGGTCTTGATTCGGTAATACTGGAAAAGTTAGGAGTAAAACCTGCTAAGTTACCAGCATTGGGACCTTGGCAAGATTTCCTGGAGCGAAGAAAGAAAGCCACAAAAGAGATAAAGATAGCTTTAGTAGGGAAATATGATCTGCAAGACGCCTACAAAAGCATCATTGAGAGCCTCACCCATGCGGGAACATACAATGACCGTAAGGTAAAGGCTATTTTCGTAAATAGCGAAGGCATCACCAACGAGAATGTCAGCGAGCAGCTACAGAGCATGGCGGGTGTCGTTATCTGTCCGGGCTTCGGTTCCCGAGGCATTGAGGGCAAAATCATCGCTGCTGAATATACCCGTACGCATGACATCCCAACCTTTGGCATCTGTCTGGGCATGCAGATGATGGTCATTGAGTTTGCCAGAAATGTATTGGGCTACCAAGATGCTAATAGCAGTGAGATGGACGTATATACACCACATAATGTTATCGACATGATGGAGGAGCAGAAGAGCATTACCCAAATGGGTGGTACGATGCGACTGGGAGCCTACGAGTGCGAACTGGTGAAAGGCAGCAAGGCGGCGCAGGCCTATAATGGCCAATGTATGATTAAGGAACGCCATCGCCATCGTTTTGAGTTCAACAACCGCTATCAGGAGGAATACGAATCAAATGGCATGCAGTGCGTAGGCATCAATCCCACCACTAACCTTGTGGAGATTGTAGAGATACCTACTCTAAAATGGTATATCGGCACGCAGTTCCACCCTGAATATTCGTCAACGGTGCTACATCCGCACCCATTGTTTATGTCATTCATTAAAGCATGCAGCAATGGAACAACTGAAGCATGAATGTGGCGTGGCATTGATTCGCCTGCTGAAGCCATTGAACTATTACGTGCAAAAGTACGGCACCTGGCGCTATGGGCTTGACAAACTCTACCTACTGATGGAGAAACAGCACAACAGAGGCCAGGAGGGAGCCGGCGTGGCGTGCGTGAATCTTGATGCGCCCGCAGGTGAGGAATATATGTTCCGTGAACGAGCAGAAGGAAAAGATGCCATTACAGAGGTGTTCAAAAGAATAGACAAAGGAGAATTGACCATGGATAATGGCCTTGCTTCAGACGATGCAGCTTTGCCAAAATCTCAATTCTCAATTCTTAATTCCCAATTGTTGATGGGACATTTGCGCTATTCAACCACAGGAAAAAGTGGCTTGCAATATGTTCATCCGTTCTTACGCAGGAATAACTGGCGAGCCAAGAATCTCTGCCTGTGTGGCAACTTCAATATGACCAACATCGACGAGGTTTTTTCTTTTCTGACGGCACAAGGCCAGTCGCCTCGCGTCTATGGCGACTCCTACATCACCCTGGAACTGATGGGACATCGCTTGGATCGTGAGGTGGAAAGACTCTTTGCAGAAGCAAGGGCACAAGGTTTGGAAGGTACCGACATCACCCAGTATATAGACAATCATGTAGAGGTGGCTAACGTACTGAAGACCACCATGCCCCATTTTGACGGGGGATATGTGATGTGTGGACTGACTGGTTCTGGTGAGCTGTTTGCTGTACGTGATCCTTGGGGCATACGCCCAGCTTTTTTCTACCAAAACGACGAGGTGGTAGTACTGGCCAGTGAGCGACCAGTCATTCAGACCACCTTCGACCTTAAGGGTTCAGACATACAAGAGCTACAGCCTGGACAATCGCTTATCGTCCGTAAGAGTGGTGAGTGTTGTCTGGCGCAAATCCTTCCAACTAAACAATTCTCAGCATGCTCGTTCGAACGCATCTATTTCAGTCGTGGTTCAGATAGCGACATCTACAAAGAACGCAAACGTTTAGGCGAGCAACTTACCCCTGCCATTATCCAAGCCATCAAGGGCGATGTAACACATTCAGTTTTTTCTTATATCCCAAACACTGCAGAGGTGGCTTTTCTTGGCATGACCGACGGTTTGCAACGCCTTAAACACGATGTGAGGATAGAGAAAGTAGTGTGGAAGGACATCAAATTACGTACTTTCATTAGTGACGGTGCTGAGCGCAATGACCTCGCTGCCCATGTGTATGATGTTTCCTATGGTTCTGTCAAACCATATGAGGACAACCTTGTCATCATTGACGACAGCATAGTACGGGGAACTACCCTAAAGGAAAGTATTTTCAAGATCCTCGACCGCTTGCACCCCAAGAAAATTGTGATGGTGTCGAGTTCGCCACAGATTCGTTACCCCGATTATTACGGCATCGACATGTCCCGTCTCGAGGAGCTTTGCGCTTTTCGTGCTGCTATCGCCTTGATTCAGGAGAGGGGGATGCAACAGCTCATCGCCGAGGTTTACAGGAAATGCAAACAAGCCCTCGACCAATACAATGCGCAAAGCATGTTCCATGGGCTTTCTTTCATGTTCAAAGAAAACTATGTCCGTGCCATCTATGACCCTTTCACAGTAGAAGAGATAAGCGGAAAAATCGTTGAAATGCTACGTCCTGACGGGATGAAGACACCCATCGAACTGGTTTATCAGAGCATCGGTGGTCTGCATGAGGCTTGCCCCCATCATCCCGGCGACTGGTATTTCACGGGTTATTACCCCACGCCAGGCGGCATCCGCATGGTGAACCAAGCATTTGTTAATTATGTTGAGAAGGTATTAAGATTACAGTTATGAAAAGACATGCAAAAATAATACTCGACGATGGTACTGAGTTTCTCGGATGGTCGTTCGGAGCCGAAAAGAATGTGGATGGAGAAGTCGTGTTCAACACGGCTATGACCGGATATCCTGAAAGCCTGACAGACCCCAGCTATGCCGGACAGATTCTGGTAACTACCTATCCGCTGATTGGCAACTATGGTGTCCCTGATACTGGATTGGGCAGTAACCTGTTGCCTCTTTACATGGAAAGCGAGAAAATACATGTTAAGGCACTGATTGTGGCTGATTATAGTGAGACCTACTCGCATTGGAATGCCAAAGAATCATTAGCAACTTGGTTGATAAAAGAGGGGATACCAGCCATAACCGGAATTGATACCCGACGTCTGACCATGCTGCTTCGTGAGCAGGGCGTAATGAAGGGAAGAATCGTCATCGACGGATGCCGGCATTCCGGAGAAAACAATTTGATTGAAGATTATGGAAGTATAAATTGGGTAGAACAGGTAAGCTGCAAAGAAGTCATTACCTACCATCCTGATAAGAAAGCAGGAGATAAATCTCCATTAAAAAAGGTAGTCTTGGTCGATTGCGGCGTGAAAGCCAACATTATCCGTTGTTTGCTTCGTCGTGGCATTGAAGTGATTCGTGTGCCTTGGGATTACGATTTCAACACACTGCAGTTCGATGGTTTGTTCTTGGCCAATGGTCCTGGTGACCCAGAGCGTTGTGGACAAACGGTAAATCATATCCGTGCTTTTTTGAAAAGTGAGGAGGTAAGGCCCTGCATGGGCATATGCTTAGGCAACCAGTTACTGGCCAGGGCAGCAGGAGCAAAGACCTACAAACTAAAATATGGACATCGCTCTCACAACCAGCCCGTGCAGTGGGTGGGCACCACCAAGTGCTTCATCACCTCACAGAATCATGGATATGCGGTGGATGCGCAGACATTGCCCTCCGACTGGGAACCACTGTTCATCAATATGAATGACGGGTCCAACGAGGGCATCCGTCATTTGTCGAAGCCGTGGATGTCAGCACAATTCCATCCCGAAGCCTGCTCAGGTCCTGTAGATACAGAGTTTTTGTTTGATGAATACGCAAAAATGTTAGGATGCTATGATGAATAAAAAGATTAATAAGGTTTTGCTGTTGTGTAGCGGTGCCTTGAAGATTGGTCAGGCAGGTGAATTCGATTATAGTGGTGCACAGGCCCTGAAAGCCTTGAAGGAAGAGGGCATCCACTCAGTGCTCATCAATCCTAATATCGCTACGGTTCAGACATCGGAAGGGGTAGCCGACACGGTTTATTTCCAACCAGTACGAACTGACTTCGTGGAGCGTGTCATTGAAAAAGAACGCCCCGATGGCATCTTGTTGTCGTTTGGCGGTCAAACGGCATTGAACTGTGGCGTGGAGCTATATGAGAAGGGCATTTTGGAAAAATACGGTGTAGAGGTACTGGGTACCCCTGTGCAGGCCATCATTGATACAGAAGACCGCGACTTGTTTGTGAAGCGTCTCGACGAAATAGGTGTTAAAACCATCAAGAGTGAGGCTTGCGGCACAATAGAGGAAGTGCAACAGGCAGCCAGAGATTTGGGCTTTCCTGTTATTCTCCGTGCTGCCTATGCCCTTGGCGGATTGGGCTCTGGTTTTTGCGATAACGAACAGGAATTATTGGTGCAAGCCGAGGAAGCTTTCTCGTTCTCTCCCCAGGTTTTGGTGGAGAAGTCGTTGAAAGGTTGGAAAGAGATAGAATATGAGGTCGTACGCGACCGCTACGACAACTGCATTACCGTGTGCAACATGGAGAATCTCGACCCATTGGGCATCCATACAGGTGAGTCGATTGTGGTGGCCCCCTCGCAAACGCTGTCCAACAGCGAGTATCATAAGTTACGTGCGTTGGCCATCAAGATTATCCGCCACCTCGGCATCGTGGGTGAATGCAACGTGCAATATGCCCTCGACCCCCGGTCGGAAGACTACCGCGTCATTGAGGTCAATGCACGCCTTTCCCGTTCGTCGGCACTGGCATCTAAGGCAACCGGCTATCCTTTGGCATTTGTTGCGGCTAAGTTAGGTTTGGGCTACGGACTTTTCGAACTGAAAAATGCTGTAACGAAAACCACCAATGCTTTCTTCGAACCAGCCCTCGACTATGTGGTGGTGAAAATACCACGTTGGGATCTAACCAAGTTCCACGGGGTGAAGCGAGAACTGGGATCGTCCATGAAGAGCGTGGGCGAGGTAATGGCCATCGGGCGCACGTTTGAGGAGGCGTTGCAGAAAGGCCTGCGCATGATTGGTCAGGGTATGCACGGCTTTGTAGAAAACCACGAAATCAAGATAGAAAACATCGCGACGGCACTGCATGAACCAACAGACATGCGTGTCTTCGTGGTGTCCAAAGCCATGAAGATTGGTTACGGAATCGAGCAGATTCATCAATTGACCAAAATCGACCGCTGGTTCCTGCAGAAATTCAAGCATATTGTCAACATCGACCAGCAACTGAAAGAGTTCTCGTTTATCTCAACATTCATTGGGACGATGGAAAAAACAGAATTGTTGGAATATATTGAATCTCCAGAATTTGTAAATTTGCTGCACGAAGCTAAGGTTTATGGTTTCTCCGATTTCCAGATTGCCCGAGCACTGGGACTGGAAGTGCTGATGTCAATGGAAAAGGCTGGCTTAACGGTGCGCTCATGGCGTAAAGAGTTGGGCATCCTACCCATAGTCAACCAGATAGACACCCTCGCGGCGGAGTACCCTGCCCAAACCAACTACTTGTATATGTCTTACCTTTAAAATTATATGCTATGTGTGGAATAGTAGGTTATATAGGTACCAAACAAGCCTATCCGATATTGATAAAAGGACTTAGGCGCCTGGAGTACCGTGGTTACGACAGTGCTGGCGTAGCCATGATTGGCCAGAGTGGCAATCTCAATGTATATAAGACCAAGGGTAAGGTGGATAACCTGACTGATTATTGCAACGACAAGGACATCTCTGGTTGTATAGGTATCGCCCACACCCGATGGGCAACACATGGTGAGCCCTCTGCCCGTAATGCACATCCACATTACTCACAAAGCCACAATCTTGCCATCATCCACAATGGTATCATTGAGAACTATGCCGACATCAAGACAAGGCTACAAGAAAAAGGTGTAACATTTACAAGCGATACCGACACAGAAGTATTGGTACAGTTGGTGGAGTATATCATGTCGAGCAAGAATCTCACCCTATTGGAAGCCGTGCAGACCGCTCTCTATCAGGTGATAGGTGCTTATGCCATAGCCATCTTAGACAAGCGAGACCCCAACCTGATTATCGCCGCCCGCAAACAAAGTCCGCTGGTGGTAGGCATCGGTGAGGGCGAGTTCTTCTTGGGCTCAGATGCCAGTCCGATTATCGAATATACTGACAAGGTGGTGTATCTTGAGGACGGTAACATTGCTGTCATTCGCTTGGGTGAAGAACTGAAGGTAATGAGTATTCATGGAGAGGAGCAGGCACTGCAAGTGAAGAAGGTGGATATCGACTTAGGGCAGATTGAGAAAGGTGGCTATCCGCACTTCATGCTGAAGGAAATATTCGAGCAACCCGAATGCCTGACCAACTGCATGCGGGGGCGCATCAACGTTGAAGGCAACCAGGTGACGCTTTCTGCAATGATCGACCACCACCAACAGTTGCTTAAAGCCAAGCGCATCGTCATCGTAGCCTGCGGCACCTCATGGCATGCCGGCCTCATCGGTAAACAGCTTATAGAGAGTCTTTGCCGCATACCATGTGAAGTAGAATACGCCTCTGAGTTCCGTTATCGCAATCCGGTAGTGACAAAAGACGATGTGGTGATAGCCATCTCACAGAGTGGTGAGACAGCCGAT
>JAGCCV010000039.1 GCA_017651505.1 Bacteroidaceae bacterium | reverse complement strand
TGCCATCGAACTGGCTCGTGCACAGGTGGAGATAGCCCGACTGAACCTCTCGTATTGCTACATCATTGCCACTTGCGATGGTGTGGTGGGTAGCAAGGATATTCATGTGGGGCAGCTGGTTAATCCCGGTCAGACCATGGTCAGCATCGTCGACAAGCATGAGAAATGGGTGGAGGCCAACTATCAGGAGTCGCAGATGCCAAATATCAAGGTGGGCGATAAAGTGCGTTTTACTGCCGATGCTGTTCCTGATGTGGAATATACAGGTGTGGTAGAGCGTATCAGCGATGCTACAGGCAGTGCGTTCTCGTTGATTCCTATCGACAATGCAACTGGCAATTTTGTTAAGGTAGAGCAGCGTGTGACGGTACGTGTACGGATTGATGCATGCGATGAGGTAAAGCAGTTGCATGGTGGTTATAACGTGGTTTGTAAGGTAGAAGAGTAATGGGAAAACTGACTGAATTTCTGATGAAGGCACCACCGCCACCAGCTGGCATGGGGTTCGCTATGCCGATGATGAAAGGGTGGGTGCCACGCAGGTTGCAGCCCTGGATTTACGTTCTGACGGCGCTGTGCTTTCAATTCTCAGGAGGCATATATCTGGGTGCTCTCGACGAGATTCGTGGCACGACCAACTTCATGATTGAGGATGTGATGTTTCTGCTCTATGCCACGCTGGCAGGCATGGCTATGTGGTTTCCTATGCTGTTCAGGATGAAGTTCCGATTCACCAATCAGCAGTTGCTATGCACCTCGGCCATCGTGATGGGTATCTGCAATGTTATCACGATGCATAGCCAGTCGATGCCTGTACTCGTTGTGACATGCTTCATTGCAGGAATAGCCAAGATTCAAGGCACATTCGAGTGTATGAGCAACATCCAGTTGTGGATTACGCCAAGGCGCGACTTCGCCGTATTCTTCCCTGTGCTCCACATCATACTTCTCACCGCCATCGAGGGCGGTGGATGGCTTGCTGCCTGGATGGGGCATCATTTCACCTGGCAGATGATGCACGCTTTCACCGTAGGTACCATGTCGTTTGTGCTGCTGTCACAGATAGTACTATGTCGTCCATTCTGCCCGATGCCCAACAGGTTTTCGCTGAAAGGAACCGACTGGCAGGGAGCACTCCTCATCTGCGTCACGATGCTCCTGTTCTCGTATATCTTTGTCTATGGCGATTACTACAGGTGGTTCGTAAGCCAGCATATCAGAATAGCGGGGGCTTTTTTACTTATCTTTATAGGGCTCACCCTTTACCGACTGATTCACAATCGCTATCCATACGTAGAACTGCGACTGCTGAAATGTCGCAACGTGGTACCCATTCTCATTGTTACCATATTGGCAGAACTGGCTTTCGGTGCCGAGCATACACTGGAGGAGATACTCTACACAGAAGTAGTCGGACTGGAAGAACTCACCAAGGAGAGTCAGTATATGTGGGCATTACCAGGCATGTTTCTGGGTATAGCGTTCGACCTCTACTGGCTGAAGTTTCAGAAGTGGAAAGTATGGAAGCTGATAGGCATAGCCTTCCTCTCCATCAGCGCATACGCCTTGCTGATGTATTCCACGTTGGGTATGGCGGTGAACATCGAGCAATACCAGTTGGCAATCATGCTCCGTGGCTTTGGCTATGGAGTTCTTGCACCAACCCTGATGTGGGCTTTGGACGAATCGGTACCCAGCCTTGAGATGTTTTTCATGGGGCTTTTTGTCTTCAACATTCTGCATATGTATCTTGGTGGTGCTATGGGCTATGGTTTCTATACCACCATCTTTTCGCATTTCCTAAATGAGGACATGATGAACTACGGTCGGCAGTTGACACTTACTAACCTCGACCTCTCACATTTCCGCTTCGGAGAATTCATGGGCAACAGTTATCTGCACTCTATGATGCTCGTGGCCATCAAGCAGGTTTATGGCTACGTAATCTGGTTCTCACTGCTACTGGCATCCATCTTCTTGTTGTGCGACATCCCTGCTGTCAGAACAAATATTCGCAAAGTGCCTCTATGGCCTGTGTCGGCAATAGAATATCTGGCGAGGAAACATAAGAATGTTTAACTGAGTTTAAAGAATCGTCAGTATAGTTTGAGCGAGTTTAAATTCCGTGTCAGTTTGACTTCATCAATTGTCATACTGGCACGGATTCGTTTCGTTGTTATGTTTTGTATGAGAGATTCTTATCAATTGGTGGAGACCTCTATTTTTAACTGAATATGCAGTCTGTTACCCAAGTAATGCGGAATCGCGATTATTCCATTTTCACGATTGCTTCAATCATTTTCTTCGAAGTCATCTTGGCGTAGTTCTGTGTGCTTGAAACCTGCCTATGGCCAAGAAGCGCGGTAATCGTGTATATGTCAACTCCTTTATCCAGAAGTTGCATGGCGAATGTGTGGCGAAAACAATGAAAGGTGATGTGTTTGTTGATTTTTGCCTTTCTGACCCATCTGCTGACATGAGTTGTGAGAATACTTTCAGTCAACATGGGAAACACCTTACCTTTTAATTGCTGTTCACCCAACACCCTGACAGCAGGAAGTGACAATGGTAATTGTACCAGAGCACCTGTCTTCTTGATGCAGAACCTGAGACATGCCTTCCTGCCACGGTCATGGTGAATGTTCTCCCATCTGAGGGCAAGGATGTCGCTCCTTCTTAATCCTGTATAGATAGAGAACATGCCAGCCTTGTACACATCAGGATTAACGTCGTATGGAGTGCTTGCCAACTGCTTGATTTCCGCACTCGATAGGTATTCTTTGCGGATGTCATGATTCCATGAGATTTTCTCCACCATTGCCGCATAATCGTCAGACAGTATGTTATCTTTGTAGGCAAAATGGACAATGCTCAGGAATGCATTGAAATATGCACTTGCAGAGTTCTTGGATAGCTTTTTCTTATTATGCTGCAATCCCTTGGCACGAAGCAGGTAGAGCCTGAAGCGTTCGCAGAGACTGGCGTTTATATCCCTGAACTTGCATTGTCCCTTACAAAACCTCTAAAAATGGAGCCGGCTGCTTTGGTATTTGACACCGTGGCAATCACCATTTTCTCTGAAATATTCAAGAAAATCCACGTCGAGTCTTGCCTTTGCCAGAAAACTGTAGTCGCTACGAACCAGCTGTAGGTATCTTTCACAACGAATCGTCTCTGCAACCTCTTCAATAGCCTTGTTCTGTTTGATTTGCTGACATGTCTCAGGACTTGCATAGATTTCAAGATTCAGACATTCGTATCTCACACTTTTACTTTTTACGTCATGAATGGGAGGGTTGAACTCCAGATAGATGGACTTCATGGTTCCATACGCAATGGATCTGTACTTCAGAATTACCCTTGGCATAACACACCTCCTTTCTTTTTCACGGTAAGAATGTCTGCTTTGTTATAGACATAGCTTTTATTTAACGTGAGTTCGATGAAAATACATTAAAAATAATTGCTTAATTATTAGCACATTAGCGATATTTTTAGTAACTTTGCAGTGACCAAACCACAAGTGTTCCCTAAAACGTATCGCTAATGTTTACCGAGGACAAAGT
>JAGCCV010000038.1 GCA_017651505.1 Bacteroidaceae bacterium | reverse complement strand
GGTGGTGGCTTGTTGAACATGCGGTATTCGCCGTTTGCGTAGCAAATAGCCGCATAGGATACCTCCAAACATCATGAGTACTACGGTTAACATTCTTATTTAATTGAGAATTGAAAATTGAAAATTGAGACTTCTCGGAGCAGCGAGGGCAGAGCGATGCTTGCATCAGCTATGCCGAGTCGTGACGAGATTGGGCGTAGCCAATTGAAAATTAATTTACAACGTTGATGGGTTGGCCTTCGATAAAGGCCTTTACATTGCTCACCATGATATCCATGAGTCGGGTACGCGCCTCCTTGCTTGCCCAGGCAATATGCGGTGTGATGTAGCAGTTGCGGGCTTTCAGCAAGGGGTTGTCAGCTTTAGGTGGTTCTGTCTCCAGTACATCCATGCCGGCTGCCATGATTTGTCCGTTGTTCAGTGCCTCTGCCAGGTCGTGCGCGTTTACTACAGGACCACGACTGGTGTTGATGATGACCGCAGTGGGTTTCATCAGCTTTAGTCGCTCGGCATTAACCAGGTTCTGGGTGGTGGGAGTAAGTGGGCAGTGCAGACTGATGATGTCACACTCACGGAAGAGTTCGTCCAGTTCCATCTTCTTGATTTCGTGAGGGAGTTGGAAGTCTGATTTTGATGTATAGGCAAATACCTGCATACCAAAGCCAATGGCTATGCGGGCTGTTGCAGACCCTGTATTACCTAATCCTACAATACCAATTTTCTTGCCATGAAGCTCGTGCAGCGGGGTGTTGAGGTAACTGAAGTCTGCACTCTTTACCCATGCGTTGTCCTCACGAATCTCGGTAGCATAATGATCTACGTGGTTGTAGATGTTGAGTATGTGGGCGAAGGTCATCTGTGCCACTGAGTTGGTGCTGTAGGCGGGTATGTTAGTCACCACAACGCCGTGGGTCTTGGCTGCTTCACAGTCGATAATATTATATCCTGTTGCAAGGACTCCAATATATTTCAGTTTGGGCAGTTGGTCGAAATCTGCTGCATAAAAGCATACTTTGTTGGTTAGTACGATGTCAGCGTCTTTGGCACGCTCAATCTTTTGCTCGGGTGTGGTACGGTCGTAAATGGTACAATCTCCCAATGTTTGCAGGGACTCCCATGACAAGTCGCCTGGATTGCCTGCATAACCATCTAAAACTACAATCTTCATTTTATTATCATTATTATTACGTTACAATATTGTCGCAATCGCCAAACTCTCCCGCCTCATAGATGTGCCGCTCCTCTCGGCAAGCCTAAATATCCGCTACACACATCTATTTCGGCTAATAGTCAACTGCCAACAGCTAAACTCTCCCGCCTCATAGATGTGCCGCTCCTCTCGGCAAGCCTAAACATCCGCTACGCACATCTATTTCGGCTAAAAGCCAACTGCCAATAGCAAAAAGCTAATAGCCAACAGCTAAAGTTCCCCCTTCCCCCAAAGTGCCTTCATCCGCTCTTTGTGCTTCTCCTCAGCAGGGTTGGGCTGTGGCTCCCAAAATCGGGTACCTTTCAGAGCGTCTGGCATATATTGTTGCTTAACGAAGTGCCCGGGATAATCGTGGGCATATTTGTAGTCGATGCCATAGCCTAATTCCTGCATCAGTTGAGTAGGGGAGTTGCGCAAATGCAGGGGTACGGGTTGGTTGCCAGATTTCCTCACTTCGCCTATTGCTTTGTCAATGGCTAAATAAGCCGAGTTGCTCTTCGGACTTGTTGCCAGGTAGATGGCTGTCTCAGCCAAAGGGATGCGCCCCTCTGGCCATCCTATTTTCATCAAGGTGTCAAAGCAAGCATTGGCCAACAACAGGGCGTTGGGATTGGCCAGTCCGATGTCCTCAGCAGCGAGGATGACCAGTCGGCGCGCGATGAAAGCAGGGTCTTCGCCTCCTTCTACCATGCGTGCCAGCCAATAGATGGCAGCATCAGGGTCGCTGCCTCTGATGCTCTTGATAAATGCCGAGATAATGTCGTAGTGCATCTCACCATCCTTGTCGTATGCCAGCGGATTCTGCTGGATACGTTTCGCCACCAGTTCGTTGGTGATAACTACTGGGTCTTGCTGTTCGGCTTGTACCACCAGTTCCAGTATGTTGAGCAGCTTGCGAGCGTCGCCCCCGCTGAATCGCAGTAGATCGGTGGTCTCTTGTAGCTCGATCTTGCGCTTCTTCAGTTCTGTGTCGGTGGTGATGGCGTGGTTGAGCAGTTCCAGCAGGTCGGACTGCTCCAATGATTTGAGGGTATATACCTGGCAGCGTGACAGCAAGGGACGAATCACTTCAAAAGAGGGGTTCTCGGTAGTGGCACCAATCAATGTCACCACCCCTTGCTCTACAGCTCCCAGCAGTGAATCTTGCTGTGACTTGCTGAAACGATGGATTTCATCGATAAACAGAATCGGACTTGTCTGTGAGAAGAAACGGGAATGCTTGGCACGGTCAATCACATCTCTCACATCCTTCACGCCACTGGTCACCGCACTCAGTGTATAGAAAGGTGTCTCCAATTTGTGGGCGATGATTTGTGCCAGGGTAGTCTTGCCTACGCCTGGAGGTCCCCACATGATAAACGAAGATATCTCACCTTTGTCTATCATCTGGCGCAAGACAGCTCCCTCACCAACCAGGTGCTTCTGGCCGATGTACTCATCGAGGGTCTGCGGGCGAAGCCTTTCTGCCAAGGGTTGCATCGTAATCTGGTTTGAAAAGTCAATTGTTTAGAACGTCATCAATACCATGAAGCGGAAACCGTCTTTATGTGTGCCGGGCGCATCCAGGTAAGTGAGTCGCCTTACATATTCAACATGGAAAAGCTTGAAGATATTGTAAATGCCGAAGCTCACCTCCACGTATGGCTTCTTGGTATCCATCAGGAAACTGGCGGGTTGGCCGTTACGCATGGGGAAAACAAACAAGTCTTCATTGCCAGGCAAGTAAGGGTTGTTCTTGTCGGTAAGCGTACCCCACATGGCACGAACGCAGAACATCTCCCTCCATTTCAGATTCTTGATGAGCGGGATGCGGTTGAATAACTTGCCGTTCATATTGTACTTCACGAACAGTGCCGCATAGCGGTCGTTCAGGAATTCCATATTCTTGATCAATCCAAACGACTCCTGGTCGTACATCATGATATACGACAGGTTGGCGATGGGGATGTTCAGCATGGGGAATGGAACCTTGTTCCACTGGGCACCTGCGCGGCCAATGATGTTGAGATAACCCCAAGAGCCAAACCAGAAGCGTTTGCGCATGCTGAACTCGGTGATGTTGAAGTTGTAGTCACCACCCAACCCCTTGAAACCAAAGGTATGTGTCAGCGTGTAGATGGGAGCGTCGAGTGAAATAGGACGACGGCGCTGCTTGGTGTTGATAAACGATTCACCAGGAGCATAGCGGAGTGTGACGGCCAGCTCATTGGTGGTCATGTCCTTGACAAAGGTATTCTGCTCACTGAGTACACCAGGTACAGGACCATCGTTCTTGTAATAGGCCAACGTGCCTACCGGCTCGTCAATTCGATGGCGCGCCTGTGCCTTGACTGACAGGCCGGAGTGTGTTTCCAGCTCGTAAGTCAGCTCGGCATTGCGTGAATACATCATCTGGTCCATGGTGGTCCACCTCAATCCCACGAACATGTTATCCTTATCGGTGTCGAGGTACTTGTCACTGGGTGACATCACATCATACTGATACTTGAACTGTATGTAGTGCTTGGGGAATTCCCACAGCATGTACTGACGTGGCAGGAAAGAATAAGCCACTTGCCCCTTGTACATCCACTTGTGATCCTTGAATCCGTATGCGCCATAGCCGTCAAAGAACCAGTGCTTACTGAAGTTGGCGGTGGTTCCCGCACTCAGACGCAGACGTAATCCGTTGACAAAGTTGCTGGTCACGATGGTGTTGATAGGTCCTAAATCCACCTTGCTCGGATGTTGACGGTCGCCTAACTCGATGTAATTCTCAATCAATGCTTTTAAGGCAAAGATGGCGAACTTGAAACCAGGTATCTGTTCCAGGCGGTTCATGAACAAGTCCATAGAACTCTCCTGTTTGGTCAGTGGCTCATTACGCACTTCCGCCCAGAACTCATCTGTCTTGTTCATCATGTCAATCTCCTTGATGACATCACCTTTGAGACGGAACAGACGTGGTTCTATCGGGTCGAACTTATAATCCGAGTAACGGGTGGTACGTTCCACTTCCAGGCCTTGGATGGCAGATGTTAACTTCAGTTGCACGGTCATGTCATCGTTCATCAGTACCCAGCTGCTGTCGGGCATCTGCTCGTATTCCTGCTGCACAATCATGTCTTCCACGAAGTTGACAGCTGTCTTCTTAGGCAGGTTCATGATGCAACGCTTCACGGCATAGCTGGAGTCGCGTGCCACATACAAATGACCTGTAAAACCCGGGTCCATCGGGTTGGCTGGCACGAATGTCAGGTGGATGCACTCGGTCTTGTCCACCATCAATGTGTCCTCTAAATAATATTGGTAGAAGGTGATGGCACCACGTCCAATCGGACTAACAAAGCGGCGTTGCAGGAGGTTGATGTCATCGTCATAGATGTTGATATCCTTGAATACATCTGACAGGATGGTGCCCACCAAATCGCCTGTACTGAAGAACTCTTCGATGCCTGACGAGTTGTAGCCGTCAATGATTTCCTTCTTGCTTTCAGGGCTTTTACGGTAGATGGTGCGTGAAGCTGTCTCTTTGATGGAGATAGGCAGGATGGTCTTGCCAGTCTTGGCCGATTCCTCCATCTGGTCCTTGAAGAAGGAGAATCTCTTATAAATGCCTTTCTCCATTTTCTCAGACGTGATGTCGTTGATAGACATACGCATCTTCTGGTATTTCCGGTATTCGTAGTAGTCGTTGGTTTCCAGTTTGAGACCTTTCTTCTTCTCTATTACCTTGCGCATGAATATCACAGCCGGGTTTTCCCTGCGGCGATAACGCTCGCGTCCGGGTCTTACCGTCACCTCTGCTATTTGGATGTCAGCAGGTTTCAGTTTCAGTGTCACCTCACGGGTGGCTGTGGTAATCTTCACTTTCTTGGTCTCGTAACCGATGGCTGAGAAGGTCAGTTCCGTCCATCCTCTGCGGGCATGGTTGTCCACTTCATATTCTCCGTTACCATTGGACACGCTTCCCGACCCTTTGCCCTCGTACTGCACCGTGACATACAGCAATGGTTCGTTGGTGAGGGAGTCTGTTACAACGCCCCTGATCTTCTGGGCAGAAACCCCTGTGGAAAAAGCCAACGCTGTTATTAATGTCAAAAAAAATATATGTATTCTATTCATCTATTCTATGCTAAACATTCATTATTATTTGTTGTTCTCAAACGACTCGACCAGCACTTGCACGATACGCTCAGCAGTCCTGCCATCCCACCTGTCGGGCAACGTGGCATGCTTCCATTCGCCCCGCATCAGTTTGTCGAGTGCGGCCTCGAGGGCGAAAGTGTTTTCACCCACCAGTTCGTTGGTGCCAATGCGCCAGGTCTCCGGATGCTCGGCGTAGGTGTTGAGTGTGATGCAAGGAACATCCAGGAATGTCGCTTCCTCGGCAATATTGCCCGAATCGGTGACGATGCCCTTGGCCTGGTTGATAAGAAAGCCAAAGTGGAGGTAGCTCTGCGATGGCATGATGTGCAGGTTGGGCGCCTTCAGCTCCAGTTGCTTGACAGTATCTTCCACATAACCATGCAGTGGTGCTACGATGGGCAGACCGTTTGATTTTTTTACCACCGCCTCCAAGAGCGACTTCAGTACGGGCTTGTTGCGCATCAGGTCACGACGGTTCAGCGTGAGCAACAGGTAGTTGCCTTTGCGCAGTCCCATGCTGTCGAACCACATGGGCTGGAGCAACCGGTGACGGTTGTAGCGTATGGTGTCAATGAGTATATTGCCTACATAATGGATGTATTCAGGTATCATGCCTTCCTGGTTGAGGTTCCTGTTGGCCACCATGCCGGCAGTAAACAGGTAATCGGAGATGGCATCAACGATGGTGCGGTTCACTTCACGGGGCATGTTCATGTCAAACGAGCGTGTACCAGCAATCACGTGTGCTACTTTCAGACCTCGCTTCTTGGCTACAATGGAGCAACTCATGGTAGAGGCCAGGTCATCGACCACCAATACCACATGGGCAGGGTGGGCATCGAGTTCTTTTTCAAATGCCAGCATGATTGACGCCGATACTTCGCTCTGTCCACCATGGGAAACGTTCAAATAGCCGTCAGGCTCACGAATGTCAAGGTCGGAGAATAGAGATGTGTCGAGGCTGGGGTCACCCTGCGGGCCTGTATATATCAGTCGGTATGTAATATCTTTTCCGTTGCTATGTGCTGCGTCTATGGCGCGGCATATAGGCGCTATCTTCATGAAATTAGGACGTGCGCCCGAAACAATGGTTACTTTCATTTCCAATAGTCAATTGATAATTCCTTGCAAACATACAAATAATTCTTTTTATAGCCGCATACTGCAAGCTATAAACGTTTATTTTTAATTCTTTTTTTCTTTTCACTCCTTGCCTTTTATTATTTTTGTAGATATAGAAGAAACAAAAGCATAATAACAGGAAGGTGGCGCTGATTTGCAATGAATGGTGTTAATTTGTAATGAATGGAATTTCTTTTATAAAAAAAAGTACAAATGTTGTGCTGAGTGAAAATAAAGTTGTATCTTTGCGCTAAATTAGCTTAATAGGTAAAATTTAATTGAGATAATATGAAGAAAGAAATCCAATTCAGTCTCCTCTATCGAGACATGTTCCAGAGTTCTGGCAAGTTCCAGCCAAGGAAAGATCAGCTGGAGCGCATAGCTCCCGTCATTATCGATATGGGTTGTTTCGACCGCGTGGAAACCAACGGTGGTGCTTTTGAGCAGGTGAACCTGATGTATGGCGAGAATCCTAACTTAGCTGTTCGTGCTTTCACCAAGCCTTTCAACGAGGCTGGCATCAAGACGCACATGTTGGACCGTGGCTTGAACGCGTTGCGTATGTATCCATGTCCTGTGGATGTGCGTAAACTGATGTATAAGGTTAAGCATGCCCAAGGTGTAGATATCACTCGTATCTTTGATGGTTTGAACGATGCCAACAACATTATTCCGTCAATTAAATATGCCTTGGAAGGCGGCATGACTCCACAGGCAACCCTTTGCATCACATATTCTCCGATTCACACTGTTGAATATTATACCAAACTGGCTGATACGCTGATTGAAGCAGGCGCACAGGAAATCTGCTTGAAGGATATGGCAGGTATCGGTCGTCCATGGTCTCTGGGTCAGTTGACCAAGAATATCAAGGAACGCCATCCTGAGAT
>JAGCCV010000006.1 GCA_017651505.1 Bacteroidaceae bacterium | reverse complement strand
CTTGCCGATAGTCTCAAGCTCCTGCTCAGTCAGGCATACCCACGATGGGTTGTTGGGGTTCGAATAGACGATGGCACAAATGTTTCCCTTTGATAAGTAGGACTCCAACTTTGCTCCTAATTTATCACCACGGAAATCGTAAACGTCGAACGTCTCGAAAGGTACACCCTGCACCTGCAACTGCATCTTCTGTACGGGGAAGCCCGGGTCGATGAATAGCACGGTGTTCTTTTCCTTGACAGCCTGCGAGCAGGTAAGGAATGAGGCGAATGTTCCCTGCATACTGCCAGTGACGGGAACACAGCCCTCGGGAGCGATGTCAACGCCAATGAATGCCTTGACGAAACGTGAAGCCTGCTTCTTCAGTTCAGGATAACCCTGAATGTCGGGGTAGGAATGAGCTATACCATCCTGAAGTGCTTTTATCTGTGCCTCAACGCCCACCTTGGCAGCAGGCAGTCCGGGTATGCCCATCTCCATCTTGATATACTCCACACCACTCTCTTTCTCTGCGGTGGCAGCCACCTGCTTTACCTCACGGATGGTGGCTTTGGCAAAGTCCTGAATGCCCATCTGGGCTATCAGCTTGTCAACTATTTCTTTCTTGATAGGGGTAGGTTTCATTTCTGTGCCTCCCTTCCTAACGCCAATGCCTTGATGTTGGCTTCAACAATGGCATCGCCCTTGCGACCAAATACACGACGGATGGCATCTTCCAACTTCTCATACTCAATGCCGAGGGCTTTTTGGGCGGCACCCAGCAGGATGACATTGGCAGAACGGGGCACCCCGTTGTCCTTGGCCATCTGCTCAATGTCGAGGGTGATGACGTGGGGCAGCTTGGCGAGGTCGGCGTTAATGACATCTATATCAGGGTAGTTGGGAATATTCTTGAACGGTGTGTTACTGGTGATAACCCAGCCTTCCTTTGATAAGAAAGGCAGATAGCGCAAGGCTTCCATAGGCTCCATCGAGATGATGACATCGGCACCGCCACGGGCAATCAGGTCGCTGGCGATGGGCTCGCTTGAAATACGCAGGTTCGACTGCACGTCACCGCCACGCTGACTCATGCCGTGCACCTCGGCCTGCTTGATGTATAGGTTCTCGTTCATGGCAGCTTCGCCAATGATGGTGGCAATGGAAAGAATGCCTTGTCCACCTACGCCACAAAGTATGATATCTGTTTTCATTTGTTTCCCTCCTGTGCTTTTTTCTGTTTTAAATGTCTCTGCAATGTCTGCATGCACTCACGACGTGGAATGATTACACTGGTGCCCTTGTAGTTAATTTCATCGCGGATGATTTGCGTGATTTCGGGCATGTTCTTGGGAAGGGGGACAACCACCTTCAGGTGTTCGTCACTCAGTCCTAAACCACGACAGATAGCCTCAAACTTGTTGGTGCCGGCAGAATCCTGTCCACCGGTCATGCCTGTGGTCAGGTTGTCGCTGATGATTACGGTGATATTCGCATTCTCGTTGATGGCATCCAGCAGACCTGTCATGCCGCTATGAGTGAAAGTAGAGTCGCCAATGATGGCAACGGCTGGCCACTGACCGGCATCGGCAGCACCCTTCGCCATTGTGATGGAAGCACCCATATCGACGCACGAGTGGATGGCACGGAATGGAGGCAGGAAGCCCAGCGTGTAGCAGCCGATATCGCCAAAGACGCGAGGGTTCTCATACTCACGCAGCACCTCGTTCAAGGCCGCATATACATCGCGGTGGCCGCAACCCATACAGAGGGCAGGTGGACGCGGAGTCACATCCTCGCAAGGGGCGAAACACTGGTCGCACTCAATGCCGAGCGCTTTCTTCACTATGTCGGGGTTCAGCTCACCTGTACGGGGCAGGGCACCGTCAAGTTTTCCCCTGATGTTCTTGCTCTCGCTGACACCACGCACCATGTCTTCGATGAAGGGCTGTCCTTCCTCGACGATAAGCACCTTCTCGCATTCGTCTA
The DNA here is from genome assembly GCA_017651505.1 of Bacteroidaceae bacterium. Taxonomy (GTDB): domain Bacteria; phylum Bacteroidota; class Bacteroidia; order Bacteroidales; family Bacteroidaceae; genus Bacteroides. The sequence continues at coordinate 13,123 of JAGCCV010000006.1, read as the reverse complement.
TCAGACGGCGCACCAGTTTCTTGGGCAGCGGATATTGTGAAATCTTCAGTACAGGATAAGGGTTCCCTTTGGGGAAGCACTCGTTGACGTAGTTATAGCCGATGCCACTGGCGATGATGCCCAACGACTTGTCCTGACCTTCATGATAGATATTATAAATGGAGTTGACGGCATCTTCTTCCAGTTGTTGCTGCTGTGCGGTCACAATGTCGTTACGTTTGCGGGCGTTGGCAGGCAACAGTACCCAGTTGGCGGCAACTGCGTTGTAGTTGAGTTCGTTCTGCTGACGAGCCTCGCTCTTTACCTGCACAACAGCACGGCTGTGCGCCATACGGGTGGTGACACGCATCAGTACTGGCAGGTTCTGCTGCTCGGAATATTCGAATGCTGCCTCCACCATGTCGTAGGCCTCCTGCTGGTTGGACGGCTCGAAAGTGGGAATCATGGCAAACTTGCCATAGAAACGTGAATCCTGTTCGTCCTGCGAGGAGTGCATCGAGGGGTCATCTGCCACCAACACTATCACGCCTCCATTGACCCCCGTCATACCACTGTTCACAAACGGGTCGGCACAGACATTCAAACCAACATGTTTCATGCACACCAGGGCACGCTTGCCCATATAGGACATGCCCAATGCTGCCTCCATGGCAGTCTTTTCGTTTGTGCACCAACGACTTCTCACCTTGCGCTCTTTCGCCAATGGAGAGCCTTGTATAAACTCTGTAATCTCGGTCGAGGGGGTGCCAGGATAGGCATATACGCCGCTTAGTCCTGCGTGCAATGCTCCTAAGGCAATAGCCTCGTCACCTAAAAGTAATTTCTTTTCCATATTTAGTCTTTTATTTTAAATTCATCACCATCGCCCAGCACAGGAAACTTCTTCCTGAATGCCGCTAATTCATTCATATCCAGTTCTGCAATAGCCGCATCCTCTTGATAGTCATCAATTGCTGCTATCGTTTGTCCATAGGGACTGATGATGGCAGAGCCCCCCTGGTACTCACACTTACTGTCCTTGCCAATACGGTTGACACCTATCACGAAACACTGGTTCTCTATCGCCCTGGCTCTTAGTAAAGTATTCCAGACTTCCATGCGGCTCGATGGCCAGCTTGCCACATAAATCATGGCGTCATAGTCACCCTCGTTGCGGCTGAAAACAGGGAAACGCAAGTCATAGCATATTTGCAACATGAACCTTACGCCACGAAACGCCACTGTCACACGTTTGTCGCCACGGGTATAACGCTTGTCCTCACCGCTGTAAGTGAAAAGGTGTCGCTTGTCGTAGTGGCTCACATTGCCGTCTGGCTCAACGAAATAGTAACGGTTGTAGAACCTGCCGTTTTCCTCCGTAGCCACACTGCCGGCTATTGCCCCATCCAACTGGCTTGCCATTCGTTTCATCCACGCCAGCGATGAGCCGTCTTTCTCAGCTATGCCCTCGGGTTCGGTGGCAAAGCCTGTCGAGAACATCTCTGCCAGCACGTAGAGGTCAGCTTTTGGCTGTCTGAGCAGCAACTCCTCCAAGTGCCTTTGATTGTCCGCAGGACAAGCCCATTTAATGTCATGTTGTAAAATAACAACCTTCATTTCTGACGTTTTGAATTGCAAACAACATTTTTGACTTGCAAATCTACTCATTATTTGTCATAAGTCCAAATCTAACCCTATTTTTTATATCACCAATCATGGCTTCGGTCGGGCAGCTGTCGGGTTTGCCTCTATCTCTGTCCATCAATTATTATTTTTTGTTGTTTTATTTTGGTTGCTGTGAATTATTGTATTATTTTTGAGCGGAATGTACTAATTGCTATATTGATTGATATGATTGTTGAATTCAAAAAAGATAATGACAATGCAACGTTGATACTTGCCGGACGGCTTGACACAGCCACCTCGCATCAGGTAAGTGCCGACATCGAGGGCTTCTTGACCAACGCACCCGACATTTCCCGGCTAACATGCGATTTGGGCCAGTTGGAATATATCTCGAGTTCGGGGTTACGCATATTGCTAAAGCTGGCTAAGCGATATAAGGATTTCCGTGTTGTAGAGGTACAGCCACGGGTATATGACGTGCTGAATACCACTGGCTTCACTAAGATTATGCATGTGGAGCGTGCCTTGCGGCAGTTTAGCGTGGAGGGCTGCGAAGTCATTGGGGTTGGCGGAGTAGGTACCGTCTATCGGATAGACGGTGATACCATTATCAAGGTGTTTCGTGAGGGCACGACTATCGATGAGGTCCGTCGCGAGATTACCATGTCAAAAGAAGCCTTTATTATGGGTATGCCCACCGCTATCTCGTTTGATGTGGTGCGCGTGGGTAGCCAGTATGGTCTGGTCTATGAACTGTTACAGGCTGAAACCCTCAGTACCTGCATTAAGCGTGAGCCTGCGCGTGTTGATGAGTTCGCCAGAAAATACGCTGATTTGTTTCACCAATTACATGATATTGAGGTTCCCAATGATAGCAGTGTACCCAGTGCCAAGGAGCGTGATCAACAGCAGATTCGACATGTACGCCGTTATTTTCCCCAGAAAAGTGTCGATCTGATGTTGCGCATCACCGATGCCATTCCCGATGCCAGCCGCCTGCTTCACCTTGACCTGCAGGCGAAGAATGCGATGGTGCAGGATGGTCAGTTGATGCTGATAGATATGGGCGAGGTGGGTTACGGACATCCCATGCTCGACTTGGGCCATGCTTATTCAGCGATGGTGACATTAGTGGGCGACTATGACGCGATTATCGGTATGCCACGCGAACTGGGCATTTCATTGTGGAATCGTGCCATTGATTACTACCTGGAGGGGCTGCCCTCCGATGTGGTCAAACAGCGCAAGGCACAGATAGAGGTAATATCGTGCGTCCGTAACTTCAGTTGGCTGGCTTTGTCAGATTCGTTTCCTGAGAGTGTCATCAATGAGTGCAAACGTCTCTTCGACGAGCGTGTGGGATGTCGTGAAGACTACATGCTTGATGTCTGCAAGTCCTTCAGTGACTGGACGCTGTAATAAAAGCGGCTACATTCAAGACCCCTTTATTCTTCTTGCTGTTTAATATGTTCCCTCTCAATTATATACTTCTGGTAATAAGAAATCAATAAGGCAGTGACGGGCAGGGCAATTATCATACCCATAACACCCATGAGAGAACCCCAGATGGATAGCGAAAGCAGGATGATGGCAGGACTTAGTCCTGTAACCTTGCCCATGATTTTAGGGGTGAGAAAAGTGTCCTGGATAGTCTGCACGACGGCGAACACGGCAAGAGCTGAAAGCAGGATAAGCCAAAAATTGCCCCCTGTATCGGCAGCCTTCAAGATGGCTAAAATGATGGTGGGAATAAAGCCCAGGATCTGCAAATATGGCACCATGTTGAGGAAGCCGATGAATATGCCCAATCCGATGGCCAAGGGGAAATCAATGATAAGGAACCCGATACTGAACAAGATGCCTACGCAAGTTGCTACCATTGCCTGCCCACGGAAATATTTGTTCATACTATCCTTTACATCATCCACTAACTTTACGCTTATGGGGCGAAAACGTTTTGGAACAAGATTTACCCATCCTTCAGAGATGCTTTCATAATCCAAAAGAATAAAAATGGTATAGAGCAGAATCATGATGAGAGAGAAGAAACTGAATACAACGTTTATGCTCTCAATCACTACATTCCATAACTTGGGTAAATATTCACGTAAAGCATTTAAAAAATCTTGCCGACTAAAAAGATCCTTCACCTGTTCGATGTTGAGATGCTGCTCGATATAGCTATGTATCATGGCTGGAACACCATCAGAAGGAGACGATTCAAAATATTCTATCAGCAAGTCCTTGATTCGCCAGGCTTCAGATATCATGGGAGGGATAATCAAGACGAAAATGCCAATGCCAACAGCTGTTACTGCCAGAATAGCACAGATAATAGACAGTACCCTATACTTCATTTTACAACGATACTGGAAGAATTGCACCAATGGGAAGATGAGATAGGCAATGAGCCAAGCCACAAAGAATGGCAACAACACACTACTCAGCCTATTGAGTATCATGAGGATAATTACCGCCAGCAGAATGGCTGCCGCGGTGCGGATAAAGCTGTCGAAGGTGATTCTCTTATTTATCATAACTGTCAGTTTTCAGTTTGTTAAAGCATGTCCTGCATAAAGGTTCGTATTCCTGTGTCTCTCCCAACATCACCTGCTTGTCGCCGCTTACCTTGCGATGCGAATACATGGCCAGGTCGCCACATCGCACACAGATGGCATGCACTTTCGTCACCTCATCGGCAATTGCCATCAGTTGAGGCATTGGTCCGAAGGGAACACCACGGAAATCCATGTCCAGTCCTGCTACGATGACACGCACACCGTTGTCGGCCAACTGCTTGCAGATATCAGGTAATCCGTTGTCGAAGAACTGTGCCTCGTCAATGCCTACCACGTCGATGTCTGAAGAAAGCAGTAGGATGCTGGCTGACGAATCAAGGGGCGTAGAGGCAATGCTCTGTCCCTCATGGGTTACCACTTCCCCGTCGGAGTACCTGGTGTCTATGGCAGGTTTGAATATCTCTACCTTCTGCTTGGCGAATTTGGCACGTTTCAAACGGCGTATCAATTCCTCCGTCTTACCAGAGAACATTGACCCGCAAATCACCTCTATGCGACCTCTGCAACGGGTTTCCTGCATGTTGTTTTCAGAATAGACCTCCATTTAAAGTACTAAATTTAGTTACAAAAGTACTACTTTTGATGAGTATTTGCTATTTTAAGCCAATTTATTTATAACTTTGCTCCGTTTTTTATTTCGGGCATGAAAACAGGCACATTGTATATCGTACCTACTCCTGTGGGAAACATGGAGGATATGACGCTGAGGGCCATTCGTATCTTGAAAGAGGCAGATGTGATTCTGGCCGAAGATACTCGCACTTCTGGCATCCTGCTGAAACATTTCGATATCCAGCATGGCCCGTTGTTGGCTCATCATAAGTTTAATGAGCACCAGACAGTGGAGCCGTTAGTGAAGCGGCTGGTGGCTGGAGAGAACGTGGCGTTGGTATCGGATGCCGGTACCCCAGGCATTTCCGACCCGGGCTTCTTGTTGGCAAGGGAGTGTGCCAAAGCGGGCATAGAGGTGCAATGCCTGCCCGGAGCTACGGCTTGCATACCGGCATTGGTGGATAGCGGTCTGCCCTGCGACAGGTTTTGCTTCGAGGGTTTCCTGCCCCAGAAGAAAGGGCGCCAGACACGCATCAACGCCTTGGCCGACGAGCCCCGCACCATGGTGTTCTATGAGTCGCCTTACAGAGTGCTTAAAACCCTTACCCAACTGGGTGAGGTGCTTGGCAATGACAGACAAGCTGCGGTATCAAGAGAGATTTCCAAAGTGCATGAAGAAACCCTTAGAGGTACCCTTGGAGAATTAATTACCCATTTCACCGAGACCGAGCCACGCGGTGAATTTGTGATTGTAGTGGCTGGAAAAAACTAAATGTTTAAACGTATGAAAAAGTTTGTGTTTACATTGATGGCTGCTGCCGTATGCTTCGCTTCTTGCGACGGACTGGGTGGCGGCAACAAGAGTTTGCAGGCAAAGAATGATTCTTTGATGGCTGAGTTGAGTTCACGTGAAGCGGAATTAGACGATATGATGGGCACTTTCAATCAGATTACTGAAGGTTTCCGTCAGATTAGCGAGGCAGAAAATCGTGTTGACCTCCAGCGTGGATCGGTAATAGAAGGTTCCTCAAGTGCAAAGCAACAGATAGCAAGTGATATTGAATTTATCCAGAAAACCTTGCAGGACAATCGTGAGCAGATTGAGAAGCTGACTGCACAGTTGGCTACCAGCAAGAACCAGAACTCACAGCTGAAGAAGGCTGTTGAGTCATTCACCAAACAGTTGGAAGAAAAAGCAGCCGAGATAGCATCATTGCAGCAGGAACTGATGGCAAAGAACATCCGCATCCAGGAACTGGATGAGGCAGTGAACGAACTGACGGCTGTAACAGAAGAACTTCATGCGGAAAACATGGCAAAGACCGAAGTGCTTGAGCAGCAAGACCGTGCCTTGAATACCGCTTGGTTTGTGTTTGGCACCAAGGCGGAGTTGAAGGAGCAGAAGATCCTCACTGGCGATGGCTTGTTCTCAAAGGGTAAGATATTGGCAAGTGATGAGGCTAATATGGACTATTTCACCGAGTGTGACATCCGCACCACCAAGGAAATACGTCTGTATTCAAAATCAGCTACTTTGCTTACCAGCCATCCTTCTGGCTCATATTCACTTGTGAAAGACGAGAAGGGTGAACTGACGCTGAATATCACCAACGCGACACAGTTCTGGAGTGCCAGCAAGTATCTGGTTATTCAAGTAAAATAATATTTAGTTATCCCCGCCAGTCGGCGGGGATATTTTTATTTCAACCTCACGATGTTATATTTAGGTGAAACCATTTCTTTGGTGGTGGCTTTCTCATGGACCATCACAGCTCTTTGCTCCGAAGTGGCCAGTAAGCGGCTTGGAGCCTTACAACTAAACGTTATCCGCATGTTGCTCTCGCTCATTTTGCTGGGATGTACCATGTGGTTTTTTACAGGTTCTCCATTTCCTCTTTATACCAATGTCCAAGCCTGGATATGGCTCCTGATGTCAGGATTGGTGGGTTATGTCTTTGGTGACTATTGTTTGTTCAATGCCTATATTCTGATTGGTTCCCGCTTTGGACAACTGTTTATGACCCTGGCACCTCCTACTGCAGCTTTTGCAAGTTGGATACTGCTTGGTGAACACCTCCATCTTCAAGCTTGGCTGGGTATGGCGATTACTTTGGTGGGCATCGGTATGTCGGTACTCAATAAAGGCAATCAGGAAAGCCATCATAAAGTAGAGTTGAAACTGCCGGCGAAAGGCGTGCTTTTTGGCATCGGCGCCGGGATAGGACAGGGCTTAGGGCTGGTGCTCAGCAAGGTGGGCATGAATTATTATGAGGCTGCTGTGCCCGAAGGCATGGATGCCGTTAACGACCTGCTGCCCTTTGCTTCCACCTTTATCCGTGCCATTGCAGGTAGTTTGGGTTTCCTCTGTGTGATGGCTCTGCAAAAACAGTTTTATACTCTGCCTATAGCATTAAAAGACGGGAAAGGCATGAAAGCTGCCATAGGTGCCACGCTCACAGGACCGTTTATCGGCGTTTCTTTATCATTGATGGCTGTTCAATACACCGAGGCTGGCATCGCTTCAACACTGATGGCACTGGTTCCTGTCTTGATTATCTGGCCCGCCCATCTGTTGTTTAAGCAGGAAGTTAAACCCCTTGAAATTGTAGGTGCTGTTATCAGTGTAATCGGCGCGTCACTCTTCTTCCTTTAAATTGTTTGCTTTTATGCTTGGTATTTAATAGGATTTTACTATTTTTGCCTTGTTAATGTGTCAACGATTTTTTTTTGATGAAGGAATTTGTAATATCCGAGGCTAAGACCGAGACTGCCGTACTGGTGGGTTTGATTACTCAAAGGCAGGACGAGCAGAAAACGAATGAGTACCTTGACGAATTGGAGTTTCTGGCAGAAACTGCCGGTGCCCAGGTGGTGCGTCGTTTTACCCAGAAGCTGGTGCAGGCTCATGCTGTGACGTATGTGGGTGAGGGTAAGCTGCAGGAAATAAAACAATATATTTTGGATGAAGAGGATGCTGAGCGTGAGGTAGGTATGGTCATCTTTGATGACGAACTGTCGCCGAAGCAGTTGCGCAACATCGAGCAAGTGCTGAAGGTTAAGATCCTGGACCGTACATCACTGATACTCGATATTTTTGCCATGCGTGCCCAAACCGCCAGTGCCAAGACACAGGTGGAGCTGGCACAATATAAATACATGCTTCCTCGTTTGCAACGATTATGGACACACTTGGAACGTCAGGGTGGTGGCTCTGGTGCCGGTGGTGGTAAGGGTATGGTGGGCTTGCGTGGTCCTGGTGAGACGCAGTTGGAGATGGACCGCCGTATCATTCTCAACCGTATGTCGCTGCTCAAGCAACGACTGGCCGACATCGACAAGCAGATGTCCACCCAGCGTAAGAACAGAGGCAGGATGATACGTGTGGCGTTGGTTGGCTATACCAATGTCGGTAAGTCAACCATGATGAACCTCATGGCCAAGAGCGAGGTGTTTGCGGAAAACAAATTGTTTGCCACGCTTGACACAACGGTGCGCAAGGTGGTCATTGACAACCTGCCCTTTTTGCTGTGCGACACGGTAGGCTTCATCCGCAAGTTGCCCACCGACCTGGTGGATTCGTTTAAGTCAACCCTTGATGAGGTGCGCGAGGCCGATTTGCTGATGCATGTGGTGGATATATCGCACCCTGATTTTGAGGAACAGATTAAAGTGGTGAACAAGACATTAGCTGAGATTGATGCGGGTGGTAAACCAACGATTGTGATTTTCAACAAGATAGACGCCTATACGTTTGTTGAGAAGGATCCCTTTGACCTGACACCCAAGACAAAAGAGAATGTGTCGCTTGACGAGCTGATGCGTTCTTGGATGGCTAAGTTGGAAGAAGATTGCATTTTTATCTCTGCCAAGGAAAAGACAAATATTGATAACCTGAGGGAGGAATTGTATAGAAGGGTGAGAGAACTGCATGTGCAGAAATATCCTTATAATGATTTCCTCTATCCTCAATCTGAAGACCAATAAATATGAATTACAGAAATTTATCAACAAACGAGGTGGCACAGCTTGAACAGCAGGGCTGTACTGCCACTGACTGGAATCGCGTGTGTGTGGCACCCGGTTTCGAGGCACAGTATGTGGTGTCTGCCCATTTCTCGGGCGACATTCGCATAGGTTCCCTGCAAGGAGAATTCACCATGAAGGGTGGCATTGTCAAGCAAGCCGGCTTGCGCCATGTAACGCTGCACAATGTCACAGTGGGCAACGGATGCTACATCAAAGATGTGCACAACTATATTGCCAATTATGAGATTGGTGACAATACCTATATTGAAAATGTTGACAGTATTGTAGTGGATGGCAAAACCCGTTTTGGCAATGGCGTGGAAGTGTCTGTACTGAATGAGACGGGAGGACGAGAGGTTGCTATCAGCGATAAGCTCTCCGCGCAGTTGGCCTATATTATGGCCATGTACAGGCATCGCCCGGAATTGGCAGTCAGATTACGCGAGATAGCCGACTATTATTCCAACAAACATGCTTCTGAGACGGGTGAGATAGCTGACCATGTAACCATCATGAATGTGGGCTCTATCGTGAATGTGCGTGTTGGCTCTTGCGCTACCATCATAGGCGCTAACCGTCTGAATAACGGTTCTGTCAACAGTAACAAAGAAGCTCCTGTTCACATTGGTCATAATGTGATATGCGATGATTTCATCATATCTTCGGGTTCTACCCTTGATGATGGTGCCATGTTGACACGTTGCTTTGTGGGACAGGCATGTAAGATGGGACATAGTTATTCGGCTTCCGATTCCTTGTTCTTCAGCAACTGCCAGGAGGAGAACGGTGAGGCTTGTGCCATCTTTGCTGGTCCGTTTACGGTGACGCACCATAAATCCACCTTGTTGATTGCGGGCATGTTCTCGTTCATGAACGCAGGCTCTGGCTCTAATCAGAGTAACCACATGTATAAACTGGGACCTATCCATCAGGGTATTTTGGAACGTGGTGCCAAGACTTCTTCTGATTCTTATATCCTTTGGCCTTCCAGGGTAGGCTCTTTCTCGCTGGTCATGGGTCGTCATGTCAATCATTCCGATACATCCAACCTGCCATTCAGCTACCTGATTGAGAAGAAGGACACTACTTATCTCGTTCCTGGTGTCAATCTGCGTAGTGTGGGTACCATTCGCGACGCCCAGAAGTGGCCAAAGCGTGATAACCGCACTGATGCCAACAAACTCGATTGTATTAACTATAACCTGCTGAGTCCTTATACCATTCAGAAAATGTTTAAGGGTTGTGAGATACTGAGAAACCTGCGCCAGGCTTCGGGAGAGTTGTCTGACGAGTATTCATACCACAGTGCCAAGATCAAGAACTCATCGCTGGTAAATGGCATCAAATTCTATGAAATCGGTATCAGTAAATTCCTGGGCAACTCGGTTATCAAGCGATTGGAAGGCATTGACTTCAAGAACAACGAGGAAATACGTGCCCGTCTCAAGCCAGATACCGCCATCGGTAAGGGCGAGTGGGTAGATATCTCAGGTCTGATAGCTCCCAAGAGCGAGGTAGATCAGCTGCTCGACAACATCGAGAGTGGCAAGGTGAACAAGCTGAAGGAAATCAATGCCGATTTCATGCGCATGCACACCAACTATTACACCTACGAGTGGACTTGGGCCTACGACCGTATGCTTGAGTTCTTCGGGCTGGAGGCTGACAAGATTACGGCTGCTGATATCATACATATTGTGGAAAGATGGAAAGAAGCGGTGATTGGCTTGGATAAGATGGTATATGAAGATGCCAAGAAAGAGTTCTCGTTGTCGTCCATGACCGGCTTTGGAGCCGATGGTACCAAGTTTGAGAAAGAGCAGGATTTTGAGCAGGTGCGTGGTGACTTCGAAAGCAATACGTTTGTAACAGCCGTGCTCGACCATATCAAGGTGAAGACCGCACTGGGCAACGAGCTGATAGAGCGCCTGAAGCCACTGACTGAATAGAATATTTTAACCAAATAAAAAACTAATGTAATTATGGCAACAAATCCTCCGTTCCATTATCAACCCATGTTTGAGCATGGTGTAGATAAGACTGAGTATTATTTGCTTACTAAAGACTATGTGTCAGTAAGCGAGTTTGAGGGAAAACCTATCCTTAAGATTGAGAAGGAAGGCTTAACTGCAATGGCTAATGCTGCCTTCCGTGATGTTTCATTCATGCTGCGTCGCTCTCACAATGAGCAGGTGGCCAAGATTCTTTCTGACCCAGAAGCAAGTGACAATGACAAGTATGTCGCTTTGTCGTTTTTGCGTAACTCAGAGGTGGCTTGCAAAGGCCAGCTTCCTACTTGCCAAGATACTGGTACTGCCATTATACATGGCGAAAAGGGTCAGCAGGTGTGGACAGGCTACTGCGATGAAGAGGCTCTGTCATTGGGCGTTTACAAGACTTACACCGAGGAAAACCTGCGTTATTCACAGAATGCTCCGTTGAACATGTATGATGAGGTGAATACCAAGTGCAACCTTCCCGCACAGATCGACCTTGAGGCTACCGAGGGCATGGAATATCGCTTCCTGTGTGTCACCAAGGGTGGTGGCTCGGCTAACAAGACCTACCTCTATCAGGAAACCAAGGCACGCATCCAGAACCCAGGTACCCTAATACCTTTCTTGGTAGATAAGATGAAGAGCTTGGGCACAGCCGCTTGTCCTCCTTATCACATAGCGTTTGTGATTGGCGGTACCTCTGCAGAGAAAAACCTGCTCACGGTGAAGTTGGCATCTACTCATTTCTACGATGAGTTGCCTACCACAGGTAATGAATATGGCCGTGCTTTCCGCGATGTGGAATTGGAGAAGCAGTTGCTTGAAGAGGCCTATAACATTGGCTTGGGAGCACAGTTTGGCGGCAAGTATATGGCACACGACATTCGTGTGGTTCGTCTGCCACGTCATGGCGCTTCTTGTCCTATTGGCATGGGCGTTTCTTGCTCGGCTGACCGTAACATCAAGACCAAGATCAACAAGGATGGTATCTGGATTGAGAAGCTGGACGACAACCCAGGCGAACTGATTCCTGAGGCATTGCGTCAGGCAGGCGAGGGCGATGTGGTGAAGATTGACCTCAACCAGCCCATGAGTGAGGTATGCAAGATCCTGTCAAAATATCCTGTTGCTACCCGTGTTTCTCTGAACGGCACCATCATTGTGGCTCGTGACATTGCTCATGCCAAACTGAAGGCTCGTTTAGATGCTGGTGAGGATTTGCCTGCTTACTTTAAGGATCATCCTGTGCTTTATGCTGGTCCTGCCAAGACACCTAAGGGTATGCCTTGCGGCTCGATGGGTCCCACCACAGCTAACCGTATGGATCCATACGTAGATGAGTTCCAGGATCATGGCGGTTCTATGGTGATGATTGCCAAGGGTAACCCCACCGACGTGGTGACCGAGGCATGCAAGAAGCATGGCGGCTTCTACCTCGGCTCTATCGGCGGTCCTGCAGCCGTGTTGTCGCAAAACAACATCAAGAGCATCGAGTGTGTCGAGTATCCCGAGCTGGGCATGGAAGCCATCTGGAAGATTCAGGTAGAAGACTTCCCAGCCTTCATCCTGGTGGACGACAAGGGCAACGATTTCTTCAAGCAGATCAAGCCCCGTTGCGCTTGCAAGTAAAAACCGTTTCATTATTCATAATCTTTTGCGGGGTGTGCCGTTATGTGGCGCCCCCGCTTTTTTTTATCTTTGGGGTGTTGGTGATGCAGGACTTGGCATCGTCTTCATTACCAAATGCCATACCCATTGAACGGAGATGGCGGATTTGCTCTTCAGTGAGTGAGGGAAATACACTCATCTGCGAAAGAATTGGATACCACGTTGACACCACAGCGAAGCGTGCGCTTATGATTCGCTTGTATCTGCGGACGAGCTCGAGGGCCTCGTCGCGGGTAAGTGCCCTTCTATCCATTGCTGCATCTGTTTGCCCGAAAAGTGCCAATTTCAGTTATTGATTTTCTTTTCTATTCGTCAAGGCAAAGCAGCAATGAGGTACAGGCAAGAAAAATGCCGCCCGGGAGTCTTTTCATGGGGACTCTCGGGCGGTGTAGTTATTTCTTATTAGGAGCGGGGCACGATTATGGCTGGTAGGTGTATGGGTTGATGGTGACGTTGCCCGTCACTGTGCCATTGATGGTCACCGTGCCGCAAGTGCCCCAATCACCGGCACCGATGCTGTTAGGAGCACTATCACCCTTCGTAGCCGTCACGCTGGTGACGTCGCTGGTGATGGTGATGGTACCACAGGATGCACATTGACCGCTACCGATGCCGGCACCTTGATCGCCACCCGTAGCAGTGACGCTACCACCACTGATGGTGATGTTACCGCAGGATGCATTATAACTGCTACCG
>JAGCCV010000037.1 GCA_017651505.1 Bacteroidaceae bacterium | reverse complement strand
GTGGTGCTGAGCGGGCAGGTGACGGACGCCGCAACCGGTGAGCCGCTGATTGGCGTGACGGTGTATAACACCGACCGTCGCACGGGCACCACCACCAACAGCACCGGAAACTATACCATCACCCTGCCCAGCGGCCGTCCGTTAGAGCTGGTTTTCAGCTACGTGGGCTACGCCAGCCAGACACAGGCCCTGACGCTGACTGGCAACCACAGGCTTGACATCAGCCTGAAGCAGGGCACCGAGAGCCTTCGCGAGGTGCAGGTATATGGCACACGCCACAACTTCGGCGTGCAGAGCTCGCAGATGAGCGCCATAGCCGTAAGTGCCGACCAGATAAGGCGCATGCCCGCCCTGCTTGGCGAGGCCGACGTTCTGAAGTCGCTGCAGAGACTGCCCGGCGTGCAGTCGGCCGGCGACGGCAAGGCCGGCATCCATGTGCGTGGCGGCGAGCAGGACCAGAACCTCTTTACACTGGACGGCATCACGCTCTACAACCCCGAGCACCTGCAGGGCTTCACCTCCGCCATCAACACCGAGGTGATGGACGACGTGGTGCTCTACAAGGGGGCATTCCCGGCTCGCTACGGGTCAAGGCTCTCAAGCATGATAGACGTGAGCCTTCGCGAGGGAGACATGCAGCGCCACCGCCTGTCAATCACCGCCGGCATGCTCTCGTCGCGACTGCAGGCAGAAGGCCCGCTGTGGAAGGGACGCACATCCTACAACATCGCGGCCAGGGTGTCTTACTTCAGCGCCATCGTGAAACCGCTGCTGGAAGAGGTGATATACGACAACCCCGGGCAGATGAACGACTACAACCACATGCGCTACTGGGACGTGAACGCCAAGCTGACACACAGGTTCAACGACAGCTCACGCCTCTCGGCCGTGTTCTACACAGGGCACGACGTGAACAACGCCACGCCGTTGGAGACCAGCCAGAACTACCGCTATGACAAGAACCTGCGCTACCTGCCCGACGGGTCAAGCATGAGCGACGCGCAGGGATACATAGACAACACCAAGCGTAGCGAGACACGCAACAAATGGAACAACCTGATTGGTGGGCTGACCTACACCTACCAGCCCGACAATGCACTGAGGATTGATGCCGGAGTGAGCTACAGCGGCTATGACTACCGGCTGAGCCAGCAGCAGGACACCGAGAACCGCGTCAGCATCGACATATGGAACCACGGGCATGACGGAGCCGAGCTGTTTACACTGACACGCACCACAGACATCATGACCTACTCCTCGAAGGTAAACGACTATAACGCGCGGTTCAACCTGTCATATACTGCCAACGGCGGCCACGAGCTGCAGGCAGGACTACAGGCAGGATACATCGAGCTGAAACCAAGTACCGTGAGCACCGTGAGCACATGGCGCAAGGCCGCGCTGAACGAGGAGATTGTGTGGAACACCACCATAGGCGAGGACCGCTATACCGTGACCGAGAACAGCAACACCAAGGGCCTGACGGCGAGCCAGAAGCTGACCACCTTCAGCGTCTATGCCGGAGACGACTGGGCCGTGGCACCCTGGCTGCAGGCAAACGTGGGCCTGCGTCTGCAGGGCTATGCCGCCGACGGGAAGACATCGCTGATGGTGGAGCCGCGCGCGTCATTGAGGGTGTCGTTAGGCAAGAACACATCAGTCAAGGCGTCGTATGCCCGTATGTCGCAGGGCATGTTCCTGCTCAGCAGCGGAAGCCTGACTACCCCGTCGGACATCTGGGTGACAATGGACAAGGCCATGAAGCCAAGCACCTCTGACCAGGTGTCATTAGGCATCAGCCACGAGTTCGGCAACGGCATACAGCTCTCGGTCGAGGGCTACTACAAATGGCTGGACAACGTGACGGAATACCGCGAGGGCGTGTCGCACTACTCGGGCAGCTCTTGGAGCCAGCTGGCGGCACAGGGCAGGGGAAAGGCCTACGGCGTTGAGGTGCTCCTGCAGAAGACCATCGGCAACACCACCGGCATGATAGGCTACACATGGAGCAAGTCGCTGCGGACATTCGACCGCGAGGGGATGGTGCTCAACGAAGGCAGGGAATTCTATGCGGGCGGCGACAGGCGACACAACTTCAACGTCACCTTCAGCCAGCGGCTGAGCAAGAACTGGGACCTCACCGCCGCCTGGACGCTGCAGAGCGGGCGCAGGGTGACATTCGCCACCACCACGCTGGTGGGACAGGTGTTTGACGAGTTCAACAACTACTATCCCGGCGTGACCGAGGGCGGCAACGTCAACTATGCCCTGAACCCCGCATACGACGACATCATCCCCGTTTACTATACCGATACCTATGTGCAGCACCTGGTGCGCGCCAGCACCTACGGAGAGCGCAACAGCTACGTGCTGCCCACCGTCCACCGCCTGGACGTGAGCCTGAGCCACCACGGCAGCATCGGCATCGGCGAGATGATATGCGACCTGGGCATCTACAACCTGTATAACCAGCAGAACGTGTCGTCGGTGTACTGGGGATTCACGGGCAGCCGCCCCGAACTGAAGGGCGTGTGCATGTTCCCCATCATGCCATTCATCAGTTTCACACTTAAACTCTGAAAGCCTATGAAAGCAAGACATATACTGATACTGCTCGCGACAGCACTGATGTGCGGAGCCTGTGAGCGGACACTCGACTTCGATGGACCCGAGAGCGAGAAAGCGACCGACCTGGTGGTAAACGCCACGGCGATAGCAGGGTCACCCCTCTGCGTCTATGTGAGCCGTGCCTACCAGATTGACGAGGTGCCGTCGGTAATGTACTATGACTACCAGCATGCCGTTTTATACAGGGACGACTTCATCAACGACTACCGCGTGGACGACTACCTGCAAAAGACTGCCGTCAAGCAGGCACAGGTGACGGCAGAGGTGGTGAACGGAGACGTGAGCTACCAGATGGCTTTCGATGAGATTAACCTAATGTACGCCTGCAACTACGTGCCACGCGAGGGCGACCGCATCAGGATAACTGTTCAGAATGGGACAAGCACTGTGACCGCGGAGACCGAGGTGCCTGCCAAGCCCGCCATAGAGGTAGTGAGCCACGAGGTGCTGCCTGAAGACCCCTATGAGGACATGGGCGACCTGGTGAATCAGGCTGACACCATCATGCGGCTGACGTGCCGCATATCGGGCGTGGACGACAACAGCTACTATCGGCTGAGGGTGCGCAGCGAGCGCAGCCAGACCTTGAAATCTGAGTCGCAGTGGGGCTACCAGTGGAACAATAACTACTATGTGATGCAGGACATCTATTTCTCTGAAGACGACATGTTTACCGACAACCGACTTACCAGGGGATTCGGAGGATGGCCCGCCTATTTCTCCAGCACCTTCAGCAGCGAACAGGTCGGTGGCAACAGCCGCACGTTTACATTAGACAGTCCACTGGCATACATACACACTTTAGACTTTAACAAGACAACGACGGAGGATATACCTGAGATTGAGCCACGTGTGATGGTGGAGCTGCAGGCCGTCAGTCCCGACCTTTACCGCTACCTCAAGTCGATGGAGCTGTACCGCATCTCAGAAGTGGACAGGAATGCAGAGCCTACCCTGATACACAGCAACGTGAAGGACGGATGGGGCATCTTCGGAAGCCTCTCTTTTGACCGTGTGTATATTCCGTATGATTGAACAAGCAGAGAATAAAGGATAGAATTTCATTAAAGCCCCTTCCAACATTGCGAGTAGTCAAGGCTGGACAGGGGCTTTATTGCAAACTTTCGCCCCAATCAGTTGCTGACTGGAATAAAGTATTCCAGAGCGAGCTGACTGCCTGTTCCTGCCTCTACAGATTAGTGCATTAATCAAAAAGTTCTGAGCCGATAGAAGAGAGTTTGAGAATAAAGTATTATTTATGTTCTCCCCCATAGAGTAAATCACCAACCGGGTGAACAGATATTATAAGAATATGAAGAGGTTTTAATGGCAACAGCGGCCATAACGCTGATGATGACAACGGCGGTGTTTACCGCATGTAGAAGCGGGCGGGAGACTTTTCGCAAATAAGGGCTGCGCACCTTCGAGGGGATGCTTACGTAAAGTTGCAGGACTTCCGTCTTGCCAGATACAAACCTCCAATGCCTTTCTGAAGGAAGAAAAAAGGGGGAATAGCTTTAGAATTAGGGGAAATATTGTAAATTTGCACCTGTAAGGTGGCAGCCTGCCACCCTGCAAGATGCAAATTTACTATTATTATGGCAAAGGATAAAACAGCATACGTTTGCTCGAATTGCGGCTATGACTCACCTAAATGGTTGGGCAAGTGTCCTTCGTGCGGACAATGGAACACTTTTCAAGAGGTGGTGATTCATAAGGAATCGCCAGCTAAAAGTGCCAGTGCGAGCGTAGGGCACGATATCTTGCGTACCCAACAACCGATGCGGCTTCGTGACATTGATGCTTCTGCAGAACCACGAATAGATATGCATGATGATGAACTGAACCGTGTGCTGGGTGGCGGATTAGTAAAAGGGTCTCTGGTATTGTTGGGTGGTGAGCCCGGTATTGGTAAGAGCACCTTGGTGATGCAGACTGTCTTGCAGATGCCTGAGAAACGAATACTCTATGTGAGTGGAGAGGAGAGTCAACGACAACTCAAGCTTCGTGCCGACCGACTGAATAGTCGTGATAGTGCTCAATCAGAGAATGATTGCCTGATTCTTTGCGAAACCTCGTTAGAACTGATTTTTAAGCACATCAAGGAGGTGGAACCTGACATCGTGATCATCGATTCCATCCAGACCATCTATACCGAGCTGGTGGATTCATCCCCAGGTAGCATCACACAGGTGCGCGAGTGTGCGGCTGCTATCCTGCGATTCGCAAAGGAGAGCCATACGGCTGTAATCTTAATAGGACACATTAATAAGGAAGGAACGATTGCTGGGCCGAAGATATTGGAACATATCGTGGATACCGTGTTGCAGTTTGAGGGTGATCAGCATTATATGTACCGCATCTTGCGCAGTAATAAAAACCGATTTGGCAGTACTGACGAACTGGGTATTTATGAGATGCGTCAAGATGGACTGTGTCAGGTTAATAACCCGTCAGAGTTGTTGCTGAACCAAGAACATGAGGGGATGAGCGGCATTGCCATTGCTGGCGCTATTGAGGGAGTGAGGCCTTTGCTCATAGAAGTACAGGCGTTGGTGAGCAGCGCGGTGTATGGCTACCCACAACGTTCTGCCACAGGTTTCGACCTTCGCAGAATGAATATGTTGTTGGCTGTGCTGGAAAAACGTGTGGGATTCAAATTAGCACAAAAGGATGTGTTCCTCAATATAGCTGGTGGCTTGCGTGTCAGCGATACGGCGATAGACTTGGCTGTTATCAGTGCTATCCTGTCAAGCAACATGGATGCCGCTGTTGAGCCTGGCGTATGTATGGCTGGAGAGATTGGCTTGTCGGGCGAGATACGTCCTGTGAGTCGTATCATGCAACGAATCAGTGAGGCACAGAAGTTGGGATTCAAGCGTTTCCTTTTACCGAAGAAGAATATGCAGGGCTTGGATGTCAAGCACTTGGAGATAGAGCTGGTGCCGGTAAGGAAGGTGGAGGAGGCGTTTAGATTATTGTTTGGATGAATGACCTTTAAACAATGACCATTAATGATTAGTGAATTTCAGATAAGGGTATTGCCAGACGTTGCCTTCGATATGGGCAACCTGAAGAAATGGTTGCTTGAGGAGAAGGGCTTAGAGAAAATCAATGCGATAAGGATATTGAAACGAAGCATTGACGCTCGCCAACGTACGATTTTTGTCAACCTCACATTGCGGGCATATATCAACGAACAACCTGAGGATCTGGTCTATACACCTGTGCAATACCAAGACGTGTCGGACAAGCCATCGGTAGTGGTGGTAGGAGCTGGGCCTGGTGGGTTGTTTGCAGCTTTGCGACTCATTGAGTTAGGATTGCGTCCCATCGTGGTGGAACGAGGCAAGGATGTGCACCAGCGCAAGTTGGATATTGCCAATATATCCCGCAAACAGGCTGTGGATGCTGAATCGAATTACAGCTTTGGTGAAGGTGGAGCTGGCGCGTATTCTGATGGTAAGCTCTATACTCGCAGTAAGAAGCGTGGCAACGTGGAGAAAATACTCAATGTCTTTTGCCAACATGGTGCTTCGACCGACATTCTGGTGGATGCACATCCCCATATCGGTACCGACAAATTGCCTGGGGTCATCGAGAATATGCGTAATACCATCCTCCGTTGTGGAGGCGAGGTGCATTTTCAGACACGCATGGATACCATCGTCATACAACAGAATAAGGTGGTTGGGATTCAGACCAATACGGGAGACGATTTTAGGGGACCTGTCATTTTGGCCACTGGTCATTCTGCTCGTGATGTTTATTCATGGTTGTACGCCAATGGTATAGAGATAGAGGCTAAAGGCATTGCCGTTGGTGTGCGATTGGAGCATCCTGCCCATCGCATAGACCAGATACAGTATCATCGAGGCGAGGGTAGGGGTAAGTACCTGCCGGCGGCTGAATATAGTTTCGTAACCCAGGTTAAGGGACGTGGTGTCTATAGTTTCTGCATGTGTCCGGGTGGCATTGTGGTACCTGCAGCTACGGGTCCTGAGCAGATTGTGGTGAATGGCATGAGTCCAAGTCATCGCAACACGGCATGGAGCAACAGCGGCATGGTGGTGGAACTTCGACCAGAAGATATACAAATTGAAAATGGGAAAATGATAATTGGGGATGCTGTGCTTGAAACCGATTTAGAGGCCATTGAACGTGTCATTTATCCACACGGCAATTCTCAATTTTCAATTCTCAATTCTCAATTCTCAATACTCAATTCTCAATTAAAGACACTTGCTTTTCAAGCTGCGGTTGAACGCCTTTGTTGGATGCAAGGCAATTATAAGCAGACAGCACCGGCGCAACGCATGGCCGATTTCGTAAACGGGCGATTGGGAGGCAGTCTGCCAGAGAGTAGTTATGCGCCTGGGTTGATTCCTTCTCCTCTTCATTTCTGGATGCCTGATTTCATTGCCAGTCGCTTGCGTGATGGTTTCCGTCATTTCGGCAAACAGAGTCATGGATTTCTCACCAACGAGGCGATTGTAATAGGTGTGGAAACCCGTACCTCTTCGCCGGTTCGTATATTGCGTGATAATGATTCGCTCCAGCATGTGCGGGTACAAGGTTTGTTCCCATGTGGCGAGGGGGCTGGCTATGCCGGAGGGATTGTATCTGCAGCCATTGACGGCGAACGCTGTGCTGAGGCAGTTATCAAATACATGGAAAACTAAACAAAGTAATGATGGATAAAGAGATTGCAATAATAGACAATAACTCGTTGGCAAGGTTAGGCTTGGAGAGTCTGTTGGAAGAGATTGTGCCAAATGTCACCATTCGGACGTTTGGCTCTTATGCCGAACTGATGGCCGATACGCCTGACATGTTTGTGCACTACTTTGTGTCAATTCAGATTTATTTGGAACATACCACTTTCTTTATGAGAAAGAAATTCCAGACGGTGGTGCTTTGTAACGAGGAGACACAGGCTCAGCTACCTGTGGGCGTGTTATCGCTTAATATCAATCAAGATGAACAACATCTGGTGAAGTCTATCTTAAAGCTGCACCAGCAAGGGCATCGAAATGGACATCCTGAGATGACGAATGCCCCAGCACAAATGCAGATGCCGTTGCAGAATGATTTGAGTATGCGTGAGATTGAAGTGCTGAGTCTGGTGGCTCGTGGTTTTATAAATAAGGAGATAGCAGACAAGCTGAGTATCAGTCTTGCGACGGTTATTACACATCGTAAGAACATTACAGAGAAATTAGGTATCAAATCAATATCTGGCCTCACCATCTACGCAGTTATGCGGGGCTATGTTGAAGCTGACTCCATCTGATAAATCATCATTTGTAGGTATTGTAGGTCTCAGTACTTTCCTCTTACTTTGCAGCCGAAAACTAAAGCGAAGTATTATATGAAGAAATTATTGATGACCATTTCGCTGGCTTTGCTTATGGGACAAGCATTTGCCAACGTTATCTTAGTAAAAGAATCCGATCCTGTTGAGGGCGACACCATTACACGTGTGGCCGATATCGAAGAAATTGTGGTGGTTGCCACCCCTAAAGAGAATACGCGTTTGCGTCAGCAAACCCTTTCTTCCTCTTCTTTCTCCAACGCTGAAATCCGCGCGAGGGGAGTGACGTCCATCAAATCTTTTTCAACGCAAGTTCCAAATCTCTACATACCTACCTACGGCTCTAAACTAACCACATCAACATATATTCGAGGCATTGGCTCTCGTATCAATACCCCAGCCGTAGGTTTGTATGTAGATAATATTCCTTATTTAAATAAGAATGCTTTCGATTTCAATTTTTCTGAAATTGACCGCGTCGATGTATTACGAGGCCCACAAGGTACCCTCTATGGCCGAAACACCATGGGAGGCTTGATTCGTGTCTATACTAAATCGCCATTTGATTATCAAGGCACAGATCTACAACTGAGTGCGGCTACGCACAACGCATATAAAGCCTCTGTTACTCATTATCATCGCATTTCTGACCAGTTTGCTTTCTCTGGAGGTTTCTATTTCGACCATCTGGGTGGCTTCTACAAGAATGTGGCTAAGAATAATGAGCACGTAGATAAGAGTAACGAGTATGGTGGTCGTATTCGTGCCATTTATCTGCCTACTGACAATACGAAATTGGATTTCAATATCAATTATGAGTATCTGACTCAAGGTGCTTATCCTTACCAGTATATGGGCTCAACTAATGGTGTAGAGCCATTCCCTCAGTATATAGGCAAAGTGGCCTATAACCGAGATGGTAAGTACAAGCGTCATTTGTTGAACACGGGCCTGAATGTTGAACATCAAGCCAACCGCTTCATCTTCAATAGTGTTACTGGCTTCCAGTTCGTGAAAGATGATATGAAGATGGATCAGGACTATACGCCGCTGGACATCTTTACCTTGAACCAGAAGCAGAACTCGAAGACGCTTTCTCAGGAGTTTGTGTTCAAGTCGAAGCCCGGCAGCCGTTGGGAGTGGACCACAGGTTTGAGCGGTTTCTACCAGTGGCTCAAGACCGACGCTCCTATGGCCTTCTGTGCAGATGGTATCAAGTCGCTGATTGAAGATCATGTGAACAATGTGTTTATTCGCCTGCGTCAACAAAATGAACGTATGCCCGAAATGTCGCTTGACGTTACTGACGATTTGATTAATATCCCAGGCATTTTTGATACCCCGACCGCCAACGTTGCCATCTATCACCAGTCAACTATCAACGACTTGGGGGTAAAGGGACTGTCGCTGACTTTAGGTGCCCGTCTGGAGTATGAGAAACTATGGATTGATTACAATTCTTCTGCTCCCATGACCTTCGATTTCAACATGCCTATGCTGGAGCGTATGCCTCAGATGGCAGACATGGTGGCTCAGCTTAAAGGTATAGGCATCAGTCCTGCGTTTAATGGCAAACTGAACAGCGACAATTGGGAGTTCTTGCCCAAGGTGGCTTTGAAATACGACTTCAATAATCGCAACAACATCTATTTCAGTGTGTCAAAAGGCTATCGCTCAGGTGGCTATAACTTCCAGATGTTCTCTGACTTGATTCAGAGTAAGATGTCGGCAGATATGACAGCAGCCATCAATGAGAAGAGTGGTGGAAGAATGACACAGATGGGTGGTGATGCTTTTGCAGAACGTACTGTTGAGTACGATGTAGAGGGTACTGTGGCATTTAAACCCGAACGTTCCTGGAACTTTGAATTAGGCTCTCACTTTACTACGAATGACGGTTCTCTGATGGCTGACTTAGCACTGTTCATAATCAATACGAATGATCAGCAGTTGGCTCAGTTTGCTTCCAATGGTTTGGGCCGCATCACTGTCAATGCAGGTAAGAGCCGCAGCTATGGCGCAGAGGCATCTTTACGTTGGCAGGCTACAAAAGCTCTCTCATTCACAGCTAACTATGGTTATACCCATGCCACCTTCCGTACTGATGTCCCACTGAATACAACTTCTGCAGGTTCCGGCAATGTCAGTCTTAAGGGTAAGTATGTTCCTTTTGTCCCTAATCATACACTGATGCTTGGTGGGCAATATGTGTTTGAACTCAATGAAGGTTCTTTTGTTGATAACATCGTCCTGAATGTTGATTATCGTGGCACTGGCAAGATTTACTGGGATGTGCAGAACATGTATTCTCAGAAGTTTTATGGGACACTGAATGCTCGCCTTGCTTTCCTGCATAAAGGATCTGAGTTGGCATTGTGGGCCAACAATATCTTCAACGCAGATTATGACGCTTTCTTCTTTGAAAGTATGAGTAATAAGTTCCGTCAGCGTGGCACACCCGTGCAACTTGGCGTAGATTTGAGATTGAGGTTTTAAGTTTTAGTTATTTATAGCGTGGCAATGCGGACATACTCCCTTTTGGCGGAGCTTATGTCCGCATTGTCCACATCTGTATGGGTAGCGCAAAGTGCGTAGCCATAGGCGGCGGAAGAACATGGCAGTGAACAGTACTATAAAGAAATAGCCTATGTAGAGGTGGGTAGTGAGCATGAAGAACAGGTAACAGAAGATGCAAGCTGCCATCAGTCCTACTAAATAGTAGAGCACACTCCAGTCAGACAGATAACGGAACACTTCACTTACTGCCGTGATGGCAGCGATGATGATAAGCCACAGACTGCCGATGAAGAGGGTGAGTATCCAAGGCAATTTCAACGGTGAGAACGTTGGATTGTAGTAAAAGGTTTCCCATGTGTCGGGAGCAAAAAGCTGCATGGTCTCATAGAGCGTGGCACTGAAGGCCACCACTAAACAGAGAAACAAGGGGTAGAGACTGTCAATATCGTTAAACCATACCAATTTAAACGGCTCTCGTTGATAGTCTCTTAGTAAGAAGAAAGCAATGAAAATGGCCATCATAAAGGCTAACACAGCTTTGTTGGAACCACTGAACAGGTAAATGGCTTGCGATATGCTGTCAGTAGGTACAAACAGATGCTTTAGGTCTTTCTCATAGACCCATCCCTGCACCCCATCAGAGTGCGCCAGCTTCACCCAGATACTATCGTTTACATCGGTAGTGTCTTTCTTTATCTCAGCTACTACTACATGATCTCCCTTGTATAGCATGTTGATGCAGTTCTGCAGGGGCAGGCAAGCCAAGTTCAGGGAGTCGCTCAACAACTCTAAATTGAGGCCTTTGGAGTAATGGCGTTCATAGAGCATGGTCAGCGAGTCACGGCTATGCTCATCAAGTGCTTCTTCCGCCAGCATTTCCCGATAGGGGTAATGGCAACTTACCAAACCCACCAGCACCATCAATATGCCTATCCAATGTTTCAACTTTTTACTTTTACATCATTATTCGCAGTAAGTGGAGAGCTTAGTTCCACCCTCATAGTACAGCTTTTGCAGTCGAATACCAGCTTAAACCGTTTTCCGTCCAAGCTTTGCAGATAGTATGGCTCCTTATAGGGAGACTTCACTTTTTGCCTTGTTGGGCACCAACCCATAGCATAGCGGATGCAGTGCTTGCAGAACATCACAACAGCCTTGTCAACAGGCTGCTTCTCGAAAGCATCTTCCATTTGTCTCACCCCATGACCTGCATAGAATTCTCGTGCTTTGCTATTCATCACATTGCCCAAATAGGTGAGGGTAGGTTGCGTGTAGGGGTGATACGTCTGTTTCCATTCCGCCACTTCCTGTGGGTAATGAGCCATTCGCACCCTTATCAGCTCATCCACCACTTGACGTCTCCAATCAGACAACAATGAGGAGGGGATGAAATAATTATCGACAATTGACCATTGATTATTGGTCATTGCTGTTTGCGCTATGCCTAATGGCGTGTTACCCAGTTTAGAGAGTTGCCTAATGATATTTTCCCGTTGAGGCTTCTCAGCCAGCTGTTTCTCGCAGGGGAAAGATAGAGAAGCCTTATTGCCATCCTCATCGGTGGCACTTAAGGCAAATCCTTCGTGGGTTTCGCTCAGTTGCCAGCTGATGCTAATCTTACGTTCGGCACTGCGTTTCGACAGCACTTGCTCAAAATGCTGGTCAAAGTTACGGAAAAGCATCGTCTTCGGAAGCAGGCCCTCCACTCTATTTGCCAGGAACAAACGGTTCTGTTCCACACGGTTTATGCGGAAACCCTGTAATTTGTCTTCACTATCTAAGAAGCAAACGCCATCGCCATTGTTGAAAGGTTTTACTCCTGCTACAATGATTTGATTTCCATGTACTTCTTTTACATGTCCCATCTCTTCACCCATAGCCTTGGGCGTATTAAACTGGGCAATGTCACCTTGACGTCCCTCCAAGAAATAATGTGTGAATCCTCGGTTAAAGCTCTTCGCCAAGTCGGGCGTGAAACTATATTCGCATTTGCCTGATGAGGCCTTGCGATATTCCAATCTGCGTTGTAATATCTTGTCTATCCGTTGTCGATAAGCAGCTGTCACATTCTTCACATACCCCACATCTTTAAGTCGGCCTTCTATCTTGAATGAGCTCACTCCTGCATCCATCAACTGCTCGAGTTTATCTATCTGGTTCATGTCCTTGAGTGACAAAAGATGTTTCTCATGAAGAACCTCTTGTCCATCGGCATCCAGTAAGTTAAAAGGCAACCGGCAGAACTGTGCACACTCCCCGCGATTGGCGCTACGACCAAAGCAGGCCTGTGAAGCATAGCATTGTCCGCTATAGCTCACACACAATGCCCCATGCACGAACACCTCAAGGAGAACATCCGGACAGGCTTCGTGTATATGCTTAATCTCCTCTAATGATAGCTCACGAGCCAAGACCACCTGCTTAAAACCCGCATCAGCCAGAAAACGCACCTTTTCTGGCGTTCGGTTGTCCATTTGTGTACTGGCATGCAAGGGAATGGGTGGGAGGTTCAGGCGCGTGATGCCCATATCCTGTATAATCAGCGCATCCACATGAATATGGTATAGTTCCCATATTAGCTGCTCTGTTTCCCTCAATTCGCTATCGGTCAGTATGGTATTCAGTGTCACATAGATGCGTGAGTTGAATAGATGGGCATAGTCCACCAACTTGGCAATGTCTTCTATCGAATTGCCTGCTGATGCCCTTGCACCATACTTAGGTGCGCCGATATATACGGCATCCGCCCCGTGGTCTATCGCCGCTATCCCACACTCCAGGTTCTTTGCTGGCGAGAGAAGTTCTATTATATGCTCATTCTTCATGAATACACTGATGCCTGATGATTATCATCCGTCACTTTTTGAAGCAGCAAATGGTTTAAGATGCTTGCATCGAATTGACCGAACTGCGACAAATAAAACGAAATCAATTGTTAGTGAATTGTTTCAATATCAAACGGAGTTTCCTGATATACATAATAGTTCAGCCAGTTGGTGAACAGCAAGTTGGCATGGGCACGCCAACGTACGACAACCCCCTGGTCGGGGTCATCGTTCTGGTAATAGTTCAACGGCTTCTCTATCGGCAAACCTTTGCCCAGGTCACGACGATACTCTGTATCGAGCGTCATGGGGGAATACTCCGAATGACCTGTTACGAAAAACTCCCTGCCTCCGCGAGCCATCACCATGTGTACACCTGAAACATCTGACTCTGAAAGCAGTGTCAGTTCTGGCACCTTGAGGATGTCTTCCTTGCGAATCTCCGTATGCCGGCTGTGAGGTATAAAGAACTTGTCGTCGAACCCACGGAAGATAGGACAGAATGGGTCAAGGGCATGATGCTCAAACACTCCAAACATCTTCTTATCCAACGGATATTTGGGTACGCCATAATAATGATATAACCCAGCTTGAGCAGCCCAACAGATATACAAAGTAGAAGTGACATGTGTGCGAGCCCAATCAAAAATATCGGTAATCTCATCCCAGTAGGTTACATCCTCATACTCATACTGCTCTACAGGTGCTCCTGTGATAATCATGCCGTCATACTTATGGTGGCGCATCTCCTCAAAGTCAGTATAGAATGCCCGCATGTGCTCAATGGGCGTGTTTTTCGAGGTGTGGCTCTTGATTTTCATCAACGACAGCTCTATCTGTAAGGGAGAGTTGGAAAGCAGGCGAATCAAGTCTGTTTCAGTAGTGATTTTCAACGGCATCAGGTTCAGCACGACAATGCGCAAGGGGCGAATGTCCTGTGTCCCCGCCCTCAGGTCGTCCATCACGAATATGTTCTCTTTCTTTAGCAGGTCAACTGCCGGTAAAGTCTTGGGTATATTAAGAGGCATGGTTCATTTGCTTTATTTGTTTTGCAAAGATAGCTATTCTTGATTTTATTTTCTATCTTTGCGATGTAATTTTTATAAAATAGACATTATGGCACATTTTACTTACACGCCTGAGGGCGTTTGCTCCAAGCTGATTGATTTTGATATTGTTGATGGCAAGCTGCATAATATTCAGTTTACCATGGGTTGCCCTGGCAACCTGAAGGCCATCTCCAAACTTTTACAGGGTGCCGATGCCCGTTGGGCCGCCAACACCCTGCGTGGAAACACCTGTGGCAACAAGACCACTTCTTGTGCCGACCAGTTGGCCCATGCCATTGATCAAGCGTTAGCTCAATAAAATAAGAAAGGCTGCTCAATCGAGCAGCCTTTCTTATTTAAAACTTCCTCGGATTTCTATAAATTA
Organism: Bacteroidaceae bacterium; assembly: GCA_017651505.1. Lineage (GTDB taxonomy): Bacteria > Bacteroidota > Bacteroidia > Bacteroidales > Bacteroidaceae > Bacteroides. The sequence continues at coordinate 21,164 of JAGCCV010000037.1, read as the reverse complement.
ATTACCATACATCAGCACGCTTCTCCTTTGGAATGAACATAGGATCAGCCTCGGTGATGTTGAAGGCTTCGTACCAAGCATCAATCTGTGGCAGGGCACCATTAACACGCCAACGACCCAATGAGTGAACGTCTGTCTTGGTGCGACGCAGAATCTCCTGGTCAGTGATGTTATTAGCCCATACACCTGCGAAAGCCAGGAAGAAACGCTGGTCGGCAGTAAATCCATCCTTGTCAGGCAGTGGGTTATCCTTGGTCGCATTCTTATATGCTGTGTAGGCAATCTTCAAACCACCGTGGTCACCAATGTTCTCACCCAATGTCATGGCACCGTTGCCATAAACACCAGGAGCTACCTCGATGCTTGAGAAGAAGTCAATCAATACTTGAGCACGTTCCTTGAAGTGCTGGTTGTCTTCTTCAGACCACCAGCCAGACATGTTGCCGTCCTTGTCGAACTGACGACCTGAATCGTCGAAACCGTGGCTCATCTCATGACCGATTACCACACCGATACCACCATAGTTGAAAGCATCGTCAGCATTCATGTCGAAGAAAGGAGGCTGAAGGATACCAGCAGGGAAGCAAATCTCGTTGGTGGTTGAACTATAGTAAGCATTCACTGTCTGTGGAGTCATGTGCCATTCTGTCGGGTCAACGGGCTTGCCAAATTTGTCAATCTGCTCCTGATATCTCCACAGACGAGCTACCTTGGCGTTCTCGTAATATGACTTCTGTGGGTCAACAGTCAGACCTGAATAGTCCTTCCATTCGTCAGGATAACCGATTTTTACACGGAATGTAGCCAACTTAGCCAGTGCCTGCTCTTTAGTAGCATCGCTCATCCAAGTCAGGGCCTTGATGCGTTCACCCAGTGCTTCCTGTTCGCTCTTCACAAGTTCCACCATACGAGCCTTGGCCTCGGGTGGGAAGAACTCTTTGACATAAAGCTGGCCCAGCACCTCTCCCAATGAACCTTCGGTAGCGCGCAAAGCACGTTTCCATCGAGGCTCTTGTTGCTGAACACCTGCCATTACGCGACTGTTGAAATCAAAGCTCTCAGTAACAAAAGCGTCGCTCAGGTTGTTGGCAGCAGAAGAGATTTGCTTCCATTGCAGGTAGAGGATCTGCTTGTCAACTGGTAGCTTATCGATAATTTTCACAGCGGCAGTCATGGCTTCTGGCTGACCAACCACGATTTCGTTCACCTCACCTTGGATGCCCATAATATCGAAAATCTTCTGGAAAGGCACAGATGGATACAACTTCTTTACCTCATCGATGGTCATTTTGTTGTAATTGGCTTCAGGGTCACGCAACTGGGTGCGGCTACGGAAGTTGTTTGCCAACTCGTTCTCCACTTCCATCACCACGTCGCGAGCCTTCTCGGCATAAGCATCGCTGTATCCAGCCAACTTAAACATATTCACGATGTGCTTCTTGAAAGCCTCACGAATTCTTACGGTATTGTCATCGTTTTCCTTGTAGTAGTCAATCTGGCCTAATGAAAGGCTACCCTGACGCAAACTCATGATGTGTGCTTTGGAATTCTTGGCATCAGTGCCTACACCTAAGCCATAGTAAGCGCTCACTCCACGCTTGTTCAGTTTTGCCAACAGCTCATATACATCCTTGGGATTCTTTAAAGCCGCAATTTCGGCCAAGTCAGCTTTAATAGGATCAGCACCCTCGGCATTCAGTCGGACACTGTCCATTACCAAAGTAAACATGTCGCCCACTTTCTGTTCGTTGGTACCAGTCTCGTGTTGAGTCTTTGCCAACTCTTGCACCATAGTGCTCAGCGCTTCTGAAGCACGCTCAGAGAGCATGTCGAAAGTGGCGAAACGAGCCTTGTCGCCAGGAAGTGGATGTAGTTTCTGCCAACCACCGTTTACGAACTGATAGAAATCAGTACCAGGCTTTTGTGTCTGGTCCATGTACTCCAAGTGCAGGCCAGAAGTCTGCTGAGGAGCCTGGTTGCAAGCTGCCAAAGCGATGCCTGCCACCATTGTCAATAAAAACTTTGCTTTCATTAAAATAACAATTTTGTTTTAAACAATTTTGAATTTCGGTGCGAAGTTACAAAATAATTATCAATTATATATTAATTATTTCAATTTTATGTTTTCGCCTCAATTCTCCTTTTGGAATACTCTAATATAATCAACCTTCATGGTGATAGGCAGTGCACTTTCGTCAACACCTTCCATGCCACCCCAGTCGCCACCCCAAGCCAAATTGAGGATAGGGTAGAAGGCATAGTGGAACGGCCACTCATCGTGACCTTCTCCCATCTCAGCTTTCGTAGCCGCTAACTGCACTTGTCCGTCAACAAAGGTGGTGATAGCGTCGGGTGTCCATTCACATGCATACACATGCCAGCCTTCCTCTGCATTCTCGATGTCGAGGTGGTGGGTTATCTGCGTACCTTTGACATGGTTATAGGTCTGTGTGTGCAATGAAGATGAAACATCATTGGGCACTACACCCACCTCTTCCATGATGTCAATCTCGCCACATTGCGGCCAGCGGTATTCGCTCTTTACAGGCATCATCCAGAATGCAGGCCATGTGCCTTTTCCCTTTGGCAACCAGATGCGAGCTTCAAAATAGCCATACTCCCAACCTGTTTGGCGGTGAGCATATACACGACCAGAATACACCTTTCCGTCAGAACCAGTGAAGCAATGTATCTCAAGATTGCCATCCTTAATCTCTGTTACACGCTTGCCATCGGCCTCGCCATCACGGTAGTTCTGTAATTCACTGTTTACCCAGTGGTCATCTTTCACCTCATGCATCCACTCGTCACTCAGTTCGGTACCCTCGTTAAACTCATCGTGCCACACCAACTGATAACCCTCGGGTGCCACGATTTCCGCATCCTTCATAGAGGGAGAGCAAGACATCATCATGCCTGCTGCCCCAAATACTATTATTAATTTTTTCATAATTTAAAAACTAAATTGTATTACAATTGCTATTAAAAATATATCTTTGCAACAAACGGAAAAAAAACATTATTATGAAACAAATTTTTAAACCCATGATGGTTACTTTGGTAACCTGCCTGTTGCTTGGATCATGCGCCGCTCAAAAGGATCAATCTGCTCAGAAGTTATCACAAGCCACGAAAGTTACTGAGGCATTGGATGCCCGTGATTTCACAATTAGCATCGACCGCATGATTCCAATGAGAGGCTCTGCCAGAAACGTGTCCGACTATTACGTTACAGTACGTAATGATTCCCTCTTTTCCAGTTTGCCTTATGTTGGCCGTGCCTATATCATTCCTTACGGTGGTACCAATGGTCTGTCATTCTCAGCCCCTATTAATAGCTATAAGGAGAGCATTAAGAAAAACGGACAACGCAACATTGATATTAAGTTGAGAAGCACCGAAGACTCTTATACCTATAATATTATCATATATGATAATGGTAGGTCTTCGCTCAACGTAAAGGCTCAGCAACTTGAAGCCATCTCATATTCTGGCGAATTGGAATTCGAGTGAAAAGCCCGTTTTATTTCTTGAATAACCTCTTGGCGAAATCACGATAGGCACGTCGCCAGGTCAGCCATTCGTGTGCAGTACCTTCAGATATGTAGGTCACACAGTTGATGCCCTGCTTCTGCACAGCGCTGCAGCTGGCGGGGAATCCAAAGTTACCTTCCTCAGAGCCCCAGCTGATGTGCAGCAGTCGCATCTGCTTGTTAAATGCCGCTGGGTCGGCAAACGCGCCTCCAAACACCGTTTTCACGTTCTCGTCGTTCACGCGGAACAAGCCACTTAGCAATCCCATCCAAGCAAACTTATCCATGTTATGGTTATCTAACACTGTTGAAGTTGTCTGACCTCCACCACGTGAAAGGCCTGCCATAGCACGGTTTTCACGATTGGCAATGGTGCGGAAATTCTTGTCGATAAATGGCACCAGTTCGTTGATATAGATATCAGATACTGTTTTGCCCGGCACACTGCGAATCTCAGGCGTGGTTAGCATATCACCACTCATCACTACCACAATAAACTCTTCTACCTCTTTATTCGCAATCAAATTGTCCATCATGAAATCTACATGTCCCTGGTTCACCCATCCGAACTCGTCCTCGCCACTGCCATGTAGCAGATAAAGCACGGGGTAGCGTTTTTTGCCTGTCTCGTAGCTGGCTGGAACATACACGTTCACATGGCGGTTTGTTCCATTTATTTCAGAGTAGTAGTTCACCGACCTTATTTGTCCATGAGGCACATCCTTGTTAAAACGGTAGTAGTTACCCTCCGGACCTTCAGGCACCTCAATGCCACCAGCGTTTAGTGTATAACCGAAATACGACTTACTGTTGGGGTCTGTCAAACGGGCACCATCCACCGTCACAAAATAGTAGTGGAAGCCAACAGGTAGTGGGTCAGTCTCAATGGTCCATACGCCATCCTTATCCTTTGTACCCTTAAACTCATTAGGCACACTCACTGTCACCGTATGTGCCAATGGCAGGTAGAATTTAAAATATGCCTTTCTGGTTTGCGGATCCACACGTGGATACTCAGCTCTCAGAACGTTTGTCTCTGAGGGTAGTGTACCTTTTTCATAATCTGTCATAGCTTTTGGCAGTTGGTTTTGCTGCTGTTGAGCGAATAGTCCTGTTGCTGTCAATAACATTGCCAGGACTGCTAATAATTTCCTTCTCATAGTATTGTTGTTTTTAAGATGAATATCGTGATATGGGTTTTATCTACGCAAAGATAGGAAGTTTTTTTATATCAAGCCACATAGCAGGAATAAATTATCAATAAACTTATGCCAATCAGTACTTCATATTACATTTTTTTAGGCTAACACTTGCATGTGAAAAATAAAACGTTTATCTTTACTGCGATTTTAGTTGAATGTAATAAATATAAAGAATTATGGAGAACAATATTTTTTTAAGAGAAGAACTCAAGGATGATACTCTTGAAGCAGTGGCTGGTGGTAAGAAATTTAAAGAGGATGAATGGCTTGAAGCAGAGAAGAAACGTAAGGAAGATGAAGAAAAAGCTAAGTTGTTAATGCAAAGTACCAATAATCGAGCTTTCTGATTTTTCGTAAGCTTATAAAACTTTATGGGGAGGTAGCTCAACTTTCGGTTGCAGCTACCTCTTTCTTTTGTATTCCGTATGGGTAAGAAAGCCAAACTCACATGGAAGCCCCATCTGGATTCCAGTAGTTGCAGTAATCCGTTAATATGGTAGTAAATCTTGATAGGTAACCACACCATCACTGTATAGTTTAAGACCATATGACTTGAGGAGGTCTTCAATTGAGTTGACTGAAATATAGTCATCATTAAACATGTCATAATATTCTTTATCAGTATGTTGCATTATATCGCTAACTTGTATTATGTCATACAATTGCAGGGTAGTCTTTATTATTTCATCTAAATTAGTATCATCCACATGTGTCAACAAGCAGGGATGCTTCTGGCAAGCATATTGAATAGCCTGTTCTCTTAAGAATTTAATCCAAACTAAATCAGGTCGTTCAATAACCGCTTTTTCATAGGCAGTCCTAATATCGTCATCCTTATGTGACTTGCGGTATGCCTCTATTTGTTCCCTCAACCAAGGATTGATTATCCCATAAAGAACCCTTCTGTCTGTATCATTGTCAATTTCATACTTTTCCTTCAAATCCTGTAACAAGTGCTCAAAATAAATGCTAATTTCAACAAATAATATCAATAGCAGTTGCAGGCTATCATCATTTATATTTTCGCAGATATTCAGCTTTTCATCGTCTTCAGCTTCAAGAAAGGCACCAATAGAGGTGTTGCCAATCACGGTTAAGCGTCTGAAAATAGATATGGCAGCACGAATACTCTCCTTTTTCATAGATAAGAGTTGGTCATTTGTCAGTTGTTTAAGATCTGTTGCATGTTTAGGTATTTTTGTAAGTCCCACTTCCTTTTCCCATTCATGTTTTGTACAGTATCCACTGTATGTGTTCCAGAAATCCGTCTCTGCGGCGATGAAATCCTGATAAGGACCAAGTTTGAGACTGCCATCTCTGATTTTAAATTTAGTATTTTTCAACTCATTTTGTAATAGATTTTCTCCCTTAACTTTTAAATAACATTTGTAGTATTTATCCAACCAGTCAGTATCTAATGTAGGTCTGTCTATATTAAACTCTGTCAGCAGACTTGGGTTGTCAAACACCTTCATAGCATCACTCTCATAACCACCTTTATAGCCACTAGCTATTTTCAGGTAGGATAGTTTACGGGAACCTATGCCATTGAAAGTCAGGCGAAAGCCATTATTGATTAAGTAATTCTTTATTTCTTCAACATTGATCTCTAAGGTTTTTGAGAAATATTCCAGTTCTTTTTGCGAAAACTGCATTAAGTCCGCCACAGTGTCGATATATAGCTTATATAGGCTTTCTTTGCAAGTTTCAGGCAAGTCAAATTCCCATACTGTTTTTTTTAGGAAGGGTTGTTGCTTTGTCAATACTCTCAATGTCTTGGCAGCAAGATAATCCTCCCAAAGCAATGAGTTGTTCTCTATTGTCATTAGCTTGTAATCCTTTCTCAACTCATCACTGTTATGATGCTTCCTGAAGATGCTGATTTGCCTTTGCAGCCAAACGTTTATTCGATGAGATTGCTCGTTTCCCATTGCAATGCTTTATTAAAATCCAATAGTTCCTTTTCTTCCGTTCCACTTAAATGTCTCGATGTCCGAAAGCTGTACCTGATGAGATTTTGGACGACGAGTAAGATTTGATTCGCGCAATATAATCTGCTGATAGATAGTGCGTGACATCAGCTTCATGGTACGGGCGTTGGCGCCAATAGACGGGCGCATTGCTCGCAGGTTTTCCAGCATGTGCTTCTCGGCAGCCGGACTGAAAGTGACATTGAATCGCTTCAGGCAATCACATAAGATAACATACAACTCTTCTGCTGTGAAATCCTTGAACACCAATGTATGGTCGAACTCGTAAATGCCGGCATCCATCAGCTGTTCCGCAACGTTTTTGTTGGGCGCATCAAGCTCTGCCAATATCAAAGCACATTCGCCGCCAGCCTCTACTGTCAGTTCCCCCATCTTCAACCTGATACGTTCGATGATACGGGCATAGTTGTAATCGTTAGAAAAGCCACGAGTATCCACATCAATAAAGATAAGACCGTTGCATGATTTCTTCACAGCTTCCCTCAAAACATGGTCACAATCCATCTCAGAAACATTGAAGATACGTTCGCCTTTTATTTCTGTAATATGACTATTGGCTATCAATCGCATACCTTTCAAGATAACAGCCATCAGTTCTGCCACAGTGCTCTTGCCTGTACCGCTGTTTCCCACAAAGCGCCAAGCCAACAGGCCTTTACCCACATACGGTTCACCAATATCGTGTAGGTAGCGTGCAGACTTGACAAAGTTGTGTATGGCAATCTTGACGTTAGTAAGACCAGCCAGATTGTCAAGTTTCTCTAAGGCTGTATCTATTGCCACATCGTCAAACACCACATCCTTTTGTGCCTTGTTAATTACCACATCTTCAGGCAGAATGGTATTCAACTCTTCTGTCGTAGGGTGGGGCAGTGCTGCCGTTCTGGCACCCAAGCTGGCGAGTATCTGGTTTTGCAGCAGGTTCGATACAAAGCGTCCGTTGCCAAAGCGAGGCGATGGTTTCTCTGCTTCCTCTTCAATAATGGCACGCATATTGGTGGCAGCCCCTTCTGTCAGCTTGAATCCCTGTTTGTGAATCATCAGCTTGCCAATCTCCATCAGTTCATCAGTAGTATAATCCTCGAAACTGAACACATTCGGGAATCGGCTCTCTATACCCTCGTTGCTTTCCATCAGCTTCTTCATCGGAGCGGTATAGCCAGCCAAGATTACCACCATATCCTGATTATCTTTGCCTAATTCTGTCAGCAGCGAGTTCATCACAATGCGACCATAGTCCTTTTCTGAACCTTCCACTAACTGATAGGCTTCGTCAATAAAGAGGATATTGCCCCTGGCCTGTGCCAATAACTCGCGCATCTTGAACTCCGTCTCACCGATATACTGTCCTACCATCTTACTCTTTTCCGTTTGGATAACCCGCCCACCAGAAAGAATGCCCCACGATGCAAACACTTTACCGATGATGGTGGCAACAGTGGTTTTACCAGTACCTGGGTTACCCATGAAAGCCATGTGCAAACGAGGCATATTGGTTGGCAATCCCTGTTCCATCCTTCGTGCTGCCAGCTTTACTGCATTGAGGTAATCTTTCACACGTGTCTTGATCTTGCCTAATCCTACCAAGTTTTCCAACTCCTGGAATGCATCATCGGGTTGACCTTGGATAGTAGGAATATCTTCTGGCAACACTGTCTTCAATTCATCCTCCGATGGTTTCTTTAACGCTCCAATTCGTTGGAACATACGAGGCACAATCTGATTCTCAAAAAGTTGGGGTATCAATCTTGCATTTTCGAAGTTAGGACCACGCATATTATATTTGTGTAAGATAAAGCTCTCCAACTTCTTTCGAGCCTCTTGGCTTAGCGACAGGTCGTGTGCATCACAGAAAGAATCTATCATGCTGCATAGTTCATTTGGCTTAAAGTCATCCATCAATATTGGTTCTGCAAAATGCTTTCTCAGCTCAGGGTTAGCAGTCATCAATGATGCCATCCCATCGGGTGTGCCTGTCAGCACTAACACCCAGTTGTTAGCTTTTTTCTGGTTTTCAAGTAGATTTATCAAAGCCTTTACTATACGATCTTCGCTGTTATAATTACCTCTTGAATCAGGGTTGTGTAGCTGATGGGCATTTTCTATAAGCAATATGCCATTCCAAGCATTATCCAGTGCCCTCTTTAACTCTTCACTTTCGTTGTTTATATTGGAGGTGAGCAAGTCGGTCAAGGTTACCGATACCACCTTATTTTCCTTTAGTATATCTAAAAAATGATACAACTTAGCCAGAAACTTAACAGCAGACGTCTTTCCAGTACCAGCATTACCCATGATGACAACGTGTTTCTTGGGTGCAATGCTTTCCAACTTTTTGTGAATGCGAAGGTTATTCACTTTATAACTGGCAATAATCCCTTGCACATACTTTTTGAAACTGTCCCAACCTATAAAACTGTTCAATTCTGATTGTAATTCTTGTAGTACAGGGTCTTCTGTTTTAGCTAAACGGGGAATACCCTTTATGGGGATAGCCACTTGATAAGGCTCCTTGTTTAATTCCTTGTCAAATAAAAGGGTAATAATAATATTATCCTCTCCGTCAGTATATTGCATACATTCATCATCAATCAGCTTTGCCATGTCAACAGGTGGAAAATGTAGTCTCTGACCATCACGATAAAGATTTATGTCTTCTGGCGTGAAGCAAATGCTGTCGTTGTAGTTTCCATGAAAAGTAGTTACATCCAGATACAGGTTAATATTTTCAATAGCCTCAGGTAGTTCGAGATCAACATGCAGATAAAGCGGACGGTAGTTATCTCCATTCTTGTATAAAGAATCAGGATAATTGTTTAGGTCAAACATTTCAGGCAATCCCTTTACGGGAAGCTGTGCCTTCTTGTAGGTCAACTCAGCATAAAACTTATACTGGTTCTTTCCTGCATCATCCATCTTTTCTGTTTTTCGTGCCATAGTATTAGAATCTTTATTCAATATTACAATCGTTCCATCCAATGTGAGAGGAATACATCGCTGACGTTATAGCTGGTACCCTCAAGTGTGATTTCATCGTTAAGCAGTCCTTTCTCACGGAGGGCATCGGCAAGTCTGCGAGACGCTGAAGGGGTGCCAATATTATATTTGCTAAGGAATGCTGATGCTGTTATCTGACTGACAGCCGTTTCTTTCGCTATAGCTATCAAATAGTTCCATTGTTTGTCGGTCAGCATCTGGCGGTATTGCAGATACACGGCCTCCCCCTGTTTCATCAGTTGCTCACAGGCCATCTTTACATCTTCAATAGTTATAGCTTGTGCGCCATTGGCAAACACGGTATGGCATAGCTGTTGGGTATAGTAAGTATGCCTGCGAGTCCATTCTAGGATAAATTGAACGGCTTCTTCTGTAATGCTACGTTGATTGTCATTAAACAATCTCTTAATGAAAGCTGAATATGATTCAGCCGTAATTTTGTCAAGAGAAATGAAAGCTGTACTGGAGTAGAAAGGCTTCTTTTCATTGGCAAAGATATCAGCCATTATGTGCTTCTTACTGCCACAGAAAATGAATGTTATGTGATGAGTCTGCTGGATATAGGTTCTCAGCAAGGCCTCCATTTTCTGCTCAGGATATTCTCTGATTTGTTGGAACTCATCAATCGCCATCACGATGTGTACATTCTGACTGTCAAGGAAATCCAGCAATCCTTTCAGTGTATATTCTTTCTCGTGGGCCGTTTGATAGGCAATTTGTAACTGCGGGTCACCAGTAATGCTGTCGAATGTGAATTGAGGTCGCAATGATTTGATGAAATTCATAAGTCTATCACCAATGGTAGTCTGTTGGCGAAACGCTTTTAACGCTGCCTCTGCCAACAACTTGATGAAGTCGTCAATGTTGCGAGAAGAAAAGATGTCTAAATATATGGTGTGAATGTCAGGTCTTGTGTCATGCAGCTCGTCAAAAAGACGTAGAATTAACCCCGTCTTTCCCATGCGACGCTGAGAGATGAGTGTCATGTCAGAGTGGTTGATACAATTCCGCAACATCAGTTGCAACTCTTCTTCTCTATCGCAAAACAACTCTTTCGACTCGTATGACTTAATGATAAACGGATTTTCCATAGCTTCACAAACAACGGGTTACGTTTGCAAATATAGATAATATTTTTGATTACACAAAATGTGTAACACAAAATGTGCAATCGGTCCTATTATGTCCTATCCTTATCTGCGAGTAGCTGTAGATGTACAAAAAGTTGTTTATGTTATTGTAAACTTCCCCTTTTTGTAAACTTCCCCTTTTTAGGACAGCCTTCAATTAGACTGCAAATATAGTTTATTTTCTTTTCCCTTGTATGTTTCATGTGGTGATTGATTTCAGATAGGCCACAAATAGCGTGAGCTGAAGAGATGTGCAAGGCCGCCCATGGGGCGCTTGCCAGGTAGCTTGTGTCATACCGCAACTGCTCCAGGGAATAAGTGGAGAAGAAAGCGGATGCCGTGAACTTGACGAATGGACTGTTTGATTAGTATGTATTGAGAATTTCGGTGCTTGTACAATTCCTCTCGGTTTTGTCAGAAGAAAACCGACTTTTCGTATCGGTTTTATCAGAAAAATATTACTTTTTCGTCTCGGTTTTATCAGAAAAGACAAAAATTTCTTGCGTATCTCAAAGAAAATTTCTACTTTTGCACCAGTATAATAACAAAAAATAAGGATGTATGTATATAGAGCGATCGATAGATGCCCTTCTACTAGAATGGAAGAACAGCAGAAGCTTGAAACCTTTGCTGCTACGTGGTGCGCGTCAAGTCGGGAAATCGTGGGCCGTAGAACATTTGGGTGAAAGTTTCGACTACTTCATTGAAGTTAACTTTGAAAAACGTCCTGACTTGAAGGATGTATTTGAGAAAGTACATGATGTCCACGAACTTGCCAACAGCCTTGGTATGCTATACAATATGCCTGTAGAACCAGGCAAGACTTTGATTTTTCTCGATGAGATACAAGACAGCCTTGCTGCAATAAAAAGCCTATGGTCATTCAAAGAGGACTTCCCCGGACTGCACGTTGTTGCCGCAGGTTCCCTGTTAGAGTTCGCTCTAAAGGAACTTCCGTCTTTTGGTGTGGGAAGAATACGCTCGCTATTTGTCTATCCGTTTTCCTTTGACGAGTTTTTGATTGCGGAAGGGAAATCATCATGGGTAAAAGCGAAAAAGGAAGCAAGTAGCGATAAGCCTTTGCTGACAGCCCTTCATAATGACTTGGTGCAGCATTACCGTACATTCTTGATGGTTGGTGGAATGCCCGCCAGTGTGGCGGCTTGGATAACCAGCCACGACTACAGACAATGTCAGACAGAGCTTGACGACATCCAGCTCACCTACTATGACGACTTTGTAAAATATGCCAAGAAGGTTGACCCGACACTGCTTCGAAACACCTTGCAAAGTGTGATACTCCAGATTGACAATAAATTCGTTTACAGCCAAGTAGAAGGTGACTACCGTGCAGAGGAGGTAAAAAAGGCATTGGGACTCCTATGTGATGCTGGTATCATCAAACGTGTCAGCCATACAGCAGCCAATGGTCTTCCGCTCGGTGCGGAAGTCAATGAAAAGTTTCGTAAGTACATCTATCTTGACAGTGGTTTGCTCCTGCGTATCTTAGATATGGATTTAGGTAGCGCCCAACAACTTACAGAACTGATTATAGCTGGAACTGCGGAGGATTTGGTTAACAAAGGTGGACTGGCAGAGATGGTGCTTGGATGGGAACTGGTGAAATACAATAATCCGCGTTCACAACACGACCTATACTACTGGGAAAACACAGCAGAAGGGACACGTTCAGAGGTGGATTACATCATTGCCCGCAACATGAAGGTGTTGCCAATTGAGTGTAAGGCCGGCACGAGCGGAAAAATGAAGAGCCTTCGCGTATTCATGAGACAGAAACATCTGACGGATGCCATTCGCTGCTCTTTAGAGAACTTCTCATTGCTGGAAAATGAGGACAAGAAGGATGAGAATGCCATGCGGCGCATTGCAATAAATCCATTATACGCTATATCGACCCTGTATAATTCGATTAATCCTTCCATACCTATAGCATTAGTATAGCCTTACGCTATTACCAATGAGACACCTCATAACAACCATCCGAAACTACCATGTCAGAAGCACCACTTTCTGCCACTTCATGCCACCAAAACCGAGGGGCTGCATGCCCGATTAAAAAAGTTGTAACATATCGCATATATCTCAATTATTTTCAGTATCTTTGCACCAAGTTCAGTGGCTCATGCACCACGTTTCGGATGATTGGTTTTATTTAACACATTTTTTGTGCAGGTTTGTTACGTTTGAGAAATACAAATTTTAAAACCACTGAAACACAATAGGTTACAAGATTTCTAAAACCGACTGAGTATAATCTATAAGTTTTATCTTTGCACTCAAACAAGTTGAAAGACGATGAATGTAAGGCATCTCTATCCCATGAAGAGCATAGTTGCAATCCGATTGTGCTATTTTCAGCCTTTTATCACCTTTGTGATAGAAGTAAAAAACATAACCTGCGAAATCTGCTTTTTTAAGATTCCGCAGGTTTTTAGTCTTACGCTACACCCTTGCTGTGGTAGATATCGTCTATCCACGAGCAAGAGGCGTAGAGGTTCCAGTCATCGGGGATGGTGTCATCCCAGTCGGGAATGGACTCGTAATAATGCTCCACCCACAATTCATTGTACCAGTCATCGGCATTATACTCGTTTTCAGCCATCTCTGGATGCTTGAGCTTTTTCCAAAGCTCGTCCATCTTGCGCCCCAACCGCATGGCACCGAATCGGTTGGTTACATGTTCCAGGCGAACATACACGGGATTTGGAAACACATTGTACCAGTCGTCCCAATCCTGCCCAATCACCTTATACATCGTCTTGCGCCAAATCTGCATCGCCAACCAGTAGTGCCCTGAGGTTTCGCAGATATCTCCCAAGAGCAGTGCCCTGTTTACCATCACGCCCGTCTTTTTGGTGCTAACAATCACCTGACCAGCTTTCTTTACCACTTCATACAACAACTTCGTGTCGATGTACACAACATTTCCCTCAGATGTGCAGGTACACACCTTTTCATAGAACTTTTCTTTCATAATACAATCTGTAACAATAAGTTAATGAACTACTAACTCATTGGAAAACTGCACAAAAAAAGATACAATAATCCCAAAGAGTGACCCCGTCGTGGGGTTGCTTTTTAGATTATTGCATTAAGGGAGATGTTTCATTTCGCTGCAAAAATAGAACAGGGATTTGATATCTCCAAATAAAATTGGGAAAAATTATTTGTCTTTACCAACCTCATGGAGAAAAACCCAGATAGTCTTGTTGGTCTGCTTGAAAAACTGGTCAATCATCTGTCTAAATCATCTTATCGTTTTTTATTTAGAGCAGTTATGTTTCTATCATTGTTCTTTCTGATTTTTCGTAAGCTTATAAAACTTTATGGGGAGGTAGCTCAACTTTCGGTTGCAGCTACCTCTTTCTTTTTAAAGATCTTATAGCCGATAGCGGCTACCAATATACTCATCAGCGGACTGATGATATTGAAGAAGCAGTAGGGCAGATAGGTGAGGGTTGAAACACCCAAAATGGTAGCTTGTGTCATTCCACAGCTGCTCCAGGGAATAAGTGGAGAAGTAACGGTGGCACTGTCTTCTATACAACGGCTCATAAGGCGTTCTTCGTATCCACGACGGTGGAACACACCTTTAAACATGTTGGCAGTTAGGATGATGCTTAGGTATTGGTCGGCTACCATACAGTCCATGAAGAAACCTGTACTGACAGTGCTGGCTACTAACGAAGTACGCGTACGAGTGAAGGGCAGTATCAGTTGGGTGATGCGTTGAAGCATACCGCTACTGGTCATTACACCTCCAAAGCACATGGCACAAAGTATCAGGTAGATGGTATTGAGCATACCCGTCATGCCCCGTGTAGAAACAAGTTCGCTCACTTGCGGATGTCCCATGTCGATGGAAGTGATGTCGTACATGCCACGCATTACTCCCACAAACTGACTATAGGCATTGATTTCGGTAATGCCTGCCACCTCTGCCAGGATGTGGGGTTGGAATATCAGTGCGAATAAGGCACCAAGCAACGAACTGAGGAATAGCACAATCACAGCCGGCCATTTCTTTATAATCATCACGATGGTCAGAATGGGTACTATCATCAGCCAGGGGGAGAGATTGAAATGCTCCTGCAACAATTGCTGGTAAAGATTGATAAGTGTCGCGTCGGCAACACTGTAGCTGAGTCCTATGATGGTAAAGATGGTAAGTGTGATGACCATTGTGGGAACCACTGTGTACATCATATATCGGATGTGGCTGAACAGAGGAACGTCGCTCATGGTAGATGCCAGTACGGTGGTATCGCTAAGAGGTGACATCTTGTCACCGAAATAAGCGCCTGAGATAATAGCACCTACAATGAGACCGCTATTGAAACCCTGGGCTTGTCCGATGCCTAACAAAGCGATGCCTATGGTGGCAATGGTGCTCCACGAACTACCCGTCAGCACGCTCACGATAGCGCAGATGATGCAGGTGGTAACCAGAAAGAACTTGGGGTGTATCAGCATCAAACCATAATGGATGAGAGTGGGTACTACACCACTCAGGATCCACACTCCTGAGATGGCTCCTATCATCAGTAGGATGATGATGGCGGTAGTGACACTGCCTACACTGCGCTTAACTCCTTCTTCCAGATTTTTCCATGGTATGTGGAAATAGAGAAGCGAAATGGCACAGCAAACGCCTGCAGATATGAGTAATGAAACTTGACTGCCTCCGTTGAGCGCATCTGAGCCAAATGCCCTGATGACCTTTGCCAACATGATAATCAGGATGATGACTGGCAACAGTGATAGTAGTATGTCAAGTTTGGGGTGTCTCATCATTTCTTTAATTCATTAATCCTCAATTTTCAACTTACCTTCTTTCTCATCAGCATAATAGGCAGCCAACATGGCAATAAAACGCTTGATGGTTTGCATGGCTTCTTGGGTTCCTTCACTCACAGGTTGTTTTTTCAACTTCAGCATCAGTTCTCCGTAGAGTGCCTGAAAACAGGTGTCGATTTCTGGAGTCGCTTCTGTGCCAGCTTTGGCTCGTAGCTCAACGATAAAGGGTAGGGCGTTGTAGTAGGCAGCACTATAATATGCAAACTTTGGCGTTGCCAAGAGTACATTATGCAGTTCTGTCAGTTCCTGCATCACATTCTTGTTGATTTGCAGGTGACCATGTTCTGTTACAGCCTCCCGATGCATCATATCACAAAGATCCTGCAGCCATTGTTCCTCCTGCTTACGGTCGGCTTCAGGAAAGTTTGGCAGCAATTGGCTTTTCACTATTGCCATATCACAATGACAGGCACGCAGCAAGTCTTCCATCTGCCACATATAGAGCAGATATTCTGCTATGTTCTCTTTCCTCAATTGTTGTGCCGTCTTCATCGTTGAAACAAGTTAATTATCAATTCTCAATTAGTATAGTGATTCGCCTAAGCAAGTAATCACTAATCCCACAATCGCCACAATCATCACAATCACACCAATAACTCGGTTTAACATCCAGATACCACGCAGATTGAATTGCGAGCGCACCTTATTAACACCTGTGGTCAAAAGAAACCACCATAGCAAGGCGCCTGCCACGATGGATACATAGCCTGTAACAGTATTGCTAACCAGTTCTCCTACTTCTACAAATGAGAAACGGGCAAACAGACCAATAAACAGCAGGATTATCAGTGGATTGCTGAGTGTTACCAAAAAAGCGGTCAAAAAATTATGCATATAACTTCCCTTATTCCCACTGGGCGCGCGCAACGCTTTAACAGGATTGCTCCTGAAAGTGTAGAAGCCGAAGATAAGCAAGAGAATGCTGCCAAATAATTGCAGATAGAAGATGTTATTACTTACATAGTCGAAGACAAAGCTCATTCCGTAGCCTGTAATCAGCGCATAGAATAAATCGCTCAACGCTGCTCCACAGCCAGTTATGAAGCCATACCAGCGTCCTTTGTTTAGCGTACGTTGCAGGCATAATACCCCCACTGGCCCCATGGGTGCGGAGGCGATAATACCTATCATCATGCCCTTGAAAACAATGCTGACTATAGTCTCTATCTGAATCATAGGCGCAAAGGTACGAATTAGCGAGTGAAAAGACAAATTTTTTGTCCTTTTCCGAACGAGAGCAACTAATGATTAAAACTTAATCGATGCACCTAATTCCATGGTAAACGGACGGATATATCCTCCCGACATCAAGTGATGATGCTGGTATTTGCTTACATCAGTAGCCAAGTCTGCCGCCCCGATGTTGCCGCTCGCCCCCTTTTGGTTCAGGATATTCACCAAGTTCAGCGAGAACGACAGGTGGTCGTTCAGGCTATAGTCAATACCTCCGAAAGTCTCCCAACGTCCCTTGAAGAATAAGGTGTTGGTCTTGTTGATATACTGCTTGCTCTGGTACCTGAAACTTAGCCAGAAACGCCATTTCTCAATCTGATAGGAAGGATCCAGTTCGAGAATAAACTTCGAGATGGCCGTCACGTTCTTATTCGTGAAGTTGTACTGTTGCCCAGGACCGTCCTTGAATACCGGTTGGAAGTTGAAGTTCTTATACAGCGGATTCTGAAGGGTAAGCAGGCCATGGAAAGTAAAGCCCTTGAAAGGAGTAATCACGGCATCGGTGGTCCAACCCACAGTTGCCACATCATACAATACGGCAATGGTCACCGTCTCGCTTTGGTCATTGGGGTTGGTAAACTGGGTACGGCTCTTATAGTTGGTCTGCTGGATATGGAACACCTGTGAGGTCAGTTCCAGCCAGCTGTTATTGAAATAGATACCTCCCTTGAAGATGTTACTGATAACCGGCGACTCATTAGGCAGGTCACAACCCGCATAGTCCTGCATGTTGGGGCGTTGCTGCACAAACACGGCTTCGCCAAGCACCCCTAAACCTCCCACGATACGATACCTGCCATTGAAGGTAAATGATGGGTTAAGCCAGTTGCCTTTAAACGGATAAAGCTTGCCAGTAGCCACCGTAAACCCGGGGCGTCGTATGTTGCTGGGGTCAAATACATTGCCATCCACATCGGTCGAGAATGCTCCTTTGCCATGTAGTTTTTGCCAATCGATGCGGAAGCCAGCTGAAAGCCACAGCCTGTCGTTGATGGTCCAGTCGTCAGAGAAATAAGCAGCCAGACGGTTTTCGTGACCAAAGTAGTAGTCAGCGCCCGAGTTGAAAGCCGTCATCTGTTGTCCATTTACCAACAGGATGCGAGGGTTTTCCTTCACCTCATGTGGCAGCAGCCCTGTAGGGTACGACATACTTTGGTAAGAGAACCACTCGTTGAGTCCTATACGCCAACTGTGTTGCTGTCGCTTACCTGCCTTGCCAGTGAGTTGGGCACTGGTCATCCAGCTGCGTTCAATGCCATAGGGTCTGCGGGCATGGCGGTTCTGCACATAACCTGCATAAGGTGTACCATCTTCGTAGGTGTAGCCATCAGCCTCAGTCACTTCAAAGATACCAGCTATGTTATAGGTGGCGGTACGCTGTTGCGCATCCTTCAGTTTGGAACCCACCGTAAGGGTGGTGCCATTGTCCCATGTGTATTTGAAGTTGAAGGTCAATTGGTGAGCATGGTCTCTATTGGCCTTTTCGATATTTACATCATACTCCTTGTTATCTTCCAGTGAAAGATAATGGAATGCGGGGTAGTGGGGCAGGTACTGGTCGCGCCCCAGGTTGAAGTCCTCGAAAGGTTCTACGCTGCCATCCTCGCCGTTGAAGTAGAAAGGACCGTTTGTGTCTGCGAAAGTGGTGTTAGCGGAATACTGATACAACAGGCTCACCTCGCCCTTGTTTCCTTTCCATCGTTTGTTGATGCCTGCTTTATATATCTCCATGCGATCTTGCAAGCTCATCACATCCAATTTGTTGCTACCGGGGTCAAAACTTTGGTAAGAACCTACGGTATAGCCCCATCCTTTGGCAATTGGTCCTGAGACGTTGAAATCCACCTGATGTTTGCCAAAGTGATTGAAAGAGTATTTGCCCAACCCTATGAATTTGTCGCCACCATGACGGTTCTCACTCGATACGATGTTCTCCATCTTGCCAAACATCAGAGCGCTTTCGCCCAGCGACATCAGTTTGTTACTGCTGAGGCTTAAGGAGTTTCTCCATGTGGTGGAAGGCATGATGGGCCAGTAGAGTTCAGCTACAGGTAGCCCGTCTTCAAAAATGTCGGCAGCGAATTGGGCCGGCAATCCAATGGAAATCTGACGTGGCTCACGGTCGTTCTTGGCGTTGAGCATCACGTTGCGGTTCTTTTCTTCACGGGTGGGTGGTATAGAGTCTTTTTGAACCTCTTGCGCTATTGCCAGTGTTGGCAGACAGGCTAACAGCAAGGCCGATAATATTAGATTTCTGATCTTCATGGGGTAGTTGTATTTCTTATTTCGCAAAACTACAAATAATTATTCTAATTTACATCATGATAACAGAAAATAAAAAGTAACTTTAGATAGTTACTCCGTCTCGGCATAAAAAATGAATGAATTCATTTTGTTCTGCACTCGACTTTTCGTAACTTTGTACCCAATATTATTAAATGTAAAATATATGGCAATGAAGAAACTTTTTTATGTAATGGCAGGTTTGGCAGCAGTGGTTTTCGCAGCTTGCGGTCCTACCTATGATGTGGCTCAGCCTTTGGACAACTGGAAGTCGGATAAAGGCACAGTGGGTGACGAATTACAAGTGTCAGCTGGTGAGACACTGACTGCACAGGGTGATTATCGTAATTTCGAACTGAAGGGTCAGGCAATGTTGGAGACTGGCGCGGATGCTTCTCTGCTCTTCCATTCTGATGGCAAGACTGGGTATGAGGTGCTGTTCCACAATGGCCCTATCGATGGTACCCGCAAGACGGGTAGCTTGGCAACTGTTAGAAACCTCTATCGTTCGTTGGGTGAAGACAACGAGTGGTTTGACTTCGATATCGCCGTACGCGAGAAGAATATCTCTATCAAGATCAATGGTACTGATGTGGTTTGCTACACTGAGCCTGACCAGCCTTACCGTACAGAGGTTAACAAGGACAAGGTGTTGGGCAAGGGTGGTTTCACTCTGATTGGCAAGCAGGGCAAAGTGAAGTTCCAGAACCTCACCGTTACTCGTCTGCGCGATGGTGTAACCAATCCTAACGATACGATGCCTGTAGTAGATGAGACCACCGACGATATCATCCGTCTGCAACAGGAGAACTTCCCTGTAATCGACTATCATGTGCACTTGAAGGGTGGCTTGACCAAGGAGATGGCGCACGCTATGGAGATGAACTATGGCATCAACTACGGTGTGGCTCCTAACCTGGGTGAAGGTGGCGTAGGCCGTATGCTGTCAAATGACGAGGAAGCATTTGCTTACTACAATGAGGTGAAGCCTATGGCATTCCTGATGGGTGCTCAGGGTGAGGGCCGTCGTTGGATTGTTCAGTTCTCTGAGGACGCTATCAACAAGTTCGATTATCTGTTTACCGATGCCATGACAGTGGTGGACAAGGGTCGTATCTGCCGTATCTACCGTCCTGAGGAAGTAAAATTGGATGGTCGCACCAAGCAGCAATATATGGATATGATTGTTGACCAGACCGTGAAGATACTGACCAACGAGCCTGCTGATATTTTTGCTAACGCTACATATATTCCTGATGATATGAATGCCGACTATGCTCAGTACTGGACAGACGAGCGCGTTGATAAGGTGCTGGATGTACTGCAGAAATATGACATTGCTCTTGAAATCAGTCCTCGCTACAGGATTCCTAGCATGGATGTTATCAAGAAGGCTAAGGCTCGTGGTTTGAAGTTCACCTTCGGTACCAACAATGTGGATGCTGACTTTGGCAAGTGCGAGTATGCTATCCAGGCTATTAAGGAGTGTGGCATCACAGCCGACGATATCTGGTTCCCAAGCATGAGCAAGCGTGCTGGTCGTAAGGCGGTTGACTACAACCACTTTGGTGATACTGTAAAGAAATAAAGAAGTTATCCTATAGGGGAGAGCTCTGGTATCCATGTTAAAGCAAAGCCGTTGACTACACTCACTTCGGTGACATGATATAACAATAAGACCTCGCCAGTCGGCGGGGTCTTATTATTTAGATGCCCAGGGGTCCGTATCCCATGCACGAGGTCGTGCTGATGGCAGTCAGTGCTGCCGTCAAAACCGATATTACCAGTTGGATAACGGATTTCCAAAATTCTTTGTTCTTCATAATACTTTAGTTTAGGTCTAGGTTAATACTTTACTTTTACCCCTCTGGCTCTCCGAGCCACCTCCCCTTTGCAGGGGGAGGAGCTTTGAGAATT
>JAGCCV010000036.1 GCA_017651505.1 Bacteroidaceae bacterium | reverse complement strand
TCACCGTCAGTGATCAGCTTAGCCACATCCTTTATGCGCTGAGCTGTGCCTACTGAAGTACCTCCAAACTTTAATACTTTCATATTTTAATTCAATTAATATTTATCTTGTTCTTCTTTCACCAATTTTTGATCCTCACAACGATACACTTCTCCCGGAAACTCACGGAGCAGTTGTAGGTTATGCGTAGTCATTATCACCAGTGACCCTGTATCGCTCAGGTCGTGCAGCAATTTAGTAATGGCTCGTCCTGTTTCAGTATCCAAATTACCCGTAGGTTCATCAGCCATGATAATATCTGGAGAGTTGAGCACCGCCCTGGCTATCACCACACGTTGCTGCTCGCCGCCCGACAACTCGTTGGGTAACTTGTCTTCCTTATCTTCCATACCCACCAGGTTCAGCACGGCTTTGATGCGGTTATCAATCTCCTTCTTGTCATGCCATCCTGTAGCACGCAACACAAATCTCAGGTTGTCATACACAGAACGGTCGGTAAGCAACTGGAAATCCTGAAACACAATGCCCAGACGACGTCTCAGCTTGGGTATGTGCTTCTGCTTCAACTTTCGCATGTTATAGCCTAACACCTCAGCCTCACCGTCGGTGATATCCAACTCACCATACATGGTTTTCAGCAGACTCGACTTTCCCGCACCCACCTTACCTATCAAATAGACGAAGGAACCCCTGCATAATTCCAGGTCCACCCCTCGAAGTACAGTGTCATAGTCCTGACTGACCCTTACACCCTTGTATTTGATCAATACATCATCCATCAATGCTTCTTCCAATTAGGCTTATGACGCTCTTCCAACTCACGCGCCAAATCCTCAATACTCAACCCCTTGGCAGTCAGCATCACAATCAGATGATACAACAAGTCGGAACCTTCATATATCAAACGGTCATTGGTACCGTTAGCAGCCTCGATGATGGTCTCAACAGCCTCCTCTCCTACTTTCTGAGCCATCTTATTGATGCCACTTTGGAACAGACTCGTGGTATAGGAACCTTCGGGCATTTCCTCATGACGTTGCTGGATGAAGCGCTGCAACTCTTTGAGAAACATCACAGGTTCACTATTTACTTCCCCCCAACAGGTATCGGTTCCCGTATGACAAACTGGTCCTCTTGGATGCACTTGTATCAATAAGGTGTCATGATCGCAGTCCTCCTTGACAGACACCACATCTAAAAAGTTGCCACTCTCCTCTCCTTTGGTCCACAAACGCTGACGTGTGCGGCTATAGAAAGTAACAAGTCCTGTTTCCACAGTCTTGTCATACGCTTCTTGATTCATGTATCCGAGCATCAGTACCTTCGCTGTTTCAGCATCCTGTATAATGGCAGGTACGAGCCCATTCATCTTGTTAAAATCTAACATTCCTTTAATTGATAATTGATAATTGATAATTGACATTTATAAAACAATCAATAATCAATTCCCTTCATTAATTCCTAATTGTTATATTTTCGTTGCAAAGATACGACTTTAATTCGGAAATTCGTATATCTCCGAAGTGAAAAACGCCAGCTGCCAGTGCAGCATCCGCTTTTCCTATGGTAAAAACATCTCGAAAATGCTCCATCTTACCTGCTCCACCCGATGCAATGACAGGTATCGACAAGTCGTCGCTGAGTTTTGCCAGTGCCTCGTTGGCATAGCCCTCACGCACCCCATCGTGGTTCATGCTGGTAAAAAGGATCTCACCTGCACCCCTTTGCTCACCTTCCTTTGCCCAACTGAACAATTCCTTGTCGGTTTCTACCCTGCCACCATTGAGGTAGCACCACCATCCCTTCTCCGTCTGCTTGGCATCAATCGCCAACACACAAACCTGCGATCCGAAATTACGGGCTATTTGGTCTATCAACTCAGGATGTCTGATTGCCGACGAGTTGATGGATATCTTATCAGCACCAGCACCCAGCAGTCTGTCCACGTCACTAAGTTCGTGAATACCTCCACCCACAGTGAAAGGAATGCTGATATTCTCGGCAATGCGTTTCACCAGTTCGGTAAAGGTCTTACGCCCTTCAAAACTGGCAGTGATATCCAGGAACACCAGCTCGTCAGCCCCCTGCTCGCTATAAGCGCGAGCCAGCTCCACAGGATCGCCAGCCTGACGAAGGTTCACAAAGTTAGTACCCTTCACCGTCTGTCCGTCCTTTATATCCAAACAAGGTATGATTCGTTTTGCTAACATTCTTTACAATTGAGAATTGAAAATTGAGAATTGAGAATTATATATTTTTAAAACATAAAATGTTCTATATCTCTCCAGGTAATCCGCCCTTCGTACAAAGCCTTGCCAAAAATCACGCCAGGAACATTTGCTTCTGCCAACGCTTCAATATCCGCCATACTACTGACGCCACCACTGGCTATAAGATGCAGGTCGGGATATTGTGCCAAAACATCTTGGTATAATGAAATGGCAGGGCCTTGCAACATACCATCCCTGCTGATATCAGTGCATATCACCTTCTGCACACCTTGTCGGGTATAATGCTCCAGAAAAGCCATCAGTTCGTTGTCGCTGTCTTCCAGCCATCCACTCACTGCCACCTTTCCCTCTTTCACATCGGCACCTAAAATAATCTTCTCAGCGCCATATTTCTGCAACCAGCGCTGAAAGGTCTCAGGCTCTTTTACGGCAATACTGCCCCCCGTCACCATCTTTGCGCCACAGTCAAACACAATACGCAGGTCGTCATCGGTCTTCACCCCACCGCCAAAATCTATCACCAGACTGGTGGCATGGGCAATTTGCTCCAGGGTGCGCCAGTTCACCACATGTTTCGACTTCGCACCGTCCAGATCCACTACATGCAGGCGGGTAATGCCATGATCCTCCATCTCCTTCGCCACATCGGCAGGCGAAGCACTGTATTCCTTCACCTTGTCATAGTCGCCCTGCGAGAGCCTCACGCACTTGCCGTCAATGATATCTATAGCAGGTATCAGTTCTATCATATCCCAAACAAGAAATTTTTAAGAATCCTTTCGCCTATCGAGCCACTCTTTTCCGGATGGAACTGAGTGGCATAAAAGTTATCTTTCCGCATAGCCGCACTGAAAGGCTGTATATAGTCGGTGGTCGCCACAGTATAGTCGCCTACAGGCACATAGTAGCTGTGCACGAAATACACATAAGGGTTAGCTGGCAACCCTTCCAGCAGTTCGCCCTTCAAATTATATAAGGTATTCCAGCCCATGTGAGGAACCTTATCCTCATGACGCTGATTGACAAAGCGTTTTACTTCGGTGTCAAAGATACCTAAACACGGGGTATCACCCTCCTCTGAATAACGGCACATCAGTTGCATACCCAGACAAATGCCCAGCACAGGCTGTGTAAGACTCTTAATCAACAAGTCAAGACCACGTTCCTGCAAGAAACTCATGGTAGTAGCAGCCTCTCCAACACCAGGGAAAATCACCTTGTCGGCACCACGTATCAGTTGCTCGTCAGCAGTGATGACAGAAGCCACGCCCAGCCTTTTCAAGGCATTCTCTACCGAGCGGATATTGCCTGCATTATAGTCTATGATGACTACTTTCATTCTTCTATATCTATTAGTTTAAAAAAATCGGCAACAAAAATAGCAAAATAATTTGCACAATCCAAATATAATACATACCTTTGCAACCGCAAAACCAAATTGGTGCGTTAGTTCAGTTGGTTAGAATACGTGCCTGTCACGCACGGGGTCACGAGTTCGAGTCTCGTACGCACCGCTTAAAGGATAGCTCACAAGGCTATCCTTTTTGTTTTATACGGGCCTGAACTGTCTCTGCTCCTCGTTATACTCAAAACCGTTTTCCAACAAAGCAGCCTTCAGCTCCTCCATATCCTTGTCAAAATAAGCGCACAACCCTTCCAGGTCGTCAAACTCGCCGTCTCTTAGCAGCATGTTCACGCTGGACACCAGCATCATCGGATCATTGGGTAGATAGTCCATAACAATTTTCGTTTTTAATTATAACCCCTTACAACATATAGCGTTCAAACATCGCCTTGTAGGCCTCAACCTTTTTGTCGAATGCCAATGGGTAAGCCCTCGACGATGAAGGCAGACGATAAAGCACGGTCTGCATACCATCACAGTTGCTGGCGCCAGGAATGGGCACAAAGCCATTCACCATAGGCGTTTCAGCGATGTGAAGCGTGGCACAGATGGTTGCTGTAGCCTTCTCGCCTGTAGTGACGATAGCCTGCAAATGAGGCAGATGCTCCATCAGTTGCAGTATATCGGTAGGCTCCACCACTTCCAGGAACTTATCGGAAGCATTGTCCTTCAGTCGCCTCACAGCCGTAGAGGTATCGAAGAAAGCAATACCTTTTTCCTGACAGAACGCCACAATCTCTTCTATCTTGAACCGCCTGGCCGCCTCATCCACGAAATGATGACGGTTGCCAAAGAACACCGCTCCCTCAATTCTCCAGTGGTCATTGATAAAGTTAGGATAGTAGAAATCCATGCACCACCGCTTGCGTTGAGGCGGGAAACTGCCCAGGAACAACACCTTGGCGTTTTCCGGCAAGAACGGCTGCAAGGGATGATACTCCACCTCATCGGTGCTACGCTGTATGTTCTCTATGTTCAGATACGATATCATGGCATCAAAGATACGAAAAACGCGACAATCTCTGCGCCGATGACAGGATAATTATTATCTTTGCAGAAATATCAACTAAAAAACATTGGTCATGAACATTGGAGACAAGGCCCCCGAGATACTGGGCAAAGATGAACAGGGACGTGATATACGTCTGAGTGATTACCGTGGACGCAAACTGGTGCTCTATTTTTATCCCAAGGACAACACCAGCGGTTGCACAGCAGAGGCATGCAGCCTACGCGACCGCTACAGCGACCTGCAAGGAGCAGGCTACGAGGTAGTGGGTGTGAGCAAGGACTCAGCTGCCTCCCATGTAAAGTTCAAGGAAAAATACGAACTTCCTTTCCCTCTGATAGCCGATGTTGACCATACGCTTTTGGAGGCTATGGGCGCCTGGGGCGAGAAAGTCATGTATGGCAAGAAAACTGTAGGCACCATCCGAACTACCTTTATCATCAACGAAGAAGGGGTCATCGAGCAGATTTTTGCCGGCAAGCAGGTGAAGACCAAGGAACATGCCGACCAGATTCTATCCCTATAGACTTTGGTGTAGGTTTCTCACTGATACGCCTGGATAAGACGATTGCCATACCTCAACCCAACAGTATGAACTCTATGGCATCACGCCTTGGGTTGATGCGGATATAGTAATCGCATACATAGCGATAGTTTATAATCATCAAAAAAAACAGTTGAAAAGAACACAATTAATAAAAAACTTTTTATCTTTGTAGCTATTATTTAATAATTCTATCAACCATGAAAAGACATTTGACGACCTTACTTCTGGTGTTTATCACTATGATGGCCTGGGCACAAAACAACACTGCTTTTGACAAGCTCAAGGCTGACCCGAAAAAGGCTTATGGCAACGACTACCCCTACGAGATGAAGGCAAGTAAGTTGACCAAAGCGCCCAAAGGATACAAACCATTCTACATCAGTCACTATGCCCGGCATGGTTCACGTTATTACTGGAGCGACCAGCTCTACAAAGACCTCGACACGCTGATGACTACTGCCCACAACAAGCACCAGCTTACCGCGGAGGGCGAAAGCTTCTACAACAAGTTTATGACAGCCAAGCAGGAACTGATGACTGGTGTAAGTGAGCTGACGCAGTTGGGTTGGGAACAGCATCAGTTTATTGCGCGCACCATGTATAATAACTTCCCCGAAGTGTTCAAGAATGGTGGCAACGTACTGGCCATCTCGTCTCTGTCGGGCCGCTGCGTCATCAGTATGGCTGCTTTCTGTCAGGAACTGGTGCAGTGCAACCCCAAAATAGAGATACGTGAACAGTCATCACGCTTCACCCTCGACGGGGTGGTACCTACTGACAGTCAGAACCCCGTGAAGCATAATTTCCCAAGACCTAACAAACCTCGTTATGAGAGCAACCGTGACAAGTTCCAAAGCGACAACAGCCTGAGCAGCAAGGTGGTGCAAAGGGTATTTACCAGCACCGATGGTTTGCCTGGAAAACCTGAGACATTGGGCAATAGCCTCATCAGCCTCTACACCACATTGCCCAGCATCTTCCACGAGGGCATGATGGGCAACATCGTGACCGACCAGGAGATTGTTGACCGTTGGGAGGCATCCAACCTGGGTTCTTACTCATGGGTATTCTCCGGCCAATATAACATGATTCCCATCCTGGAAGACATCCTCAAGAAGGCTGATGCTGTGGTGAATGGCACCAGCGACCGTATATCCGACTTGCGCTTCGGACATGACACTTGCATTGGTCCGCTGACCGTACTGATGGGTATCAACGGTGCCGACCTTGACCCTGAAGACCCCTACGAGGTGAAGAACATTTACCAAAACTGGGAGACTTGCAAGGCATCCAACATCCAGTTGGTGTTCTATCGTGGCAAGAAAGGCAGCGATGACATCCTGGTGAAGTGCCTGCTGAATGGTGATGAGGCAAAGCTGCCTGTTCCTACCAATATGTTCCCATATTATAAATGGTCAGATTTCCGCCAATTCTACACCAATCGCATCAATGATATTGTCCGCTAAACAGATTATCAGCCAGATGGAGTCGTTGCAAAATGACACGCAACGTACAATCCTGATGAGCTTCTTCAAGACAGCCCCCGGACAATATGGCTTTGGCGATGAATTTCTTGGGTTAAAAGTGCCACAGACCCGCAGTATAGTGAGGTCTGTGGCTATTAATTTGTCTTTGGACGAAGTGCCTGAACTGTTGCTGTCACGATGGCATGAGGTGCGCCTTTGCGGACTGTTGGTTCTGGTAGAGCGTTTCAAAAAACTATCTACCAAGCGGATGGAAAATAATGAAAATGCCATCCAAGAACGTGATACCATAGTGGATATGTATCTTCACTATGCCAAACAGGCAAACAACTGGGACTTGGTAGATTTGTCGGCTCCAGAGATACTTGGTCATTGGCTCTTACTCCCTACCCGACTGGGCGACAAGACCAAGGTACTCGACCAACTGGCAGCAAGCGCCTGTCTCTGGGAACAACGCATGAGCATGGTATGCACCTGGAAAACCACCCAACAAGGAGATCCCTCATGGTGCCTGCGATATGCAGAGAAGCACCTGCAACACCCACATGACCTGATGCACAAGGCAGTGGGCTGGATGTTACGCGAGATGGGCAAACGTGTCAGCATGGATTTACTACGAGAATTCCTTCGTCAACATATACACGAGATGCCCCGCACCACCCTGCGTTATGCCATTGAAAAGATGGAGGAGAAAGAACGGAAGGAATGGATGAATATGGACAAAAGGTAGTAAAAGAATGTATCTCATGCAAAAAAACGGATAATTCTTTTTATCATTCCAAATAAAGCACTACCTTTGCAGTCGCTAAAAACAACAAAAATTGCGGCATTGCCACTTTAGCTCAGTCGGTAGAGCAACGCATTCGTAACGCGTAGGTCGCCAGTTCAAGTCTGGCAAGTGGCTCAGGACTCTTATGAAGAAACGCACCATACATCTTCTTATTGGCATTTTCATCGCCTTGTTACTGGTGGCCTGTGCCATCGGTGGCGCATTCTATTATTTCTTCATGGCACCGCAATTCTACCCCCAGCAAACCACTTACGTTTATATTGACCGTGACGATACGGCCGACTCGGTGTATGTCAAGGTGCAAGAGGTGGGCAACGTGAAGGATTTTCATGGTTTCAAGTGGATGAGTGAGTACCGTCACTATCCTGAGAGCATCAGCACAGGGCGCTACGAGATACGCAACGGCGAAAGTGTCTATCATGTGTTCAGCCGTATCTGGCGAGGTTATCAAACGCCAATGAACATCACCATCAACAGTGCCCGTACGATGAAGCGATTGGCAGGACAGGTGGGACGCCAGCTGATGATAGACTCTGTGGAGATTGCCACCTTGATGTATGACTCGGCTTTCCAAGTGAAGATGGGTTATACCAAAGAGACGATGCCTGCGCTTTTTATCCCTGACACTTACGAGATGTATTGGGATATCTCGGTGGATGATTTTTTCAAGCGTATGCAGACAGAGCATAAAAGGTTCTGGAACAGCAGCCGTCAGGCTAAAGCCAAAGAGATGGGACTGACAGAGAATGAGGTTTCTACCCTCGCCTCGATTGTGGAGGAGGAAACCAACAACAATCCTGAGAAGCCATCGGTAGCTGGCTTATACTATAACCGCTTGCGCATCGGTATGCCGCTGCAAGCCGACCCTACCATCAAGTTTGCTTTGCAGGAGTTTGGCATCCGCCGTATCCTCAACTCTGACTTGAGCGTGGAGTCACCCTACAACACGTACCTTTACAAAGGTTTGCCTCCTGGCCCCATT
This sequence comes from Bacteroidaceae bacterium, assembly GCA_017651505.1. Lineage (GTDB taxonomy): Bacteria > Bacteroidota > Bacteroidia > Bacteroidales > Bacteroidaceae > Bacteroides. The sequence goes on along the minus strand of JAGCCV010000036.1, from coordinate 2,155 downwards.
CGTATTCCTTCGGTAGTGGGCTTGGATGCCGTGCTGAACTATGCACATCATAACTATCTATATATGTGTGCCAAAGAAGATTTCTCGGGCACGCACAACTTTGCAGCTACCTACCGTGAGCACCTGAACAATGCACAACGCTACTGGGCAGCCTTGAACAAACGGAAAATCAGCCGATGAAATGGTTTGTATTCTATAAGGGTCAACTGCTATTACAGCAGCAAGACGATGCTTTACAGGTACCAGAGGGTCATGAGCCTCCAGTGCCTGTGCCCGATGGACACCAAGTGCATGAGGTGACGATGAATGATGGCATAAAGGTAAAAACTTTTGAGTTGAATGCAGTGAATGAGATAGCAGGTCAAGCCTGCAATGAGGAGCCCAAAGAGCTCCTCCCCTTAGCAAGGGGAGGCGTTTGCGAAGCAAACAGAGGGGTATGTCAATTTAATCTGATTGGTCTGCGTGATTCCTTCAACTATATTCCTCTGGAAGATTATCTCTGCGGAGGCAAGGCAGCACAGATTCTCTATTGGGACAAGCACAGTCGTTTTTGCCCCACCTGCGGGGTGCCTACTGTACAGGAGACACCCATCATGAAGAAATGTCCTCAATGCGGCCTGGAGATGTACCCTCCCATTGCCACTGCCATCATCGTATTGATACAGAAAGGTGACGAGATACTGTTAGTACACAATCGTGCTTTCAAGCGCGACTATTACGGACTGGTGGCAGGTTTTTTGGAGGCAGGCGAGAGCCTGGAGCAGTGTGTGCACCGTGAAGTAATGGAAGAGACAGGACTTACCATCAAGAACCTGCGATATTTCGGCAGTCAGACATGGCCCTACCCCAGTGGCTTGATGGTGGGCTTCACGGCAGAATACGAAAGCGGTACCATCAAACTGCAGGAAGACGAGCTGACAGCTGGTGCCTTCTACAACCGAGAAAACCTACCGCATATTCCGCAAAAGATGAGTATAGCCCGAAAACTAATTGACTGGTGGCTGACAAAGCAATGAGCCGCCGATATTCAGTGCCGTTACTTTCCACCTGTCCTTTGATTCAGAGACAAGGGTAATCATTAGCTACGACACCATCTAATTATTATTAAAATATAAAGATGGGCTGAATGAAATAGTCAAGCCCAATAGACTTAATTAGCGTAGCACCATGGTCATAGACAACAGCCTCTCCACCTTCAGCAATTTGATTACCAAGACTTTGAGGTAACATCCTTTCCACATTGTCTGTCCACAAGCCAACAGTCCTGGCCCATTGCTCTATTATTTTCTCTTGCTTCGCTCCAAGTTGGCATTCTTTTTGGTAATTGCTGAGTGATGACGAATCACTGCTATCTGAGCCAGCTTCTGCTCCCGCGAGCAAGGATGCAATGACATTTGTTGAACCTCCCGTTGAGCAGCCATGCTGTTCTTGCGGTGAAAATCGTTGATAAACCAGTCTCCCACTAATGAATTGTTCTGCATAACTATCAAGTTTTAGCAGACCTTCAGGATTGAAGCCCTCAGATACAATACTACAGATGGATGCCCAAAAATCTGCGTTGTTCATAATAACTATAGTTTAATGCAAAGGTAACTCATTTCTTTGATAAATCCAAATAATGATCTGAAACGCATCTTTTCAGTGTCGTAACTACATCATCCGCCAATGGGAACGTTTCGGCATCCATTCAGACAATGCAGCCGATTCGAAAGCCCCCATCCAGCTTCGGTAGAATACTGCTACGAGTGCAACTGCCTGCGTTGCCGCATCGGGTACCATAGGAGATACTGCGTCACCACGTAACAGATACTGTAACACATTAGTATCGTTTACGCCATCACATTAGTATCGTTTACGCCATCACATTAGTATCGTCTCAAGCATCACGATAGTATTGTTTCTGCTTTCACATTGAGTATCGTATTGTTTCAATCTTACTTCTTTCACGAATAAAATGAATAATTGTTGTATAGAAAGAAACAATGCAGCTATACACAAAATGCTAACTGAGCGTGGCATCATTCCAGAAAATCTTCTTCCAGCAGAAGATGGTATCTTAAGACACAAGAAATGCGCCTATCGTCTAAATGTCATATTCTGCCCCTGCGTGTTCTTGAGTGTTAAGGCTATCTTGCGCTGTCTGTTTGCCACCTTG
>JAGCCV010000035.1 GCA_017651505.1 Bacteroidaceae bacterium | reverse complement strand
TTATTTATTTCCTTTTGGCATTTCGGGCAAACTCAAAAAGTGCCGGGCTGAGGTGACAATATCCATCCGGGTGCTTGTCGAGATAGTCTTGGTGGTATTCATCAGCAGCATAGTAGTTGCTTAAGGGCAGTACTTCTACTGCTAAGGGTTGATTGTATTGCCGCGCCACTTCGTTATATACTTGCTGGATAACAGGCAGATCGTTGTCATCAGTATAGTAGATGCCTGTGCGATAGCGGGTGCCCTCATCTTCACCTTGTTTGTTAAGACTGGTAGGGTCGATGGCTTTGAAATAGAGCTCCAACAGGAAACGAAGGTCGGCCACATCTGCATCATATTCCACCTTTACCGTCTCGGCATAGCCAGTAGTATCAGTATAAACTTCCTTATAAGTGGGATTGTCGGTGTGTCCGTTAGCAAAGCCTGTCTCGGTAGAGATGACCCCTTGAATCTGCTTGATAAAATGCTCGGTACCCCAGAAACATCCACCAGCTAAATAAATTACTTTTGTATTCATATCACAAATATTTGTTTAGTTACATTTACGGGGCGAAATTAACTAAATATGTTGTGATTTGAAAATTTTCCATTACTTTTGTGGAAACAAAGAATAAAGAGAACAATGAAAAAGACAGCTTGGATGGTGGGCGTATGCCTACTGATGGTGATGGGTTGCTCGGTAGAGAATCAAACGGCAACAGAGACTTTTGTGCCTGCTTCGGATGCACGTGTACAGTATGTGGGTAGGGTTGACTTTACAAACCCTGAGGCACCGATATTCACTTATCCAGGCGTACAGATAATAGCAGGTTTTGAAGGTACTTCCATTCGCATGAAGGCGAAACCAAAGAGTGCTTTCTATATGGCGCAAATAGATAATAATGAACCGTTTAAAGTAGATTTCTTCAACCAAGAAGATAGCTTGCTGTTATTGGCTCAAGGATTGTCGGAAGGCAAGCATACGTTGAAGCTGATGCATATAACGGAGGGGTATGAACTACGTCCTGAGTTTTATGGCTTCATGCTTGACCCAGGCAAAGATTTGACTGAGGCACCGACTTTGCCACAGCGTAAGATTGAGTTTATTGGCAACTCGATTACCTGCGGCTATGGGGTAGAGGCTACTGAAGCTACAGATCCTTTTAATTATAACACCGAGAACCACTATCTGAGTTATGCGGCACTGACTGCTAAAGCTTTGGAGGCTCAACACCTGGTGGTGGCAAGAAGCGGCATAGGCATTTTCCGTAACTATAATGGTCCGTATGACGGTAATCCGGAAAAGGCGATGCCCGCATTGTATAAATATACTAACTTTAATGACACGACCGAATTGTGGGACTATAGCCAATATACGCCTGACGTGGTGTGTGTCAACTTGGGGACAAACGATACTTCGGCAGGAAGATATAACAAGACAAAGTTGCGGGAGGCATATAATGTTTTCCTGCAAACCTTGCGTAAGCGTTATCCACAGGCTAAGATTGTGCTGCTAAGCGGATGTATGCTATCAGGACAACGCATGAAGGACGTAGAGGATGCGCAGGATGCCGTGGTTAAAGAAGCTAACAATCGAGGCGACAAACAAGTATATCGTTTTACATTTCCTGCTCAAGACGGCAGTTTGGGCTACGGTGCTAATTATCATCCCTCCATACAGCAACAAGAGAAGATGGCGAATGAGCTGACGCCTTTCCTGCGTGAGCTGATGGGGTGGTGAGAATCAGCTTTTGACCAGAATGACATCTTTGATGTTAGTGGTGTATTGTTTTGTGATATGCTCACTCTTTAGGTGCCATTTTTTATTGTAACCTTGTACTGCCACACGCACCATGTTGTGGCCATTCTTGCGATTAATATCATCGATGGCTTTTGTGAGTGCCGCTTGTTTAGTGCGGTCAATGGTATCGAACAGTGATGTTTGTATGGCACTGTCTCGACAGATATCCCACACAATCACGCCTGCTTTCTTATATAAATAAGTACCTTGTTTCCATTCCAATCGCAATAGTTTTACGGCATAAGACACAATCTCCTGCAGGTTATTGGTGGGTACCTGCAAGCTGACACTACGGTAAATGTAGCTGGAAGGCACATCAGTGCGAAAACGGCTGGTGTGAGCGAACACAGTGACAGAAGTGCAACAAGTATGTTGCTCTCTGAGTTTGCGTACGCAGGCAGCGGCAAAGTTGGCCACAGCTTCTTCCACATCGTGCAACGAAGAGAGACCTTCGCCCTGAAAGCTACGACTGGTACAGATGCTTTTCTTGTGTGGCAGTTCCTCTGCGTTGATGCAATCGACGCCTCGCAATTCTTTCCACGTTCGTAAGCCTGTGACATGCATGAGGTTTCGCACCCATCCTTCGCTCTTCTGAGTGAAATCCCAAGCAGTCTTTATACCATGATATGCCAGTTTATCACGATTATGCCAACCTACACCCCAAACGTCTTCAATGGGAAAAAGCTGCAAAGCTTTCTCTCGCTTTTCATCGGTATCAATCATGCAACAGCTTTGGTAGCCTTTGTGTTTCTTGCCAAACTTGCTTGCCATCTTGGCCAATGTCTTGGTAGGGGCTATGCCTATGGTGACGGGAATGCCTGTGCTTCGCTCAATGTTTCTGGCTAATTCAATACAAGGTTGGTGCAGCTGTTCGGGAGTACCCATACCGTCAAGGTCGAGAAAAGCTTCATCAATGCTATATTGCGTGAAACCATCGGGGCAGAATTCGTAAAGCATGCGCATCACTCTTCGGCTCATATCGCCATAGAGGTTGTAGTTGCTGCTGAACACTGCCACTCTGTTATTCTCGAGCATATCCTTCACTTGGTAGAAAGGCGCTCCCATCTTGATACCTAATGCTTTGGCTTCGTTGCTGCGGGCAATGATACAACCATCGTTATTGCTCAGAATGACGATGGGCTTGTTGCGGAGGTCGGGGTTGAACACTCTTTCGCAAGAAGCATAAAAGTTGTTGCAGTCAACGATAGCATACATGGTATCGTTTACAGATTTATAGAAAAAAGGTAAACTCTTAAAACTTTTGTCTTTTAATGTTATAGGTGACTACTCCCCAAATGATGAAATGATTCTCTTCTGTAACCTTGATGGGTTGATAGTCGGGATTTGAGGGTATAAGCATCAGACAATTGTGTGTCTGGTCGAGGTGAATGCGTTTCAAGGTAAAGTCGCCGTCAATGAAAGCTACCACAATATCTCCCTCGCCAGGTTCCAGGCTTTTGTCGATGATGAGCAGGTCGCCATCGTCAATACCACTCTCTTTCATTGAATCGCCTACACAGCGGGCATAGAATGTAGAAGAGGGGTGGAGTACCAGTTCTTTGTTCAAGTCAATGGCTTCGGTAGTATAGTCTTGAGCGGGACTTGGAAATCCCGCTCTTACACCTTCTTGTGAATACTGCAGTTCCAGTTCAGAGTCAAGATCTGCAGAGAACAACTCCAACTTTACCTGCTCGCTCATACCAGTTTGTGGATGACAAGGCCTGAACGCAACTTAGGTTCAAACCAAGTAGTCTTTGGAGGCATGATGTTGCCGCTATCAGCAATGTCCATCAATTGCTTCATGCTTACAGGGTAGAGGGCTAAAGCCACCTTCATCTCACCGCTGTCAACACGACGCTTGAGCTCGCCAAGGCCACGAATACCGCCCACAAAGTCGATACGTTTGTCAGAACGCAGATCTTTGATACCCAATATCTTGTCCAAAATCAAATTGGAAGAGATGGTAACATCCAACACACCAATAGGATTGTTGTCGTTATAAGTGCCAGGTTTAGCAGTGAGGCTGTACCACTTGTCACCTAAGTAAAGAGAGAAATTGTGCAAGCGGGCAGGCTTGTAAATCTCTGTGCCAACCTCCTGAATATCGAAG
>JAGCCV010000034.1 GCA_017651505.1 Bacteroidaceae bacterium | reverse complement strand
GTTTCGCAGAGTTCTCCTGAGCCAAAGCGGCCTGTAAGTTAGCCTGTGCAGCCTCCAGTTCCAGCTGAGCATTACGCGAGTCGATCACGAAGAGCGTCTGCCCCTGCTTCACCTGCTGACCCTCGGCCACACAAATCTTCATCAACTGTCCACTCACCTGTGGCGTTACCGTTACGTCGTTCTGACCTTTCATTCTGGCACTGAACTTATACGGCAGTTCAATGTCTGATTTCTTCACTGTCATTGTTTCAAACGACGACTGTGTCTCCTTGGGCATGTCAACGCCACACGACACTAGCCCGGCTATCATACCGAGCATCAAAGACCATTTAATAGATTTCATTCTCATGTTTACAATGTATTGTTTATATTAGTTACTTCTTTTCCGTTACAAAACAGGCCACAAGCCCATACATGATGGTTGGCCGAATCCAAATTTCCGTGAGCATATAGTTAGTGTACTCACTGAATGGCTCAATGTAGATGTCATAGTTGTAAAGTGAGGCAATGAGTATATCGATGATACAGATCACCCACAGGTTGTTCTTGGTGTAGCTCTGCCAGTTCTTGCGTGCATAGAAATAGGTAAGTGTGCAGAGCAGCAGCACCGAGAGCACCAGACATGCCAGGTGGAGCGCGTAGAAGGCTAGGGGCGGCGGGAAGAGGATGTCACGCAGCAATACCGTCATACCCACTGAGATAGAGCACCAGTAGTTGAATTGGTGGGTGGTGATGCGGTAGTTGAAGAAATACATCCAAATCATCACCAGACAGGCGATATAAAACAGATTGATGACTAGTTCAGGCCACGCTTCGGCCAGTCCGAAATGGAACACGCCATAAATCATCATGCCCACCGAGAACATAGCAGCCACGGCAGTGATAACTATATCGAAGACCTTAGCATTCTTGTTGAATCTTGTCTGCATAAGATATTTTGTTTTAGGTTTGGTATACAAAGGTAAACATTCTCCCCAAAATAACAAAACCAAAATGCCCTTAATCGTCACTTTTTGTATATTTTGAAACTTTTTTTGCAGATTTTGCAACTCCAAACTCTCAAAATATACAATTTTTGTTTCAAAATCTGCAAAACTTGAAGGTTTTTTGTATTCGGATTTGGTTTATCTGAGGTTTTTGTTTACCTTTGTGCTCATATAACCTAAAACATATTTAAATTACATGGTACAAGATTTATATATTTTGATGATTACGGCCGCAGTGGTCAGTATCGTTTTTAAGTTTCTGAAACAGCCAGTGGTGCTGGGCTATATCGTTGCTGGTGTCTTGGTAGGCCCGAATCTGTTTGGTGAGACCCTTGTGAATGAGGAAAACGTCAAGGCATGGGGCGACATCGGCGTTCTGTTTGTGCTGTTCTGCATTGGTCTGGAGTTCCGCCTCAAGAACCTCATCAGCAGCGGCAAGGTCGCAGCCGTAGGAGCAATGACCATCATCTTGGGCATGATGTTGCTGGGCTACTTGGTGGGAAAGGATGCTAAATTAGATATGGTCAACTCCCTTTTCCTGGCGGGCATGCTTTGTATGTCGAGCACCACGATTGTGATGAAGGTCATCGATGAGGCTGGCATGAGCAAGGAGCGTTTCGTCAAGGGAGCCACCAGCATCCTGATTGTAGAGGATGTGGTGGCGGTCGTGCTGATGGTGTTGCTCTCCAGTATAGCCATCCGTCATCAGTTCGAAGGTGGCGAACTGGCCGGCAAGGTCGTCGACCTGGCCATCACACTCGCGGCATGGTTCATCTGCGGTATCCTGATTATCCCGACACTGATACGCAAAGTCAAGAAACATTTGAATGACGAGACGCTGATTATCCTAGCCTTGGGTCTGTGCTTAGGTATGGTGCTGACGGCCGAGGAAGCGGGGTTCAGTAGTGCGCTCGGTGCTTTTGTCATGGGTTCTATCCTCGCCGAGACAGTGGAGGCGCATCGTATCGAAAAGCTGATGACACCGCTCAAGAATGTCTTTGCTGCCATCTTCTTCATCTCCGTGGGTATGCTGATCAACCCGCCTACGCTGGCAGAATATTGGGTAAGCATCCTCTACGTCAGCCTGGTGATTATCGTCGGGATGATTCTTTTTGGTACATTGGGTTGCTGGTGGGGCGGTCAGACCATGCGCGACTCTATGCTGACCAGTTTCTCGTTTGTGCAGATAGGTGAGTTCTCGTTCATCATCGCTGCATTGGGTACCAGCTTGGGCGTGCTCAATCCTATCATCTATCCTATCATCGTGGCATCCAGTGTGGTGACCACCTTCCTCACACCTTATATTATGAAGGCTGCCCTACCCTGCTATTCGTTCCTTTATAATCACGCTCCAGCGGGCTTGCGCGCTAAGATCGACCAGCGAGAGCAGCAAATGGCTGAAGCAGAGAAGGCTACCCCATCCAGTGGCAAGAACTCATTAGCAGAAAGGGTGCGCCATGCCGTCAGGAATACCTTCATCACGAAGCGTCTGGTCAATCTGTTCATCAAGAACATGAGTGCTCATGACGAAAACCCAGAATAATTACTAATCTATAATATAATATGAAACAGAAAATGATTAAGAGATGCCTGTGTGGCATGATGCTGTTGATGGCAACCGTCTTTGGGGGAAGCTTCCTGACCTCATGTAAATCAAATGACGACAATCCCGTTGAAGCGAAAGTAACACTTGAGGATGCCCTGAACAATGGCACCATAGTGGCTTTTACTTTCAGCGTGAACAACGAGGAATTCTATGTCGCCTTTGTAAGAGTGGGCGACACCTACGAACTTCTGGACTATGGCAAAGCCATGACGCGTGGTGACGAACCAACCATCACAGAGAAGGATTGTGACTTTATTATGGAGCACGACAAGGCCAACAACGTACTCAAATTCACCGTCAAGGAGAAAACGACTTCCGACCTTGTGCTGACCGCTTTCATCGACCTCAATGAGAGTACCATCGAGGTGATACCAGGCGACCCGAAGTTCAAGGTGACAGGTGTTAAAATGAAGGTCTCCAACGTCGAGATCACCCAGCTGCTGAAGGAGAAAGACGAAGGCGTTACCCTGACTG
>JAGCCV010000033.1 GCA_017651505.1 Bacteroidaceae bacterium | reverse complement strand
TATCACAGAAGTACAAGGTGACCGTAAAATCCATACTTGACGCCAACCCCGGTTTGAACGAGAAGAACTTTCGCTTCGGACAGGTGGTGAACATACCGCAGGGAAGTGCGACCGCAGAAGCGTCTGCCACAGAGGCACAGCCCTCTCAGCCGGAGGCGCCCAAAGTACAGCAGGGCATTCCTGGTCCTGTGCAGAGCCGATGCAAGGAAATGCACAAGGTGGCACGCAAAGAGACGGTCTATAGCATTGCTCGCCAATATGGCATTACCGAGCAGGAACTGCTGGACGCCAATACCGACATAAAAGATGCCAAGAAGCTGAAGCGAGGCATGCTGCTATGTATCCCTTATCCTAAAGCACAGGAGAGTACTGCCCAGCCAGAGAAGACGCCAACCGATGCGGAGCTATTTAGTCAAAACAAGGTTACTGAACAGAGAATCAGCGTCATCAAGGCAGCGGTGGTGTTGCCTTTGATTCCAAAAGAACAAGGTAAGGCGGAAAGCGCTCGTATGCTGGAGTACTATCAGGGTTTTTTAATGGCAGTGGATAGTTTGAAACGCACCGGTGTATCAATCGACCTCTACACCTATGACTCTGGTGCAACGGTGGCTTCTATAAATGCGGTTTTAGCGAAACCTGAGATGCAACAGATGAATGTTATCTTTGGCCCGCTTTACACCGAGCAAATCAAGCCAATGGCTGATTTCGCGAGCAAGCATCATATCCGTTTGGTGATTCCGTTTACCAGTCGTGACAATACGGTGTATCGCAATCCCGACATCTATCAAATCAACACCCCTCAGTCGTATCTCTATTCTGAGGTGTATGAGCATTTCGCGCGTCAGTTCCCTCGTGCTCACGTGATTTTCCTCGATGCCACTACGGGTGCTGAAGAGAAGGCCGAATTTATCAAGGGGTTCCGTGAAGAGCTGACCAATAAGAAGCTGTCGTTTACCAGCCTGAGTGAGAATGCTACTGCTGAGCAGATGCAGGCGGCATTGCAGAAGGACAAGTCGAATGTGTTTGTGCCCACATCCGGAAGCAACACCGTGCTTATAAAGACGTTACCTCAGCTGACCGCAATGGTAAACGACTCGCTCTACAAGGAGAAAATCAATGCTGAAGTACATTTGTTTGGTTATCCTGAATGGCAAACCTATACCAAAGACCATCTATCGGCATTTTTTGAACTTGACACTTATTTCTACACTTCGTTCTATACCAACAACCTATTGGCGGCTCCACGTAGCTTTAACGCCAATTTCCGCCGTTGGTATGGCAAGGATATGGAAGACCGTTATCCGAAATACGGTATGTTAGGCTTCGACACTGGTTTCTTTTTCCTCAAAGGCTTGGCTCTATATGGTTCGGGATTGGAGAATAACCTTGACAAGATGAGACTTACGCCTATGCAAACTGGATTTAAGTTCGACCGAGTAAACAACTGGGGCGGTTTTATCAACAAGAAAGTGTTCTTCGTGAGGTTCACGCCTAAGTTTGAACTGATTAAACTTGATTTTGACCAATGAAGAAGCTCCGTTTCATAGGGCTTTTGGTAGTGGCGGTTGCCTTTTCAACAGTTGCTTCTGCTCAGGTGGGCGATTTGCAGCACAATTTCTCGGTGGGCGTCAATGCCGGCTTGAACCTTACCAGTGCTCAGTTCTCTCCTACCGTGCGTCAGAATCAGCTTTCTGGCATTGTGTTTGGTGTGACAGGACGCTATATCTCAGAGAAATATTTCGGTATGACCTGTGGTATTCGCATGGAGCTGAATTATTCCCAGCATGGATGGAAAGAATTTGTTGAGGGTTTTGATGACTTACAATTCCAACGCACGCTCAATTATGTGGATATTCCTTTCTTGGCGCATCTGGCCTTTGGAAAGAAGTTTCAGTTCTTTATCGATGGCGGTCCACAGATAGGTTTCTACCTCAGTGACAAGAGCAAGATAAGTGGCGACTGGGACAGCATGACGGGTGTGGTGGTCGAGCAGCACACGCTGGACGTGAAGCACAAGTTTGATTATGGTATTACTGGTGGCTTAGGTTTTGAGCTTAAAACCCGCAAGGCAGGAAATTTCCTGTTGGAAGGCAGGTATTACTATGCATTGTCTGACTTTTTCGGCAACGAGAAACAAGACTATTTCGGTCGTTCTGCCAATACTACTATTAGTATTAAACTGACTTATTTGTTTGATATCACAAAATAATTTGGGGAAGGTACTAAATAAATATAGCTATGAAGGTAGGATATGCATACAGCAGCGAAGTTGAGCAAACGCTTGACCAGCAGGTAAAAAGACTGCAGGATTCCGGATGCGAACGCATCTATCAGGAAACTCTTTCAGGCATACGTGCCGATAGGCCTAAACTAAAAAAATGCCTTGATAGCTTGCGGGCGGGCGATACCTTCATAGTTTGTCGCCTTGATCGCATCGGTACCCAGGTCGAGAAGGTTTTGATGCTTCTCAATGAGTTTGTTACGATGGGAGTCACCTTTATCTCGTTAGACGACAATTTCAACACCAACGGTCTTACGGGGCAAGTACTCAGCCACATAGCCCAAAGCCTCTTGTCTCTTAAGAAAGACGTGTTTATGGCACGTATCCATGAGGGGCGTAAAGAGGCGGAAAAGAGGGGTGTTAAATTTGGACGTAAGGAAGGCTCCATAAACAAGCGTAACAAGAACAAGCCCCAACAGTGCCGCCAATTATATGATAACGGTCTGCCTGTAAGCCGCATCATGACGTTGCTGAACATTCGCAGCTATTCTACCGTTTACCGCTACCTGCGACAGACAGGTACCTACCCTAAAGACGACGACCGGCAGGACTCCTCTCCTAAATTGTCGAAGAAAGAATTGCTGAAATTAAAGAAAGAAGTTTATGACAACAGTCATCAACTCGATTTATTCTGAGACATCAACTGAAATTCGCTTTATCGCAGCTAACTTGTTTATATACTGACGTTCACTAAAAACGTTTGCCTATGATAATACGGCTGCGCCATTTATTATGTCTGAGACGGAAGTTATCATAGTCACCTGCGGATGTGTAATTATATACTGTCGTCAGGCCCATGAAGAAATGTTTGAAATAATGGACCAAAGAGAAACGCGCTACAATGGCCACCTCGGGGAAAGTAGCACTCATAGCTTCCACACCCACCATCTTGATGATTTTGTTGTCACGCCAAAATACGATTGTGGGTAATGCGGAAAGATGGATAAGCCATTTGCTGTTGGGCACAAAATTATATCCATAGCCCAATCCCGCACTGGCATAGCTTAGTTTAAACTTTCTGATATCATCATACTCATATTCAACTTCTTCATCTTCCTCTACCGAAACGGTAGTACGGTGATAGGAAACACCTACCATTAAACTACCGGCACTGCGTTTTTGTATATAGGACTGACTAAAAGCTGCCGGATATGAGAACTTACGACCATTAAAGGCATAGTAACCATTAATGGTAAGACTCTTTTCGCGAATCTCCGTATCTAAATCATATACTTCGCCATCCCAGTCTATCTCGCCCTCAAATTCACCGTTGGTCTCATATATAAAGTCGAAACCATATCGATTGCTGTAGGAATTGATATTAATCTCTGTGCTGGTTTTCTTGCCAAACAAATGTGCTGGATTAAAAGCTAAAGAAACTGCCAGGCCACGATAATTGGCACCTAACGTGATGGTATGTCGAATGGGATCTTTGAAACGTAAATCTACATTTTCGCCTTCATCAAAAGCCTTGAGGGTGAAATCGGTACCAGAGATATTATTAATCAAGCGTAGCATCAAGTGACGACCTGGACGAGAGACATAATTGGTATCAAGCTTAGACTTCTGTTGCCTTATATCAAGAACACTGTCTATTCTTTGTAATAATTTAAAGCGATGCTGAGCTGCAAGATTTGAAGGCAACAGAAAACAACTCATTGCAAAGCATATTATATACAAGGATTTTCTTATCATGAGCCTTATTGTTATCAAAAAATAATTACAAATGTCTTGCTTTTGTCCTGAAAACTACATATCTTTGCAATGATTTGATTCATCAAATCACTTATTTGAATTTCGGTGTGAAGGCAATTGTCTGTGAAGATAGTTGCCTTCGTTATTTTTAAACTTTTACTACGCCACTGAAACCCATAAAAGCCATAGCCAACAGACCGGCGACAATGAGAGCGATAGGTGTCCCCTTCATGCCTTTAGGAATGTTTACCAAGCTCATCTGCTCGCGTATGCCAGCAAACAGGGTGAGTGCCAAGCCAAAACCTATAGCGGTAGCAAATGCATATACAACACCTGTAATCAGATCGTAGTCCTTTTGAATCACCAGGATAGCCACACCTAACACAGCACAGTTGGTGGTGATAAGTGGCAGGAACACGCCCAAAGCCTGATAGAGCGATGGTGATACCTTTTTCAGCACAATCTCCAACATCTGCACCAACGATGCAATAACCAAGATGAAAGTGATGGTCTGCAAATACTGCAGTTCGAAAGCATCAAGAACATACTTCTGGATGAGATAAGTCACGATAGTGGCTAATGTAAGTACAAACGCCACAGCAGCACTCATGCCCAAAGCAGTATCAATCTTCTTCGATACACCTAAGAACGGACAGATGCCCAAAAACTGCGAGAATACGATGTTGTTGACAAATATTGCCGCTATGATTATTAATAATAGTTCCATAATCCATCATTATTTTGTTTCTCTGATTCTATTGACAATGGCGCAAAGATAGTCCAGTGCAATGAAAGCTCCGGGAGCCAGCACAAAGAGCAACATGCCATAATCTTCAGGAATGAGAGAAAGGTTAAACATCTTACCAGTACCTAACAGCTCACGCACAGCGCCCAAAAGTGTGAGTGCCAAAGTGAAGCCTAAGCCTATGCCTACACCATCGAAGAACGATGACACTGGGCCGTTTTTAGAAGCGAATGCCTCTGCTCGGCCTAATACGATACAATTCACCACGATAAGTGGGATAAACAAGCCCAATGTCTTATACAAATCAGGCACGTAGGCCTGCATCACCATCTGCAGCAACGTTACAAAAGAGGCGATGATAACAATGAACGAAGGAATGCGCACCATATTAGGGATAACATTCTTGACAGCTGCAATCACGGTGTTAGAACAAATCAGTACGAAGGCAGTAGCTAAGCCCATCGACATACCATTAATGGCACTGGAGGTAGTGCCCAATGTAGGACACATACCCAACATCAACACGAAGGTAGGGTTTTCATTGACGATACCGTTTATCAAAACTTTCAGGTTACTCATAATTCTCTACCCTCCTATTAATTAGCGGCACCCTTGGCGGTGTCGGATGAAACAATAACTTGACTGGTTGCCTGCTGAGTGGCACTGGTGGCTCCATCAACCTGCTGAGTGGCTCCAGTAGCACCATCAACCTGCTGACCAGAGAATGCGGTATAGGCAGCATTAACAGCCCTCAAGAAGGCACGTGATGTAATGGTAGAAGCCGTGATGGCATCTATTTGACCGCCATCCTTGCTTACTGTCAGAGCACCATTCTTAGGGCTCTTACCTGTGATATCCCCTTTGTTGCCTTTCTTGAACCAAGTGTCAGCCTTTGCGCCCAAACCTGGTGTCTCAGCATGATTCAATAAAGAATAGTCGTTAATCTGACCGTCTTTGTTGAACCCAACAAGGATAGTGAGATCGCCACCAAAGCCCATCACTGTACTTTCTACAGCAGCACCAATATACTCACCACCCTTCATGGCAGGATAAATCTTATATGACACGCCATTGACTTCCTGTATTTTCATTTCCTGAATAGGATTATTGTCAAAGCCAGGAACAACGGCATTCACCGCATCGCTCAGCGTTTTGGCGTTAGCAGCGGCGATAGGCTCTTTGGTCACCTCGTTCATGGCAGCCAGCAGACCTACACAGATGATTGTAATGCCCGTAAGCACCAACACCATATTCTTTAATGATGATTCTAATTTCTTCATTTCTTTACACTGACAGCCCTACTGCTGAATCTTTGAGGTTTAACATACGTATTAATAAGTGGAACGAATGCATTCATGATGAAGATGGCGAACGACATACCTTCTGGATAGGAGCCCCAGAAACGTATAACCATCGTGATGAGACCGATGCAAACACCGTAAATCAGCTGTCCGCGATGAGTCATCGGCGAGGTCACATAATCAGTAGCCATGAAGATGGCACCGAGCATCAAACCACCACTAAGCAAATGGTACTCTGGTGAAGGATAAACTGTTGGATCTACCAAATACATCACACCGGCAAACACAAGTACCGTAGCGAGTATTGACACAGGGATGTGCCAAGTGATGATTTTTTTCCACAGCATATAGGCGCCACCAAGAAGCAATGCCAACGCACTGACCTCACCTAAAGAACCACCCATATTGTTACCTAACAACATACCTAATGCATCTGGCAAGTCGCCCAAAGCAGCTGGATTACCATTTACAGCCTGTTTCATCAATGACAGTGGTGTTGCTCCTGTTACAGCGTCGGTGTATGACATCAACTGTCCCGCTTGTGGCCATGAGGTCATCTGCACAGGGAAAGAAATCAGCAGGAAGATACGGCCTGCCAGCGCTGGGTTGAATGGGTTGCAACCCAAACCGCCAAACGACATCTTGCCCACACCAATGGCAAACAGGGCACCTATTATGATAATCCATATCGGCAGGTTGGATGGCAGGTTGAACGCCAGTAACACACCAGTGATAATGGCAGAGCCATCAGTGATGGTGAGGCGTTCGCGTTTCAAGATATACTTGCTGATGGCCCACTCAAAGAACACACAGGCTGCTACCGATACGGCAGTAACCACCAATGCGCCAATGCCAAAGGCGATGAGTGACACGAGAAAAGCAGGTATAAGTGCTATGAGCACACCATACATATTCTTCTGCACACTATCATTGGCATGATCGTGGGGTGAAAGTGATACTAATAACTTATTTTCCATTTTAGATTATTTTTTTGTGCTGCGGGCACGAATGATAGCTCCTACCCTTGCCTTGCCCAAGCTGATATAATCCAGCAACGGACGATTGGCAGGACAGGTGAACTGGCAAGCGCCGCAACTCAAGCAGTCCATAATGTCTTCTTTCTCTAATCTCTCGAATTCAGCATGCTCAGCCAACTGTGCCATGAGGTATGGTTCCAAACCCATAGGACAGGCACTTACGCACTTGGCGCAACGGATACAAGGCATCGGTTCACCACGCATGGCATCCTTCTTATTTAATATGGTGATTCCAGACGTACCCTTGGCGGTTGGCACCTCGGTGTTAACCAGTGCCTTACCCATCATAGGACCGCCACTGATAATCTTGCCTGTGTCTTCTGGTAAACCGCCACATGCATCAATCAGCTGTTGGATAGGTGTACCAATACGTGCCAAAAAGTTGCCTGGCTGTTTAACCGACTTGCCCGTAACAGTTACCACGCGTTCAAACAATGGCTTGTTTTTCTGTACAGCCTCATAAACAGCGAAGGCAGTACCTACATTCTGCACCAAGGCGCCCGTAGAGATAGGCAACGCTCCACTACCAACGTATTTGTTGGTAATGGCTTGAATAAGTTGTTTCTCACCTCCTTGTGGATATTTCATCTTGAGTGGCACAATCTCGATACCAGAGAAATCTTTGGCAGCATTTTCCAAGGCTGCAATAGCATCTGGTTTATTGTTCTCCACGCCAATGTATGCCTTATTCACACGCATAGACTTCATGAGGATGCTCACACCTACCACGATTTCAGGGGCATGTTCCAGCATCAAACGATGGTCAGCTGTAAGATATGGCTCACATTCCGCACCATTAATCACCACACACTCTGGTTTGAAAGCAGGAGGTGGAGAGAGTTTCACCTGAGTTGGGAAGCAAGCGCCACCCAAACCAACAATACCCATCTCGGTCACTTTCTTGTTAATCTCTTCTGGAGTGAGTGTGCACTCTTTTACCAACGTGTCAGAACGATCAATGCTCTCAAGCCACTCATCCCCCTCTACATCAATGAAGATAGCAGGTTTAGAATAGCCACTGGCATCAATAATGTTGTCAATCTTTGAGACCTTTCCACTGACAGATGAGTGGATAGCAGCTGAGACGAAGCCACCAGGCTCTGCAATCTTCTGTCCTACCTTCACCGTATCACCCTTATTCACGATGGGCTTGGCGGGTGCGCCAATGTGCTGTCCCAACAAGATGGCGACCTTGGCTGGAATGGCAGCCTTGACGATGGGCTGACCTGCTGAAAGTTTATTTCCGTGAGGATGAACTCCTCCGATTGAAAATGTCTTCAACATATTATTTTATTCTTCTATTTATTTCCTTGTATTATAATAATGTAGATGCGATTTTCTCAACCACAGCTACAGCTTCTTCCTGGGTCTTAACCTGGCGTTTTACAGCCACCAGACCTGTTGTTTTAACAGGCACTAACGGTGTAACGTCAACCACAGGAGTATCTGCCTTAACCGGATGCTTGGCAGCATTCTCCAACGCCTGAGCCGCAATCTTAGCTACTACATCAACCTTTGGATGGGCAGCTATGTTCACCTGTTCGAAAGCACAAGTAGCCACCTTGGCAATTGCGGATTTCTCAGTCAAAGGAGCAGCTTCAGGGGCTTTTGGCGCTTCTGCCGGGGCAGCCTTCAGGGCATCGGCAATCTTAGCCATCACTTCCTCTCCTCCTACAGAACATGATTTATTACCAATACCGCCATCTTTCACAATGGCAGCTGCAAAAGCAGGACAATCATCAAATCCGCATGCGCCACAATTGGCTTGAGGCAACAAAGCAGCTATGGATGAAGCACTAAGCTTAACAGCAGGTTTAGCTGTAACGTCAGCCTCTACTTGAGTAGCGGGCTTAGCAACATCAGCTGCTGACTTCGCGGGTCTTGGAGGGAAGTTGAGGTCGATAATCGCATGGGTTGGACAAACCTCAACACACTTGCGACACGTCTTACACTTATTGTAATCAAGATAAGCCACGTTGTTAGTAACAGTTATGGCACCAAATGGACATGTCTTTTCACATTTGCCACAACCTATGCAACCAACGGTACAGGCTTTACGAGTGAGAGCTCCTTTATCTTTATTGACACAACGAACATATACACGACGGTTCTTCACACCTTTCTTGCGCAGCTCTATAATTCCCTTAGGGCAAGCCTTAGAGCAGGCTCCGCAGGCAGTACACTTTTCATCATCAACTTCAGGCAAGCCAGTTTCTGGGTTAATGTGGATCGCATCAAACTTACAGACCATGGTGCAGTCACCAAAACCCACACAGCCATAGCTACAACTCGTTTCACCACCATAAAGCGCAGCTGCAATAGCACAGCTCTTCACACCGTCATACTGGTTGATGCGAGGACGGTTGGCACAGGTACCATTACAACGTACCACAGCCACCATGGGTTCTTTGGTATCTGCCACAAGTCCCATCACGGCTGCCACTTTCTCCATCACTGGCTGACCTCCTACAGGACAGGATTTACCTTCCAAAGAGCCAGCTTTCACGATGGCACTCGCCAAACCGCTACAACCAGGATAACCGCAACCGCCACAGTTGGCCTGAGGCAACAGCTCGGCTACCTTAGCGATACGCGGGTCTTCGTACACAGCAAACTTCTTAGAAGCCACATAAAGCACCAGTGATGCCACCAATGCTATAACTCCTATAGAAATTACTGCTATCAGAATTACATTCATAAAATTAGTTAGTTTTTATTAAGTTGTTGTTATATTCGCTTTATCAGTTCTTTTTCAAAATGGCAAACCTAAAGGTCTTTTTCATTTTGTTCTTGCCAAAGAAGTACAGCAACAGATAGTAGATAGCCACACAAGCTAAGGAATATAGTGCTACCGACAGCTCACTGTCATTGCCCCACCATTTTGACAGACCTACCACAGATACCATAAGAATAATCAACGGCAACAAATAGCCATACCATACAGCCAGACGGCTCATACTGGTAGAAGCCATAATCCACACCTCTTCTCCCACATGATATTGATCGGCCTCTTTGTCATATACATCAATAAGATGCTCTTTAGATTCTGCTGACGTACAGTGACTTTTAATACTGCACGATGAGCAGGATGTGGTCTGCACTATTTTCACTTGCAAGAAGTTTCTTTCTATCTTCTGCACTATTCCGCTGTGCTTCACTACATCTTCTTTCATGGGATTATTGTTTTTTGTTGATAATTTCCACTGCAAAAATAGTGTATATTTTTGTAAGGACAAAATATTTTTATTCTTTACCAGCTATAACTCAATCCGAAGCTAAGCAACTCACTCAACTGGAAATAACTCGTACTGCCATTCAATGGTGTTGCACTATCGTCGTAGCGAGCATGCACATACACTTTTGTAGAAAGGAATCTGTTAATGGCCAAGTTAAGCGTATTCTCCCACTCTATACGTACCCATTTGTAACTGGTAAGGTAGTCGAGACGAGACTCTAATGTGATGTTTTTGGCAATGTTCCATGTAATAGTTGGCTGAATTTGAGAACCAAAGTTATGTTTTACATGTTTTCCTGGGTCAAGTCCGTAAGTGGTTTCATCCACCTTATCGCTTCCAATATAGCGCATGGTCCAGTTGAGAGGTGCAAGCAACAATGAAAAGGTATATTTATCTGTCTTTTTCTTGTAATCCATACCTAATGCCACTGTTAAATCAGCAGGTGCCAGGAAGGTTGATATCAACGTTGGGTCATTAGATTTGTAGCCATTGATAAACTGCGTCTTAAACTCAGCAGAGATAGTGTAGTACCAATTCTTGGCAGCCTGAACACCTAATTTGCTGAAAATGCGCAACTGATCGGTATTGGTAAGATACTTGTGAACCTGGTCAGAAGGTGTGGAAGCTAATCCCAATTTAGCGTCCAAGAGGTTCTCCCACTGCACCTTCTCCTTATCATTATAGTTGGCTGACAGCTGTAAAGTACCAATCATGGAAACACTGCTCACACCACCCTTGTACCAGTTGTCCGACAAATAGTGTTGTGAGAACTGCAATGAGCCATTTCCAGCTACTGTCCAGAACTTTGGCTTGCGCAACTCCACCTCAGCTTCCTGTTCCAAATCTAATGGAGAATTAGAAGTAAGCACATCCATCATTTCGCGCTTGGCAATATTGATATTAGTTACTTCTTCCGACTCTATGCTATCCACAAAAACACCAGCAGCGTCTAATTCATCTTCCGTAAAGACAACAGCTTCGGGATTGTTTAAGTATAAATTCATCAAAGCTTTGTCAACTACCTTATTAACACGCTCTTTGGCAGTGAACTGATCCTTGTCTATGAAGAAGGATTCATCAATAAGAGAAGATTTCTTTTCGGGTAGCAAAGCCTTTGTTTCAACAGTAGATAACTGGGCAATTGATGACTTATAATAAGTGGAGGGAACAAACAACCGATAGTAGTCGGGGTCAACAGGGATATAGCGTTGCGGTGTCTCAGGATTATTCAACGAATCTAAAACAGATATATACTTATCATACAAGAATGAAACAGTATCGTTTTTATAGACATTCTTTTTTTCAGTAGGTGTTTGTCTTTGGAAGAAATACTTTCCCAATAAATTTGGCAACTGCTTCACTTTTACTGTTTCCGATGGCATCGGACTGTCAATGGGACTATAACTATTGACAGGAATAATCGCCCAAGTCGATGAAACCGATAAAAATGCGACTACACACAGCAGTGACAGATATTTCTTTTTCATAGTTCAACTCAAATTATTTAATGGTTATACTTATTGCAAAGATAATGTTAATAACTTAATCAAGCAAGAATATCGAAAAAAATCAGCTTTCTTTAGGCACTTCGGTCATTATTTATTACTTTTGCAGCTAAATTGTCGGAAAACGGCATTAACATACCTATATTTATTAATATAATCGGATTAAAAAATGGATAAAAATACCATTACCGGCATGGCGCTGATATTCCTCGTATTGATTGTTTTCAGCTACCTGAGCCGTCCGTCACAAGAACAACTCGCTGCTCAACAGCAGTATTATGATTCTATAGCACAAGTACAGCAACGTGCTGCTGAATTGCAGGCTAAGGCCGAAGCTGCTTTGGCCAACGAGCGTGCTACTGCAGCCAAAGACTCAGCTTCATTGTTTTTCGCCGCCACACAAGGTACTTCTGAGTTGGTAAGCATAGAGAACAATTTGGCCAAGCTGACCCTCAATACCAAAGGTGGTAGCCTCTATTCCGCTACGCTGAAAGAGTATATGAGTCAGGACAAGGTTACTCCTGTTACCCTGTTTGAGGACAAGGACGTCTCGCTCAACTATTTGCTGTATAATGCCCAAGGTGCTATTGAGACCAGCGATTACTACTTCACTCCCATCAACAAAAGTGAGCAGGCTGTAACGATGCGCCTGAAAGCTTCAGAAGAAAGCTACGTTGACTTTACCTACACCATGCATCCTGACACCTATCTGGTGGACTTGAGCATCCAAGCTGTGGGCATGAATGGCAAACTGGCTTCCAGTAACAACCATATCGACATTGAATGGAAACAGCGAGCTCGCCAGATTGAGAAGGGTTACACCTATGAGAACCGCCTGGCTCAGCTGACTTACAAGACAGCTGATGACGTAGAGGAGATGTCAGCCAGTGGAGAAGACCACGAAGAGGTGAATGAGCCTCTGACATGGGTGGCTTTCAAGAACCAGTTCTTCTCTGCTGTGATGATAAGCGATGCCGGCTTTAATAATGCCAAATTGGATTCTAAAATGGAGGACCGTAACAGTGGCTATATCAAAGACTAT
>JAGCCV010000032.1 GCA_017651505.1 Bacteroidaceae bacterium | reverse complement strand
CCAAAGTGAATGATGCCATCATCATCGACTGGCGTTTCCTCAACGGACTTTGCAACCTCTGCCGATTTCTCCTTCAATTGGTTGAGGGTGGTGCGGTTGCGCAGGTAGGTTGGACTGTTCTCTACCGCCTGTATGAGTTCATCGTTGTCGAAGTCATTGGCATTGAAGATGTATGGTAAGTGGTGAGGACGTTTCTTCTGCGTGTTGCGACCATAGATGCGGTCGATACGCTCCTGCTCCTGTGCCTCACGTTCCTCTTGTGCTTCCAGTTCTTCTTTTGTACGTTGCTGTTGCAGTTGCTCCATACCAGGGATGCTGGATGACCCAAATCCAGTGGCCAATACGGTGAATTTTACGTTTTTGCCCAATGAGGGGTCTTCTGCCTCACCCCAGATTACTTCAATGTTCTTGTCGAGGCTTTCCATGAAGCTATCGATTTCGTTGGTCTCTTCGATGAGCAATGGTGATTCTTGGCACCAAGAAATGTTGAACAGAATCTTCTTGGCTTTGGAAATGTCGTTATCGTTGAGCAACGGTGACTTCAAAGCGTCATCAATAGCATGTTTCAGACGACGTTCGCCACTGGCAATACCTGTTGACATGATGGCCACACCACCGTCCTTGAGGATTTTTTTCACATCGCGGAAGTCGAGGTTGATATTACCTTCCATCGTAATCATCTCGGCAATGCTCTTGGTGGCAACAGATAGGATATCATCAGCTTTGGCAAAAGCTTCACGCATGGTGGTAATACCATCGGTATAGATTTCGCGCAGACGTTCGTTGTTAATGACCAGCAGAGCATCTACATTCTTCTGCATCTCTTCCACGCCCTCGAGCGCCTGCATTATCTTGCGGTTCTTCTCGAAGAGGAATGGGATGGTAACAATACCTACGGTCAACTTGTCCATCTCTTTGGCTATACGAGCCACTACTGGAGCAGCACCAGTACCTGTTCCGCCTCCCATGCCTGCAGTGACAAACACCATCTGGGTGCCGTCGTTGAGTAGGTTGCGGATGTCATCAATGCTTTCTTCGGCTGCTTCACGGGCTACCTTGGGGTCGTTGCCAGCACCCAAACCTTGGGTGGTTTTTGGACCCAACTGTATCTTGATGGGAATCTCCGACTGGCGCAATGCCTGCAAGTCGGTATTGCAGAGGGCGAAGGTAACATCATGGATACCTTCCTGATACATGTGTTTTACGGCGTTGCCACCACCGCCACCCACACCGATGACCTTGATGATTTTAGGGGTCTCGTTGGGGTCAGAATTGAATTCGAAGTGTACTATATTTTCCATAATGGTTATTTTTCTTTAGTTCATGGTATCACTGGTGTCCTCTGAGCCAAACAGCTCGCCCGATAGATTGTCAAATCCTTTCTTGACACGGGAGAAGAAACTGTTCTTATTACGCTCACGTTCCTTACGTTTGCGTTCAGCCTCTTCTGCTCTGCGTATTTTTTCTTCTTCACTTTCTCTAAGTTGACGCAGACGCTCTTCCTCAGCAGCTTTGTCGGCCAATATCTTGGCTTCCTGCTCTTTCAAGTCTTTATCGTTTGCAAACATGTCCACCTGTCCAGACACTGGAATCTCAAATTTTTCCTCTACAGGTTCGGGCTTGTCTTCACTGCAGTTTTCCTTGCCTGCTAACAGTAAACCAAACAGGGTGCATAGGGTTCCGTTGCGTTTGACATCGTTGCCATAACCTCTCACTACATCGGCGATAAACTTAATGGTCTTGATTTTCATGCGGTCGTCGCGGCAGATTCTCTTGAAGACTTCCTCTGTGTTTTTGAGGTTGCTGCCACCACCGGTGAAGAATACTCCCGCCGTTAATTTGTCCTGATAGCCAGATAACTGAATCTGGTTCCATACATTGACAAGAATCTCTTCAGCACGGGCTGAAACAATGTCGCCCAACAGTTCTTTCGAGAGGGTATGACCGTTGTCCAGCACATATTCCTCGCTCTTGTCGATATCTTCCTCAGCCACCATCGCATCGCCGTAGAGTACCTTAAACTGTTCTGCATCTTCATCTGCCATTTGCAGTGAAGCGATGTCTTGTGTGATATTGCCGCTACCCAGTGGGATGACGGTGAGGTAACGCAAGATATTGTTCTTGTAGATGCTTACGGTAGTGGTCTCGGCACCAATATCCACCAAAGCGCAACCCAGACGGCGGTCGGACTCGGTGAGAACAGCATTGGCCAGTGCTTTAGGGGCCAGTATCAATTCGGCAACTTTAACATGGCCTTGCTGTAACGACAGTTCCAGATTCTTCTTTACCATCTTCTTGGCCACAATGTTGAGGAAGCGGGCTGTGATGTCCTTACCTGCTACCCCCACAGGGTCGGCTACTAAACGGTTGTCGATATTGTATTCCTGTGGTTCTACATCCAGGATGTCGTACTCATCATAAGGGAATGCCAGGTTTTCATCACTGATAGAGAAAATCAACTCTTCTGAAATCTTCTCCTCACCCTCAACAATGCGGCTCACCTTGTTCTCAACCGTACGCAAACTCCTGCCTCCAATACCAACATATACTTTGGCGATAGTAGAATTACGAAGCTGGGTCTCCAGCTTTATAATAATGTCACTAAGTGCAGTTGCGGCTTTATCGATATTGAATATCACACCTTTATGCACAAATTGTGTGGCGTCTTCCTGTGCGAAGGCCAGCACGGAGATGCTGCCATCGGTATCACGCTTACCGGCTATTCCGGTAATCTTGGATGACCCTAATTCAATAGCCGCAATAAATTCTGTTGTTGCCATATATATATAAAGTTTTATTTTCTCTTCGTACAAATAATCTGATTGCTCAGTTCCACATTGATGCGTTCATATTTGTTCCAACCAATCTTGTTAAGCGCTTTGATATAGAATTTCTCAACACGGCGCAGTTTCTTCTCGTAGTCGTTAAGCTGACCTAAATAGATGATATGGTCGCCTACCCGAGGCACAATCTCTATGTTGCCACCTGCCACCACATTGATTTGCTCTACTTGCGCCCTCCAGAAGGCATCTTTCTGGAGAAAAATACCCAACTCATACAGTTTGCTGGTGCAGAAAGATTTGGACGCTTGTCCCGTTACCACTGGCAAATGGAAGGCATTGCTGGCCACTATAGGCATGATGCTGCCTTTGTTGTCCACGAGAAAGTTCTCGCCATAGCCGTTGAACACTCGCAGCACAGGGGTTTTTTGACTAATGTCAACGCGTATCTTCCCACTGGGTGTTTTGTAGCATTCCACATTGTCAATCAACGGGTTCTGACAGAGTTCTCGTTCCAAGAGCAAAGTATTTATGCTATCAATGTCTTTGCCAATAGGGTTTAGCTTCTTCTGCTTTAGGATGTCGGTGATGCTACGTGCAGTGAACAAGTCGGAGAATGTGGAATCTTTGGTGGTTACTTCTATCTCGGTACACTTCACCCCTACCGGCTTTTTGTTGAAGACGGTGAAGGCGGTGCAGAGATAAGCGATGATCAGTAGCATCACCAAAGATAGCAGTATTCTCATTTTAATGCTCATGCTTGCTCCAATATGTATTTAAATTCGTCCATCTTGTTGTCCAAATCGCCTGCACCCAAGATGATGACTACCTGTCGTCCTCCTTGTGCCAGCAATTGTGCCACTTCGTTTTTCTGACAGAGGGTTTTCTCTATGCCCGGTCGCAACAAATCGTAAATCAACTTGCTCGTAACACCTGGGATGGGCTCTTCACGTGCAGGGTAGATTTCGGTGAGGATAACCTCATCGAATAATGACAACGCTACTGCAAACTCCTTATATAAATCACGTGTGCGTGTATATAAATGAGGCTGGAACACTGCCGTAATCTTTCTGTCGGCATATAATTCGCGGATAGATTTAGCACTCTGTGCAATCTCTGCCGGGTGGTGGGCATAGTCGCTGAGTAACGCTATTTTATCGTTCTTCAGCTTGAAGTCGAATCTGCGGTCAACACCTGCAAAGCTCTTCATGCCCTCGCGAATCTCTTCGTCAGTAACGCCATTAAGATGTGCCAATGCCATAGCTGCGACTCCATTTTCTATATTGATGCTCATAGGCACACCCAACTGGATGTCCTTAATCTCCACGTCAGGCCCTATGAAGTCGATGAAAATCTCACCATTGCCAATACGTTCGTTGGTAGCGTGGAAGTCACCCTCATGTCGGGCATAAGTAAACACCTTAACGCCTTCCTGAACATTAGGCTTCAATGCCAATCCCGTGTGTATCAGTAATACACCACCTGGCTGTATCAGACTGGTATAGTGACGGAAACTTTCCAAATAAGCCTCGTAGGTGCCATAGATATCCAAATGATCAGGGTCGGTGGCTGTTACCACACTCATATAAGGTGATAGCCAGTGGAATGAACGGTCGAACTCATCTGCCTCAATCACAGTGAATGGACTGGTGGCTGAGAGTAACAGGTTGGTGCCGTAGTTCTTTGAGATACCTCCTAAGAAGGCTGTGCAACCCACATGTGACTGAAACAACAGGTGTGCCAACATAGTTGAGGTGGTGGTCTTGCCGTGGGTGCCTGCTACACAGAGCCCCTTGCTGTCGTGGGTAATAAGACCCAGCACCTGTGAGCGTTTCTTCACCTCAAATCCATTGTTGTTGAAGTAGCACAGTTCGGCATGATCGTGAGGAATGGCAGGAGTATAAACCACCAAAGTGGTCTCCTTGTCGCGACAAGCCTGTGGTATGAGGTTCACATCCTCTTCGTAATGAATCTGTGCCCCTTCTTCTATCAGTCGCTTGGTCAGCTCGGAGGGAGTGCGGTCATAACCTGCCACTACCTTGCCTTTAGAAAGGAAGTAGCGTATCAGCGCACTCATGCCAATGCCTCCAGCGCCTACGAAATACACAGCTTTTATATCTTCAATTCTTTTCATTTCCCTATCAGTTTTAATACTTCCTGCGCTATGATCTTGGCAGAGTCGGGTAAAGCCAATTTGGCGATGTTCTGTTGCAATGATGCTAATTTATCATCATCTCTGACTGTTTTTAAGGCAACAGGTATCAATTTCTCTTGTGCCTCAGCATCTTTCACATAGATAGCTGCATCTTTGGTTGACAAAGCTAAGGCGTTCTTCGTCTGGTGGTCTTCGGCTACATTAGGTGAAGGCACCAGGATGACAGGTTTTTCCAATAGGCAAAATTCAGATATTGAACCTGCTCCTGCCCTCGAAATAACCAAGTTGGCTGCTGCATAAGCCTTGTCCATTTCTTTGATGAAGTCGGTAACATATAGGTTAGGGATGTCCTGACCTTGTAATTGATGCCTGATATCATCAATATAAATCTTACCAGTCTGCCAAATAAACTGGATGTCAGAGTTAGCCTTGATGGTTTCGATGGCTCCCATCAGTGTCTGGTTGATGGTTCTGGCACCCAAACTGCCTCCTAAGATCAGGATGGTCTTCTTCGTATCGGAAAAGCCGAAAGCCTGTAATGCCTCAGCTTTCGAATATTGGTGGGCAAACAGGTTTTGTCGTACGGGATTGCCCGTCATGATTATCTTATCGGCTGGGAAGAATTTTTCCATACCTTCGTAGGCCACACAAATCTTTGCGGCTTTTTGAGCCAGCAGTTTGTTGGTGACACCAGCGTATGAGTTTTGCTCCTGAAGCAGGGTAGGGATGCCCATCATAGAGGCTGTCTTCAGCGTAGGACCACTGGCGAAACCTCCTACACCGACGGCGATGTCAGGTTTGAACTCTTTAATGATGCTACGTGCTTTCCATTGACTGCGAGCAATCTTTACCAAAACAGCTATATTTTTCCAAAGGTGTTTTCTGTCGAAGCCAGCAATCGGTAAACCAATGATGCGATAGCCTGCTTCAGGCACTCGCTGCATCTCCATTCTTCCTTCAGCACCCACAAACAGTATCTCTGCTTCGGGGCGCAGCTCCTTGATGGCATTGGCTATGGATACAGCAGGGAATATATGTCCTCCTGTGCCACCACCACTAATGATTACCCTTGGTGCCTTTCCGTTGTCCATCGCTTTCTTCATATTATCAAAACCTTGCTTTATTCTCTATTCCATCAATGTGTCATCGTTTGCCTCTTTCATGTCAGGCTCAAAAGCAGTTTGTGCCTCACTTACAGGAATCTCTTCCGGCTCGCTCTCTTCCTCCATAACTTCTATCGGCTCACTTATCTGTGCAGCGGCTTCTGCCATAGCCTCTTTTTCTTCTTCCAACTTGGCAGTATATCTACTCACACTAAGAATCATGCCAATGTAAGCGCAATTGATCCAGGTAGAGGTTCCACCCTTACTTATAAGTGGCAAGGGTTGTCCTGTGACAGGAACAAGTCCTACGGCTACACACATATTAAACGTAGCTTGCATTACTAACAGCAAGGCGATGCCCAACACCAGAAATGCGGGAAATGTCCTATCGCATTTCTGGGCTATCTTTCCCGTTCGAATCAATAGGCAAATATACAGAAAAACAACGAAGATTCCACCTATTAGGCCCAATTCCTCTATTATAATGGCAAAAATGAAGTCGGAGTAAGCCTGAGATAGGAAATCGCGTTCAACAGAGTTACCTGGTCCTTTGCCCACCACATTACTGGTGGCTATGGCGATACGGGCATGGGCTACTTGAGCTCCGTCACCTTGAATGTCGTATTTTGCCGCTGGTACTCTTTCTTCTCCAAAGTTCATGAGACGGTGCTTTACAGTGGTGAAACGGTGCCCCATAGGAATCTGCTCCAAAGTATTGTCTGGTGTAAAGCGTAGGAAACTCACAAATAACAACACGATGGCTGCCAAAGATCCACCCAGCATTAAAATCTTTCTCCATTGTATGCGACCGATAATCATCATCAGGAATACAGTGGCAAATAGCAAGGCACCTGTGGAGTAGTTCTCCGGTACGATGAGGGCACAAACGAAGAACGTGATGCCCAAAATCCACTTGAATGCTTGCGGACTGGCTCCGTCTTCGGTCTGACCTTTCGACAGGAAAGCTGCTGTGAGGATGATTACCGACATCTTTGCCAATTCCGAGGGTTGGAAAGCAACACCAAAGAAGGTAAGCCAGCGGGCAGCACCGTTAACACGATCGCCAGAGATAAAGCCCATCAGCATGACCACCATCAGCATGATTACAGATCCCAGCAACAGAGGGTAGGCAAAGACGCGAAACCATTTGTAGGGGATGCTGTGCATGAACCATACGATAAACACACCAAACATCAAAAGGATGCTGTGTTGGGTGATGGGTCCCCAATGGCTTTGGCTCCCATAGGTCAAAGTGCTGGATGCGCTAAACACCTCAGTGATGGAAATCAGACAGAGCATCAGGAAAATCATCCAGATGACTTTGTCGCCTTTGAATATGGAGTTAATCAGGTTCATGTTTATAATGCCATTGCGTATTCTCTAAATTGGTTGCCTCTGTCGGCCATGTTCTTGAACAAATCGAAGCTGGCACAACAAGGACTCAGCAATACAGTATCGCCTATGTTGGCCATTTTGAAAGCAGCATTCACAGCATCCTTCATGCCTGTATGGATATCTGCGACTGGAATGCCAAGATGGTCGAAACTCTTATGTAGCTTCTCATTATCAACGCCTAAATATACCAAGCCCACACATTTTTCTCTCACCAAATCCTCGATCTCTGTATAGTCGTTACCTTTGTCGGTACCTCCTAAGATCAGCACGGTCTTGGTGGTCATACTCTGAAGGGCATACCAGCATGCATTGACATTAGTGGCTTTTGAGTCATTGATGAACTTTACGCCACGTATGGTAGTTATATATTCCAAGCGATGAGGCACTCCTTTGAAGTCGCTCAATGCTTGGCGGATGTTTTCCTTGCTGATGCCAGCCACACTTGCAGAGATACCTGCCGCCAAAGAGTTATAGAGATTGTGAACCCCTCTTAGAGCCAGTTTCTCCTGCTCCATGTTGAAGTCCATCGGCTTTTTGAAAATCACCTCTCCCTCGTCAGCATAGGCGATTGCCCCTTCCTCCTTGATGGCTGAGAAAGGATATAGTTGGGCTTTGAGACCGTATTTCTCCAATTCCTTGGCTACGATAGGGTCGTCTTTCCAAAAGATAAAGGCATCCTCTTCTGTCTGGTTCTGTGTAATTCTCATCTTTGAGTCCACATAGTTCTGCATCTTGAAGTCGTAGCGATCAAGGTGATCGGGTGTGATATTCAGCAGAATAGCTATATTGGCACGGAAATCATACATGTTGTCCAACTGGAAGGAACTCAATTCAATTACATAATAGTCGTGTTGCTCAGTTGCTACCTGCAGCGCCAAACTATTGCCAATGTTACCAGCCAAACCCACATTCAACCCTGCATTCTTAAAAATATGGTATATTAAAGAGGTGGTTGTGGTCTTGCCGTTAGAACCAGTTATGCACACCATCTTCGCATGGGTATATCTGCCTGCTAACTCAATCTCAGAGATAATGGGAGTGCCTTGCTGCTTTAACTTCACAATGATGGGTGCTGTTTCGGGAATACCCGGACTTTTCACTACTTCATCGGCATTGAGAATTTTCTCTTCCGTGTGATGTCCTTCTTCCCATTCAATGCCATATTGGTTTAATAACTCTTGGTATTTTGGCTTAATGGATGACATGTCTGAAACGAACGTCTCAAACCCTTTCACTTTGGCCAGAACAGCAGCACCTGTTCCACTTTCGCCTGCTCCTAATACAACTATTCTCTTCATAATTAACGAATCTTCAAGGTAATGATTGTAATGGCTGCCAATACAATCGTCACAATCCAAAATCTAACAGTTATTTTTGCCTCGTGCAACAATTGCTCAGGCTTCTGGAATTTCACGCTGCATCCTTGTTCAACCAGATTCATGCCTGTTCTGAAATGATCGTGGATTGGTGTGCGTTTGAATAATCTTTGTTTTACACCTTTTTTCTTTCCAGCTTTGTAGTAATAACGCTGCAAGATGACCGACAAGTTTTCTACTAAGAACACACCACAAAGGATAGGTACCAGTAACTCTTTGTGGATGATAATGGCAATTACGGCGATGATACCACCAATAGTCAAACTGCCAGTATCACCCATAAATACTTGTGCGGGATAAGCATTATACCACAAGAAGCCTATCAATGCACCCACAAATGCCAGGATATATACTACCAACTCTTCAGAGCCAGGAATATACATTATGTTAAGATAGGTGGCAAACTCTATGTGCGATGACACATAGGCTAAGATGCCCAGCGTAACACCTATGATGGCCGAGTTTCCAGTAGCCATTCCATCCATACCGTCGTTAAGGTTGGCGCCATTGGAGACTGCTGTTACTACAATGATGGTCATCAGCACGAACAAAATCCAACCACCCGTTTGTGCATAGTCACCCAAGAAGCCCACAATATCGGCATAGTCAAGGTTGTTGCTCTTGAAGAATGGGATGGTTGTCTGTGTGGCCTTGATTTCTTTAGCGGCATGAACAACCACTTTTTCCTGTCCAGGTCTGGATAGCTCAATGTTTTGACGTATTACCACCTGTGGACTCAAGTAAAGCGTAAGACCCACGATAAAGCCTAAACCGACTTGACCGATAATTTTGAATTTGCCGTGTAAGCCTTCCTTATCGCGCTTGAAGATCTTGATATAGTCGTCGGCAAAGCCTAAGGCACCCAACCAGATAGTGGTAATGAGCATCAGGATCATATAAATATTGCTCAGTTTGCCCAATAGCAAACAAGGTATCAGGATGGCAAAGATAATGATGACACCCCCCATACTGGGTACGCCCACTTTATTCACGCCAAACGGGTCGATGTCGGCACTGCGTTGCGTCTCCGTGATTTGTTTCCTCTTCAACAGCTGGATAAACTTAGTACCCCAAATACTGGATATAAGTAATGACAGAATCACCGCCATCAATGCCCTGAAGGAAGTATATCCGAATACTCCTGCTCCAGGGAAATCCATCTCTTTCAGCCAATCAAACAAAAAGTATAACATCCTATAAGCAAAGATTTAGATTTTAAACAATTCTCTCAGTACCTCACGATCGTCAAAATGATGTTTCACACCTTTGATTTCTTGGTAGTCCTCATGCCCTTTTCCTGCCACCAATATCACATCGCCTTTTTGTGCCAGCATACAGGCTGTGCGAATGGCTTCCTTGCGGTCAACGATACTTATCGTCTTATCCATGTCTTTGGCATCAAGCCCTGCCAACATATCGTTAATAATATCTTGAGGCTCCTCGAAGCGTGGGTTGTCTGAGGTAATGATTACCTTATCACTCCCTTTGGCTGCCTCTTTCGCCATGATAGGGCGCTTACCTTTGTCGCGATTACCACCTGCACCTACAACGGTAATAATCTGTCCCTTGCCATTCATCACTTCCTGTAATGAAGCCAGTACGTTAACCAACGCATCTGGGGTATGGGCATAATCTACTACAGCTGTAAAGCCCTTAGGTGAATGGATGGTTTCCAAACGGCCAGCTACCGGATATAGTGTGCTCAAGGCAACCAACACATCTTCCTCGCTTTTGCCCAATAAGACGGAAGCGCCAAATACAGCCAACAAGTTGCTGGCATTGAACTTACCTATGAAATGAACGGCCACCTCATGGTTATTCATGTCAAGCAGCATACCTTCCACATGACTTTCCAATACCTTACCCTTGAAATCAGCCAGACTTCTTAAAGAATAGGTATAGGTCTTCGACTTTGTATTTTGCAGCATCACCAATCCATTCTTATCGTCGAGGTTAGTCAGACTGAATGCGTCTTTAGGCATATCGTCAAAGAATTTCTTCTTTGCCTTCAGGTAATTCTCTACTGTCTTGTGGTAATCCAAATGATCGCGGGTGAGGTTAGTGAAGATGCCTCCAGCAAATTTCAACCCACTGATACGCTTTTGGGCAATAGAGTGAGAACTCACCTCCATGAATGCATATTTGCAACCCTCATCCGCCATGCGCCCCAACAACATATTGAGTGTGATGGGGTCGGGAGTGGTGTGGTCGGTTGGGATAGCTTCATCATCAATATAGTTGCAGACTGTAGAAAGCAGTCCTACCTTGTAGCCAAAATGCCTGAATATTTTATATAATAAGGTGGCAATGGTGGTTTTTCCGTTAGTTCCCGTAACTCCCACCAACTTCAACTTATCTGTTGGAGAGCCATAAAAAGCGTGGGCCAACTTGCCTACCGCCTCTTCGCTATCTGCTACTTGGATAAAGGTAACATGAGGATTGGGGGCTATGGGCACATCTTCACAAAGAACAGCCACAGCTCCTTTTTCAATGGAGTTGGGAATATAGGCATGACCATCTGTCTGGGTGCCACGCATGGCCATAAAAAGATGTCCTTGTCCCACTTTTCGTGAGTCAATATTCACATCAGTTATCTCTACCTCCTTGTCCCCTATCACTTGGATTGGTTGGATTGCTTTCAATAATTCAGCTAATATCATAATTTTTTATATTTTCAATGCAACTGTAATGCTACTGTTTGTCCTTTTGAGTATTTATGACCCGAAGGGATGGACTGCCTCGTTACCTTTCCTACACCAGCAATGTTTACTCGTAGTCCTGCTTTTTCCAATAAATAGACTGCATCTTTGGCACCCATGCCTACCACGCTTGGCATGATGCCTGCCGCCAGTGTCTGTTGTTCCAATTTTACCCCAATAGAATCTTCCGAAGCCTTGCCCCAACTTTCTTTCGATGTCCTACCCTCAGTGCGTACATTCAGTTTATTCAGTATATAGGAAGTTTCTGCCAATTCTCCTGATTTAACATTTGGGACAAATACCGATGTACTGTCAACAGCATTTTTCATTTCATAACTCAAGTTCTTGGCAAATACACGTTCTGCGATCTTGCTAAAGACGCTACCTGCCATTAGACCACCTGAAGCTGGTAAACCTGGTTTCTGGATAGAAACAATCAAACTATATTTTGGGGCATCAGCGGGGAAATAGCCACAGAAGCTCACCAAATATTTCCTGCCTCCTGCCGTATAGCCTGCAGCACCTTGAGAAATCTGTGCTGTGCCGGTTTTGCCTGCTACCGCAAACTGCTTGCTGCCTGCCGGCTTGGCCAATCCCTCACTAACCACTTTCTCTAATATTATGCGAATCTTCTCCAAAGTAGATTCCGATGCTATCTTTTCACGTATAATCTCGGTTGGATATTCCTTTATAATCTGTCCATCCTTTACGGCTGCTTTCACAAACTTAGGCCTAACCATCACTCCGTCGTTGGCAATGGCATTGTAGAAAGTCAGGATATTAAGTGGGGGTACCTGTGTTTCATAGCCAATGCTCATCCAAGGCAGGGTTGTCTTGGCGAAATACCTTTCTTTCGGGCCTCTGATATTAGGCTTACCCTCGCCGGCTATCTGCAGGTTCAGTGGTTCTGTAATACCCAACTTCTTCAATCCGTCAACAAATTTTTGAGGATTGTCATGATAATAGTTGTCAATAATGGCAGACACTCCTACGTTTGATGAAACCTCCAGTATCTTTGTCACGTCAATCACACCATAGCCTCCACGATTCCAGTTGTGATCCTTCATAGGACGGCCATGCATCATCTTCACGCCGTTGCCGGTATCCACTTCTGTATCTGGCTCTATTTTGCCATCTTCCAAAGCCACCATGATAGAAGCAGTCTTGAACGTTGATCCTGGCTCCATCATGTCACTGATGGCGTTGTTTCGCATTTCGTAATATTTGCCATCGTTGCCCTTGCTCATGTTGACTATCGCCTTCACCTCACCAGTCTTCACTTCCATCAAAACGGCTACACCCACCATAGCATTCAACTCATACAGTTTGTCCACCAACGCTTTCTCGCAGATATCCTGCATATCCACATCGATGGTAGAGATGATATCTGCTCCGTCAACAGGTTCAATATCGGTGATGTTTAAGTATTTGTTCATCACCTTCTGGCGATGAGTCACACCTTTCTTGCCTTTCAACAAAGTATCGAAAGCCAATTCGATACCGTTCTTTGCCCCCAAAGCTGTATCGGCATAAACGTCACCTATGGTACGTTGAGCCAACGAGCCAAATGGCCTTTTTCTGTTGTTGGATGCTACACCCTGCAGCCCGCTACGGTTCTTGCCCAAGTTGAAGAAAGGCAGCTTCTGCACTTCTTTGAATTGAATGTAGCTTACTCGCCTGGGGTAAATCCTGTAGTAACGACTTTTACGATTACGTCCGTTTTGTAGGTGTTGTTTGAAGGCAGCGGCACTTCTGTCGGGGAATATACGATGCAACCCTTCACAGAGGTCGTTCAGATGAAGGTTGAACAGCGAGTCTTTTTTGGCTTGCTCCTTGGCCTTGCGCTTCTC
This sequence comes from Bacteroidaceae bacterium, assembly GCA_017651505.1. GTDB lineage: Bacteria > Bacteroidota > Bacteroidia > Bacteroidales > Bacteroidaceae > Bacteroides. The sequence goes on along the minus strand of JAGCCV010000032.1, from coordinate 1,716 downwards.
ATCGGGGTCGCTTACCATGAAATCCATGTATAATGAATATTCTGGCAGCGAACTTGCCAATAATTTGCCATCAGCAGAAAGGATGTTCCCTCTGTTGGGATCCACCAGCACATTCTCTTTTACAAAGCGGTCAGCTACCTCGTTCCAATACCCCCTCTCCTTGAACATGATGATGGCACCTTTGATCACAATGCAAACCCCGACGGTGGCGAACAACACCACTATCAGGAAAAACCTCGTCATTATGCTCCTTTTGTTTACAGCCATATCTGTCTATACCTATTTAATTAAATAAGGTGGAGTGGTAGCAATTTCCAGCTCACTTTGTTTGCTCTCAATATATTCTTGTATTTTCGATTGCCTGCTCTTCTCCATTAGTTCTGAGCTTCGGGTCAGGGCATCGTATTTCACATCGGTCAACTCAATTTTCAGTTTGTCTAACTCTATGAGCTGTTGCTGACAAGAATAACGGTTGTCAATGTAGAAAAGAATCAGCACCATGATGAGCACCATAAGTTTCCATTGCTTGCGAAACATCTCGTTTGCCAAAATGTCACCGCCCAAAATGCTGCTCAGCCAAGCACCCCTTCTCTTCTTTTCTTTCTCCTTGTTTCTCTTATCAGCCATAATATTCAATTATCTAATTTTTCAGCAATCCTCAGTTTGGCACTTCTGCTTCTTGGATTCCGTCTTATTTCTTCATCTGTAGGTATAATTACCTTGTTGTTCACCAACGAATAGGGAGTGTTCACCCTACCGTAAAAGTCTTTGTCGGCTTTACCCTCCACATTCCCTGTTTTCATCAGGTTCTTAACCATACGGTCTTCTAAAGAGTGGTAGGTAATCACTACCAGTCGGCCTTTGGGTTTTAGAAGCTTCGTTGCAGTTTGCAGCATCTCTTTCAAGGCTTCCATCTCCTGATTGACTTCAATGCGCAAAGCTTGAAACACCTTTGCCAGCTCTTTCTTCTCTTTGTCTTTGTAGAAAAGAGGCTTGGTGACCTCCAGAAAAGCATTGATGGTGTCTATCTTTTGCTTTTCCCTTGCCTTGAAGATGGTATTAGCCAGTTTCCTGCTGTTTTTCAGTTCTCCGTAAAGGTAGAACACATCAGCCAGTTTCTCTTCTGTATATTCATTCACCACATCTGCGGCAGTCAGCCCTGCACGTTTGTTCATCCGCATGTCCAATGGTCCGTCGGCACGAAAAGAAAAACCTCGCTCGCTCTCGTCGAAATGGTGTGATGAAACACCCAAATCAGCCAACAAACCATCTATCTGTTCCACTCTGTAGTATCGCAGGAAATTCTGCAAATACCTGAAATTGCTCCGTACAAAAGTAAATCTTTTGTCGTCCATGATGTTCCTTTCTGCATCAGCATCCTGATCGAAGCTAAGCAGGTGGCCATTCTTGCCCAAATGTTTAAGGATCTCTTTTGAATGACCACCTCCACCAAATGTTACGTCCACATAGATGCCTGCAGGTTGTATGTTGAGTCCCTCAACACTTTGCTGCAGCAATACGGGCACGTGGTAGATCTGTTCATTCTCATTCATCATTCCATCTTGTCTAATAATGCCTTGTTTGGGTAGGTTCCCAAAGTCTCTTCCAAAGCGTTGCTGAAATCTTCATTGGCCATGAAAGGTTGATCGGCTATCTCCTTAGCCCAAATCTCTATGGTGTTATCCATGCCTATGAAACGTACATCGCTCTTGATGT
>JAGCCV010000031.1 GCA_017651505.1 Bacteroidaceae bacterium | reverse complement strand
TCTGAAGGTCGCGGGTTTGAATCCCGCCCGGGTCACTTAATTATTCCCCATAAGTAACTGCTTATGGGGATTCTTATCTTTCGAAAGAGATTGCTGCAATTTTAAAGGCTTAATCTGATTACGTCAATACAATACTTCAGTTCTCCAAGGGGATATCAGATGACTGCAGAGCCTATCAGCAGAGGTAGTTGCATGAATGATATTAGGCAACAGTCAGGTCAGTTATACTATTGGGCAATGTATTGGGTAACCAACTGCAGGAATGCGGCCATTGTACCATAAAACAATCCTAAGTGCAGTTGCAGCATCCTCTATTTATGGTCAATTACCCATAGCTTTATGTGCTGAATAAAGTAATATGAAAAGTTGTATAGTGTATATGAAGGACAGATCCTAAGCATCGGCATATCCTTCTTTATCATCCTAATAAAGCTATCAATTTTCCTTTGAATAACAAACTTGTATTCTTTGCGTGGTTTATTAATGCCTCGCCCGAAATTACCTCCCTCATCAACAAGTCCTAATAATTTCTCTCCTTTGGTCAACATCTCAGGTTTATAAAAAGGCATTTCTTCTGAAGGCAAACCTAAATAATTGACAAGAATAGTCCCCATCACTTGCCATGCTTCCATCAAATGGGCCATATTAAGTTGTTTTTTCAACAAATCCAGATCTATAGATCCATATCCATTGTGCAAAACCATCATCCAATCACATATCTGACGAAGCCCTACTCCTTCAGTTAATTGATGATGGAACATATGTATAAAGATATAGATAGAATTGTACTGTACAGATGGCAATAAAATGGGGAATGCATCGTTTTGAGGAATAAAACTGCGTGTTTCGTGCTTTAATATTTCTACTGCCCATTCTTCAAAATATCTTTCTGCTTTTTTCGAAGGCAAATCGACAGCTTTATGATGTAATTCTATTTCTACCCCTTCCCACATAAAGTCTGTATGCTTGTCTTTCTCATCTGGGTTAGTGATTTCCATTCCCATAGCTAAGTCACAGGCCTTCTTGTAGTTTTCTTTTCCAATATAGAGGTCTATGTCTCCACATTGCCTGCTTTCAGGAGATAGATACTCTTGCGCAATGCCCTGACCTTTTAAAAGCATACTCGGTATATTGTGCTCTGCCAAAATACGCATCATTTTCGATGCCTGATGGTTGAGCCGCACATGTGTTTGAAGATTGTTGACCATCCACATGGTCAGTTTCGTCATAGTGCTTTCATCAGGCCGTTGGTCTGCAGGCAGCATCATGATGCCATCAATCAGGACACCCAAGAGAGTCTGCTTCTTAGCCCATGCTAATAACCGATTCCAATCAATGGCAGTAGCATCAACCTTTTCTTGCCTCTGCCATAACCCCATGCGCAAGATTGCCCATTTAACGTCTTTATCATTCATGGTTTTATTCCAATAATCCAGCTTGGCACAATTGATCTAAAAAGCAAAGTTGCCATTTCCCATCAGTATGACTTCTTTTTTACTTACCTGAACTTTTGTGCATTTTCAATTCCCAAATAGCGTGTATGGGAATTGCCTTTTTTTAATAACAACAAGGCAAAGATAGCTTCTTTTCTTTAGATAGCCAACCTTCGAGCAGGAAAACAAAGCAAAAGGGACTCCACTATTAGCACTAACACCTCTTTTATGTTAAAATATACTAAACGCTACTCGCAAAAAAGTTTGAACCAATAATAAAACTTATTTTTGTAGTGAAAATAAATTTAGTTTAATAATCAGCATAAATAAAAGTATGAACGTACAAATAGAAGATAGTTGGAAGGTTAGGCTGCAACCCGAGTTCGATAAGCCTTATTTCGAACAGCTCACAAATTTTGTACGTTCGGAATACCAACAATATCGTATCTATCCCCCAGGGAAGCTCATCTTCAATGCTTTCAACCTTTGTCCTTTTGACAAAGTAAAGGTGGTACTCATTGGCCAAGACCCTTATCACGAGCCAGGACAAGCGCATGGGTTGTGTTTTTCTGTTAACGACGGAATAGTTTTTCCTCCGTCTTTGGTAAATATCTTCAAGGAAATACACGATGATACAGGAGCACCTGTACCTACAAGCGGCAACCTCACTCGTTGGGCCCAACAAGGTGTACTGTTGCTCAATGCCACTCTGACAGTAAGGGAGCATCAAGCAGGTTCGCACCAGAACAAAGGATGGGAAACCTTTACGGATGCTGTGATTCGCACCATCGATGCAGAGAAAGAACATGTAGTATTCATACTTTGGGGTAGTTATGCGCAGAAAAAAGGTGCCTTCATCAACCGTCAAAAGCATCTAGTACTCACCTCAGCACACCCCTCGCCCCTCTCTGCCTATCGGGGTTTCTTTGGCAATCATCACTTCAGTCTTGCCAACAACTACCTGCAACAAAAAGGTATTGCACCTATTGTCTGGTAGCTTTCCTGTATTAAACAGATAGTTTACCAGTAACATACCGCCTTATTACTAGTAATAAATTTCTGTTAATACCAACGAATATTGCTTTGGGTATTGCTGCGCTGATCCCACTTGAGGTCTTGTAGGATACTGGCTGTAGCACGGATGGTAAAATTGTAATACTTGTACTGTCCAAAAGGAGAGATAGCGGCTGTCATGGTGAAGCAGTGGAGGTCACGGCTGATGTTGAAAGAGGTCTGCACAATCTTCTTGGATTCGAAATCATAGCCTGTATTGAAGTTAATAATCCACTTGTTGGTCAGCTTTAGGTTTCCGTTGATGTTCAAAGCATTTAGGCTAATCTTGTAAGGATATCGCATGGTGCGCTTATTGATGGGCTTAGTGCGGTCTTCGCGAATGTTGAAGCCTGTACTGAGATTGACTGACCACTGGATATTAGCTTTTTGGTAGCCATCATTGTCGGTAGCTGCCTGCACTTTTCGCTTAGTATGTGGGACGCCATCATCCATGTCGGCATCATCGTTCTCCCCACCAGGCAAGTTTGGATTCTCTTGCTTGTTATCCCTACCCCCATCCCTGTCTTTCTTGTTGAAGAGTTTTTGGAAGGTTTGGTTGTTAAGGGTATAGTTAAATGATGTACCATAGCCTTGAAAGCGACCAAAACGCCCATACGACCACTCTGTACGATTGCCCACCACCACATTGCCGTTTTTGTCAAACTCGTAGGCATAGGTGGCAAATGAAGTACTCATGCTGAACGTATAGCTCTTGGTAAGGCGTACACGCAGGTTCATTGACAGGTCGCTCCACGGTCGTTCCTGGGCAGCAAAGTTATAAGAAAGGCCAAAGCCCAGTTCGTCGATAAGACTCACCTTCTTAATGCTGTCGTTCTTGTCACGGTACTTCATTTCGAGGTTGTTGCTGAGCCGGAAATTCACCACGCCGCTCTTGCCTCGACCTGGCACCCCAAACAAGGCACCTTCATACATGGAATAAACTACCGTGTCGCGAGGTGTACCATTAAGGTCACGACGCACATAGCTGTCGTAGTAGCCATAGTGTGAGGAACCGAAATCAGGGGTGGCACTTAGCGACACCTCTGGAGTGATGATGTGGCGGATCTGTATCTGCTTTTTCTTCATAAACATAGGCTGGTACATGCCATAAACTTTGGTATTGACACTGATGCTACCTGTATAATTATAGACACGATGGAAGCCATAGATGGTGTCAGTATTGATCACTTGCTGGTTGACTGGATCCCAGTCTTTCTTGACCTTTTGAGTGTACCAACGTTCGGTATAGCTAAAATTAGGCGTGACATTAAAGTACTTGAACAGTGTGAAAGTAGCACTTACAGGTATCTCATGCTTCATACCATTACGCCAGTCCTTGATATAGTTCTTCTTAAATATGAGGTCATCCTTGGTGTTGATGCTCGCAGAGAAACGTCCGCTATAACGCATGGAGATTTTCTCGTACCAACGCTCGTTGCCCACAGGATGCTTGCGCTTGAAGGGGAAGATGGTGGAAAGTGCTATGTTGACATCGGGTAAGGTGATGGAGATAGAAGAGTCGCGTGTGGTCTGAGCAATGTTGGTTGAAAGTGAAATATTAAGCTTCTGGTCGGGGAAATTGCGCGAGTAACTCACACTGGATGTCTTGGTATTCTGCGCCATAGCCTGGGCATTATACAGGTTGCCGATATTGGTCTTCTCATAACTGCTGGTAGAAAAATTCACACTGGCTGTGAAGGTAGTGTTGGGGTTGGCCTTAGGGTCCTGACGGTGCGACCAAACAATCTTGAAGTCTTTGGTCTCGGAATAGTCTGGCAAACCTTTGTCGCCCATTTTGGTCACTTGGTAATTGGCTTGGAAATTACCCGAATAGCGGTAACGTTTTACATAATTGGTGGTAGCATCAATGCGCCATGAGCCTTTAGTGAAAATATCTCCTCGTAATGCCAAGTCCATCTTGTCGCTGATTGCGAAGTAATAACCTCCGTTGGTAAGACCAAAGCCTCGGTTAGAGTCATCCATATAGGTAGGCATCAAGATACCTGACGAATAGGTGCTATTGAACGGGAAGAAGAAGAACGGAACGGCAATAGGCAATGGTACGTCTTCTACCACCAGATAGGCAGGACCTGTCACCACATTCTTCTTGGGGCGCACCTTGGCATAGGTCATCTGCATATAGAAATGAGGATGATCGTGGTTGTCGCATGTAGTGTAAATACCCTGTTTGAGGTAAATCTCATCATTGGCACCTTTCTTGGCATTATTACCGATGACATAACCCTCACCTTGCTGGGTGACTATGTTACTGATGATACCCTTCTTACTGTTGAAATTATAACGTATCTGGTTGGTTTCATAGGGTGTATCAGCCTCCGTAAAGACAGGTTTTCCCTTCACCGTACCCAAAGAATCCTCGCGCCCGTAAGCAAAGACAGTTGTACTGTCGATATTCATGGTAATAACATCGGCAGTCAGTTTTATTTGCTCATAGGACACCTGTCCTTCTCCATAGAGGTGAGCAAAGCCATTTTGAGTAAAGACGATGGAGTCGGAGGCCTCGAAATCAACGGGAGATGTGATGGTTTCCTGACGTTTGGGTACACTATCGGTAGCCAAAGAGTTGGCAGCGATGGAATCAAGAGCCAAAGAATCGAGTGTCAAAGAGTCGGGAGCTAAAGAGGCAAGCGACAAAGAGTCGAGAGTTTGGGCCACAGTCTCAGTGTTACGAGGGGCAACACGGGTGTTACGGCGACGTTGAGCACTTGTATCCAACGAATAGGAGAGAAGTGCCACAAGGGTAAGAAACAATATGATGACCTTAAATCTCAATAGTTTAGCTTAATAATCACTCGGTCACTATGACCCTTAAACGTACAAAATTAGTAATTATATGAATAAATCTCGCAGTTTTAACGGTTTTTTAGTTCTCAAAGGAATGTCTGGCACCATTGATCGAAGCGTGTTACACCCTCTTCGCCAAACTTGAGCAGACTCTTGCGAGCCTGTTCAATGGTTTTCTCTTCTGTGAGCCGTGTCTTGGAAAAAAACTTATCGGCAAAGCAGATGACTTGCTCCTCTAAACTGACGGGTAACATGTCGTGATGAGGCACAGGCAGGTCTTGTGCCTCGATCTGCACAAGGCTGAGACCAGCACCTGTATGTCGTTCGCACACCAAGGCGTGACGTACATAGCCCTCTTGGCGCATTATTTCCGCTCCTAAATAACCATGACAAATGTAATGATGGGTTCCAAAGCATTGTATGCCTGGGGCATCGCACAGGAAAATACCGATATCGTGCAACAAAGAAGCTTCCTCCAAGAAGGTACGATCAAGAGACAACTCTGGGTGCATATCGGCCACTTGCAAAGCCTTACGAGCCACTTCCTCACTATGGGTCAGTAAAATATGCCTTAGCTGGTTGGCTTCGGGATAATACTTATCGATAATAGTATAAGGGAACGTGTTTTTGTCCATTTTTACTCAATTTTTGTGCAAAAATACAAATGTTAGAGATAAAACATAAGTAAGAAAGCAAGTTTTTCAGTATTTTTGAATTAAATTTGCAGCACGATTTAAGATATGGCTTCATCAAAACACATATTAGGGCTCTTTTGGCTGCTATGCTGCTTCTGCCTAACGGTGGGTGCCAAGGATTTCGTGGTAGTAATTGATGCCGGACATGGCGGACATGACTCGGGGGCTGTGGGAAAGACTGCCAAGGAGAAGAATATCAACCTAAGTGTAGCATTGAAACTGGGAAAGTTAATAGAGAGCAAGTGTAATGACGTGAAGGTGATATATACCCGAAAGTCAGATGTGTTTGTGAACCTGAACCGCAGGGCAGAAATTGCCAACGAGGCGAAGGCCGATCTTTTTATTTCCATCCACACTAACGCACTGGCCAATAACCATACAGCACGAGGAGCTTCAACCTGGACATTAGGTTTGGCTCGTAGCGATGCCAACTTGGAAGTGGCGAAACGTGAGAATGCCGTCATCTTATACGAGGACGACTATCAGGCCCGCTATGCAGGATTCGACCCCAACTCATCTGAGTCTTATATCATCTTCGAGTTCATGCAGGACCAATTCATGTCACAAAGTGTACATTTCGCCTCGATGATTCAACAGCAATTCAAGAACAATAGCAAACGAATAGACAGTGGCGTTCATCAAGCAGGTTTTCTGGTATTAAGAGCCACCTCAATGCCAAGCGTTCTGGTTGAACTGGGGTTCATCTCTACTCCAACAGAAGAGAAATACCTCTCCAGCGATGAGGGTAGTACCTCAATGGCAATCAGCATCTTCAACGCCTTCCTGGCTTACAAAACAGAGCAACAGGCACGTGAGGCAAGTACTCAAAATGCGCCACTATCTACTGTAGCTGATGATGAAGAGGTGAGGCCTATTGCCGACGTGCAACCAACTAAAACCAACAGGGGAACTACTCCTACTCCAACTAAGACTACTCCAACAAAAGAAGCTACTTCCAAGGCTACACAAACAAAAGGACAGACAAATACCACGCCAGCAAAGGAACAGACGAAAGCTACCACTAAGAGCAATGCCCCTGTGTTCAAGATTCAGTTCCTTACCGCTTCGTCTAAGTTGGCCAACAATGATAGACGCCTGAAAGGACTACAACCAGTGGATTATTATGTAGAGAATGGCATATATAAATATACTTACGGTGCTTCGACCGACTATAATGCGGTGCGAAGTAAGCTAAAGACAGTAACATCAAAATTCAAGGATGCCTTTATCATAGCTTTCAAGAACGACAAGAAAGTAAATGTGAACGAAGCCATCAATGAGTTTCTACAAAACAAGAAATAAAAAAACAGACGATAATGAAAGGATTCAATAAGGAAGTAAAGATAGGAATTGCAGGCATCGTTGCACTGTTCATATTAATATTTGGAATCAATTACCTGAAAGGTATAAGTCTTTTCAAACCCACCAGGCATTTCTACGTCCAGTTTGAGGATATCAACGGACTGGCTAAATCAAGTCCTGTATTTGCCGATGGTTTCAAGGTGGGCATCGTAAGTAATTTGGAATATGACTACGTGCACCCAGGTAATGTGGTAGTAGAAATAGACGTGGATCCTTCTTTGCGTATTCCTAAAGGTTCTACGGCAGAATTGCGAAGCGACCTGCTGGGTTCCGTAAAACTAAACCTGCTTTTGGCTAACAACCCACGTGAAAAGGTAATATATGGTGATACCATCATTGGTAGTGTGAATGAAGGTGCTTTAGGCAAAGCAGCTGCTATGATTCCCACACTGGAAAAGATGCTTCCTAAACTTGACTCAATCATGATGTCGTTAAACACGTTATTGGCAGACCCAGCCATACCGGCGACCTTACACAACATAGAGGGCCTTACGGCGAGCCTAAACAGTAATAGTCGCCAATTGGAGCGCATGATGCGTGAGGACATTCCACAACTGACGGGAAAGCTGAACATGATAGGCGACAATTTTGTGGCCATCAGCAACAATCTCAAGCAGATTGACTATGCCGCAACGATGAGCAAAGTGGATGAGACCCTGGCCCACGTGCAGGAAATTACCACCAAACTGGAACGCAAGGATAATACAATAGGACTACTTCTAAACGACCCTTCGTTATATAACAATTTGAACCAAACAGCAATAAATGCGTCGAGCTTGCTTAACGACCTACAAGCACATCCAAAACGCTATGTCCATTTCTCCGTTTTCGGAAAAAAAGATAAGGAACAAAAACCATAATTTAGATTTTCTCTAAATAGAAAAGAATTATTTTCAGACGGGACAATAGTTACAAACCTAATTATTTATAGGTAAATCCCCAAATGGCGAGAAAGACTATAATTAAATAAGCCATATTTACGGGGACCATTATGAAAGTACTATAAATCAGGTCACTATTAAAATACAACTAAACAAAATATACCCATCAGAAAAGTTCAAGCCACAAATTGCTGAAAAATAGCGTTTTGTATTGTTTTCTAAATTTCCAACAAAAAAGTTATTTGTTTTTTTTAAATAAGATTCTCAATTTTGTAGTCGCAAAAAAAGCAAATGACGAATCGAGGTGAACATATTAATCAACGTGTAGATTTTGCCACTCAATGGTCAAAATGTCTGCAAGCCATCAAGGATAATGTCTCTGAGCAGATATACCAGACATGGTTTGCTCCCATAGTGCCATTGGAGTACGAGAACAACACCCTGCACATCAGTGTACCGAGCCAGTACTATTATGAGTTCCTGGAAGAGCAGTTCATTGATTTGATGCGTAAGGTGCTGTATAAGTACTTTGGCGAAGGTACCAACTTGGAGTACCAGGTGATGGTGATTCAAGACACTCATACTACTGTTGACTTAGAATCGTCAAAACGCACCATTTTGCCTCAGCCCCCTAAGTCAATTGTCAACAAGGGATTACCACAGGGTGTTGTCAGCGAGTTGAATCCACATTTGAATCCAGAATGCAACTTCGATACATTTATCGAAGGCATGAGTAACAAGCTGGCTCGCAGTGTGGCCGAGGCGGTAGCGAAAAACCCGGGCAAGACGTTCAATCCTTATTTTATTTATGGTTCGTCAGGTGTAGGCAAGACGCACTTGGCTAATGCCATCGGATTAAAGGTGAAGGAACTGAACCCAACGGCTCGCGTGCTGTATGTGTCAGCACATCTCTTCAAAGTGCAATACACTGATTCTATTAGGAACAACACATTAAACGATTTCATCAATTTCTATCAGACCATTGATGTGCTGATTATAGATGACATGCAAGAGATTGCAGGAAATACTGCAACACAAAACACATTCTTCTACATATTCAACCAACTTCATCAGAACGGCAAACAGTTGGTGATGACCGCAGACAGGGCTCCTATGCTGCTACAGGGTATGGAAGACCGTTTGATTACCCGTTTCAAATGGGGCATGGTGGCAGAGTTGGAAAAACCATCACTTGACCTACGCAAGGACATTCTACGTAGCAAGGTGCAACGTGACGGCCTGAATTTTCCAAACTGCGTGATTGACTATATCGCCGAGCATGTGACTGGTAGTGTAAGAGACTTGGAAGGCATTGCTATTTCTATAATGGCACAAGCCACCATTTTTAATAAGGATATCGACATGGAGTTGGCTCGTCAGACGGTAAGAAAGCTGTCGTATGTGGAAGAGAAAGAAGTTACCATCGACGATATCTTAGAGACTGTGTGCAAACACTACGGACTGGAGCTGGCCTCTATACAGACTAAGTCGCGCAAACAAGAGGTGGTGCTTGCAAGACAAATAGCTATGTTCCTGGCCAAAGACAATACCGATTTCTCTACCGCTCGCATCGGTAAGTTAATCGGTAATAGAGACCACGCTACCGTGTTGCATGCCTGCAAGACCGTCAAGGAAAGGGAAGAGGTTGACAAGAACTTCCATGAAGAGATGGAAGAAATCCGCATCGCATTAAAAAACAGATAACATATTTTTTATTTCTAAGCTAACACCGTGGAGAGAAAAACATACACCTACGATCAAGCTTTCGAAGCGTCGTTGAAATACTTCGAAGGAGATGAACTCGCTGCCCGTGTCTGGGTAAACAAGTATGCCGTAAAAGACTCATTTGGCAACATCTACGAAGAATCACCCGAGGACATGCATTGGCGTATTGCCAATGAGCTGGCTCGCATAGAGAAGAAGTATCCCAACCCTCTCAGTGCTCAAGAGCTGCATGACCTGATGGACCATTTCAAATACATCGTGCCACAAGGCAGTCCAATGACAGGCATCGGAAACGATTTTCAGATCGCGTCGTTATCCAATTGCTTCGTAGTAGGCGTTGATGGCGAGGCTGATTCTTATGGTGCTATTTTCAAGATTGACGAGGAACAGGTGCAACTGATGAAACGCCGTGGTGGTGTGGGGCACGACCTGTCACACATACGTCCGAAAGGCTCTCCAGTAAAGAACTCCGCACTGACTTCTACAGGCCTCGTTCCATTCATGGAGCGTTACTCCAACTCTACTCGCGAGGTGGCACAAGACGGACGACGTGGCGCCTTGATGCTGACGGTAGCCATCAAGCACCCGGACGCAGAGGCATTTATCGATGCCAAGATGACAGAAGGGAAAGTCACAGGAGCCAATGTTTCCGTAAAGATTGACGATGGATTCATGCAAGCTGCTATTGATGGCAAGCCTTACATACAACAATACCCAATTGACAGCGATGCCCCCAAGGTGAAAAAAGAGATAGTTGCCAGTGACTTGTGGAAAAAAATTGTACACAATGCATGGCAATCTGCTGAGCCAGGCGTATTGTTCTGGGACACCATCCTGCGTGAGTCGATACCTGACTGCTATTCCGACCTGGGCTTCCGCACGATAGCTACCAACCCTTGTGGCGAGATTCCTTTGTGTCCATACGATTCTTGCCGTCTGTTAGCTATCAACTTGTTCTCGTATGTGGTGAGCCCATTCACAAAAGACGCTTTTTTCGATTTTGAGTTATTCAAAAAGCATGTGCAGTTGGCGCAACGAATTATGGACGACATCATCGACTTAGAGTTGGAGAAGATTGAGTTGATTTTGGAAAAGGTTAAGACAGACCCTGAGGACGATGAGGTAAAGCATACCGAGTGGGAACTATGGCAGAAAATCTACAAGAAGAGTGGTATGGGACGACGCACGGGTGTGGGCATTACTGCCGAAGGTGATATGATAGCCGCTATGGGGCTGCGCTATGGCACAGAAGAAGCAATAGACTTTTCAGTGAAAGTGCACCAGACTTTGGCTCTTAGCGCCTACCGTTCATCCGTAGAGATGGCCAAAGAACGTGGTGCCTTCGAGATTTATGACTACAAACGCGAGGAAAACAACCCATTTGTAAAACGCTTGGCAGAAGCAGACCCAGCCCTTTATGAGGACATGAAGCAATATGGACGGCGCAACATTGCTTGTCTGACCATCGCCCCCACGGGAACTACCAGTCTGATGACACAGACCTCCTCTGGTATCGAGCCTGTGTTCATGCCTGTGTATAAGCGTCGCCGCAAGGTGAACCCCAACGACACCAACGTGCATGTTGACTTTGTGGACGAGACGGGCGATGCTTTTGAGGAATACATTGTGTTCCATCCTAAGTTCAAGACCTGGATGAAGGTGAACGGCTATGACACCGACAAGCGATACTCGCAAGAGGAGTTGGACGCCTTGGTGGAAAAGTCACCTTATTTTAAAGCTACCTCAAACGACATCGACTGGTTGCAGAAAGTGAGGATGCAAGGACGCATACAGAAGTGGGTTGACCACAGCATCAGCGTGACCATCAACCTGCCCAATAACGTTGATGAAGCATTAGTGAACAACCTCTATGTGGAAGCATGGCGCTGTGGATGCAAAGGATGTACGGTCTATCGTGACGGCTCACGAGCTGGCGTGTTGCTCTCTGCTAAGAAAGATGAGAAAGAAGATAAGAAAGAAGTACCATGCGTGCAACCTGCTGTTGTAGAGGTACGCCCGAAGATACTGGAAGCCGATGTGGTGAAATTCCAGAACAACAAGGAGAAATGGGTGGCTTTTGTGGGTTTGCTCGATGGCTATCCATACGAAATCTTTACTGGAGTATTGGATGACGATGAGGGTATCATGTTACCAAAAACCATCTCGCGTGGTTATATCATCAAGAATGTGGATGAAAACGGCAACAAACGCTATGACTTCCAGTTTGAGAACAAGCGTGGGTACAAGGTGACAATAGAAGGTCTCTCCGAGAAGTTCAACAAGGAATATTGGAATTACGCCAAACTCATTTCCAGTGTATTACGTTACCGCATGCCTATCGACCGTGTCATCCGCCTCGTTGGTCAGCTGGAGTTGGATAGTGAGAACATCAATACTTGGAAGAATGGTGTGGAAAGAGCCTTGAAGAAATACATCGCCGATGGTACAGCAGCAAAAGGTCAGAAGTGTCCAAATTGTGGTAATGAGACATTAGTGTACCAAGAAGGTTGCCTGATTTGCACCACATGTGGCGCTTCCAGATGCGGATAAGCCTCTTTTTTGACTTTTTTCACAAACAAAGTAAAATATCTTCGCAATAGCTACAAGATTGTGCAAAAAAATTAATATAATTGCATAATCAATTGTAGCTATTGTTTTATATGATCCTTAAATTTAATATCGAATATCGTACCCATTGGGGAGAGGAAGTAAGAGTTGTAGGCAATATGCCCGAACTGGGTAATGACAAGGTGGAGCAGGCCGCTGTCCTTACCACAACAGACGGCATCAGATGGTCTGCTGAGATAGAAATAGTGGTAAGTTCTACCAAGTTAATCAAATATCGCTATTTGATTGGGCGAGGCAAGGAAATCGTTCGTGAGGAATGGCATGCCTTTCCGAGGGTGCTTCATGCTCATAACCTGAAAGGCAAGGTTTATACGTTGATGGATAGCTGGAAAGACATGCCTGAGAATAGTTTTATGTATTCATCGGCCTTTACCGAAGCATGGACAGCCCATAACAAGCGTAGTCTAGGATTACCAACCCCAGCTCGTGGCGTTGTCATCAAGGCTTATATGCCTACGAAGCCTAACATTCGTCTGGCCATCTGCGGCAATCAGGAAGTTTTCGGCAATTGGGATCCTGACAAGGCGATGTTGATGAGCGATACCTACTATCCCGAATGGCAATTAGAGGTGGATATCAACAAGCTGCTATTCCCCGTTGAGTATAAGTTCGTGCTGGTGGATGTTAAGTCAAAAAAGTTCCTTGTATGGGAAGACAATCCTAACCGTCTGCTGACAGAGCCTGAACTGGAAGAGAAGGGAACCATTGTTTATAGTGACCGCTATGCTGTGTTCAATCTGCCTCCGTGGAAAGGTGCCGGCGTAGCAGTGCCCGTTTTCTCTCTGCGTTCTGAAGGAAGTTTTGGGGTTGGCGACTTCGGAGACCTGAAGTTGATGGTTGACTGGGCAGCTAAGACGCGCCAGAAAATGGTACAGATTTTACCTATCTATGACACCACTATTACCAAGACATGGACAGACTCTTACCCTTATAACAGCATCTCCATCTACGCAATTCATCCTATGTATGCTGACTTGCGTCAGATGGGTGAGTTAAAGGATGCCAAGAAACTGGCCAGCTTCAACAAGCTGAAGGCAAAACTGAACAAGTTGCCACAGGTGGACTATGAGGCAGTGAACAATGCCAAGTGGGATTATTTCAAGCAGTTGTTCGAGCAAGACGGTGAGACTACCATGCAATCGATTGAATTTGGCACTTTCTTCCTCAACAACCAAAGCTGGCTGATACCTTATGCAGCTTTCAGCTACCTACGCGATAAATATGGCACGCCCAACTTCCGTGAATGGCCTAAGTACCAGAAATATGATGCTGAAGAAATCGCTAAGCTTTGCAGTAGCGACAGTAAGGCTTTCCCTGAGATAGCCATTTACTATTTCATACAATACCACCTTGACCGTCAGTTGGCAGCTGTCAGCAAATATGCCCGCAAACAGGGAGTAGTACTGAAAGGTGACATTCCTATTGGCATCAGTCGCAATAGCGTGGAAGCATGGACAGAGCCTTATTACTTCAACCTTAACGGACAGGCAGGTGCGCCACCTGATGATTTCTCGGCAAATGGTCAGAACTGGGGCTTCCCAACCTACAATTGGGACGTTATGGAGAAAGACAACTATACTTGGTGGATGCGTCGCTTACGCAAGATGAGTGAGTATTTCGACGCTTACCGCATTGACCACATCTTAGGCTTCTTCCGTATCTGGGAAATGCCAAGTCATGCCGTTCACGGCTTACTCGGACAATTTGTGCCATCTTTACCTATGACAAAAGAGGAAATTGAGGGCTTTGGCCTGCGATTCAACGAGAGATTCTTCACCAAGCCCTATATTCATGAGCGTTTCTTGGAAGAATTATTCGGAGAGCATACTGACTATGTGAAGCGTACTTTCCTGCAAGCCACCGACACTTATGAGGTATATGACATGAAGCCCGAGTATGCTACCCAACGCCAAGTAGAAGCTCACTTCATGGGCAAAACGGACAAGAACAGTGTGAAGATTCGTGAAGGACTCTATAGCCTTATCAGCGATGTACTCTTCCTGCGTGACCGCCACGATGCCGACCGCTTCCATCCACGCATCAACGTACAGAAAGACCATATCTACCAGACGTTAAGTGAATCCGACAAGCAGGCATTCACCAATCTCTATAACCACTATTTCTATCAGCGACACAACGAGTTCTGGCGCGAACAGGCAATGAAGAAGCTACCTCAACTCACACAGTGTACCAACATGCTGGTATGTGGTGAAGATTTAGGTATGATACCCGGTTGCGTACCATCCGTTATGCATGATTTACGCATTCTCTCCTTGGAAATCCAGCGTATGCCTAAGGAGTTTGGCACTGAATTCGGCAATCCTGTCAATTATCCATATCGCTCAGTGTGCACCATCTCTACCCACGATATGTCCACGTTGCGCAGCTGGTGGGAGGAAGACCCGCAGATTACGCAGCGTTACTACAATGTGGTGATGGGTAGATCGGGATTTGCACCTTCTACAGCTACCCCACAGATTTGCGAAGAGATAATTGACGCCCATCTGCGAGGCAACTCAATGCTCTGCGTACCATCATTGCAAGATTGGCTTTCTATTGACGGTGAGGTTCGTTTGCATGAAGGACAGGATGAGCGCATTAATATTCCTGCCATTGTGAAACACTACTGGCGCTATCGCATGCACCTGACTTTGGAGGAGTTGTTGCAGGCTGATATTCTAAACAACAAGATTATCAGTATGATTGAGAATGCAGAAAGAGACTAATGCTTATGAAGAGCGAAATCATCTTGAAAGGCATACATTTCTATGCTTACCACGGACTTCTTCCCCAAGAAGCCGTGGTGGGCAATGAATATGTGATTACCATCATGCTATCGGTGGACATCAGCAAGGCGATGCAGACGGACGACGTACACGATACCGTAAACTATGCTGAGGTCTATCAGGTGGTCAAGACAGAGATGCAACAACGTTCCAACCTTTTGGAACATGTGGCTGGTCGCATTGCCCATCGTCTTTTGCATGATTTCCCCACCATCACTTCGGTAGATATTCAGTTGGAGAAACTCAACCCTCCTTTGGGAGCAGCAATCAACAGCTCCGCTATCCATTTGGTTTTGCCGTAACAAGCAAGTGCGTTTCCCAAACGAACAAGTAACACATCTTGCCTTATTGTATATAAGACAGACTCAAAACAACTTGGCGAAAGTATGTTTTCTTTTGACATAGTAGGCCAAGAGCAGGCACTTCTTCCAACACGTTTGAGCAGGATGCTCAACCCTTGCCAGCATATTAAGGTTACGCGAGATGAAGAAATCGGGACGAAGACGATGATAAGCCTTACGGGCGTGAAAGACAGCTCTGGCATTGGAAAACTGTCCTTTAAGAACTAAAGAAAGAACGGCCAAATAATCAAAAAAGGTTCGCCCATGCATCACACGATGCAACTCGTTATCGGGCAAGTTCTTGTAAAGCATCAAAAGATTGTTACGAAAATTGAGGAAGGTTTTGCGAGGGTTCTCACGTTTCAAGGTTGCTGCCCCCACGTGATAGACTGTACTCTCTGGTATGCACCACACCTCCCTACCCCTGGCATTAAGTCGCCAGCAAAGGTCGATTTCCTCCATGTGGGCAAAGAAGCGAGCATCCAAACCTCCTGCCTCACGATAGTCTTGCAAGCGGATAAAGAGACAAGCACCAGTAGCCCAAAACACTTTCATGGGGGTATCATATTGCCCATGGTCTTCCTCTACGGAGTTAAAGATACGCCCCCTACAAAAAGGATAGCCATAGCAATCCAAGAAACCGCCAGCAGCTCCCGCATATTCAAAGCTCTTGGGTTCTCGCCAACTTTTTATCTTTGGCTGACAAGCTGCCACTTCCGGGTGAGCATCCATGAACACCACCAGAGGCGTGAGCCACCGGTCCTTCACCTCCACATCAGAGTTCAACAACACCACATACTCAGCTTCAACCTCTTGTAATGCACGGTTATAGCCTTCAGCAAAGCCATAGTTCTTATCGAGGGAAATGACCTTGACCGAGGGAAATGAAGTAGCCAGTACCTCTAATGTGTCATCTTCAGACCCATTGTCGGCCACATATACAGTAGCCTCTTCCTCGGTATATTCCAACACCGATGGCAAGAAGGAGCGGAGCATCTGGCTACCGTTCCAACTCAATATCACGATGGCCACTTTATCCATATAGTATTCCTTTCAAGGCATCGCCTGCCTCGTTCATTTCTCCCAAGTTGACCATTACGATGTGATTATCCAACTCAGGACGGTTCTCCACTTCCACACGTATATAATTAGGAGTGAAGCCATGCATGGGCTGGCCGGCTTTCGACTTCTCTAACAACACAGGCATTGTCTGTCCCATGAAAGACTGATAGAAAGCATGAGTTTTCTCCTCCGAGAGTTCCAGCAAACGCTGACTGCGCTCATGCTTTACCTGTGGAGGTACCACATAGTCAATCTGCAATGCCTTCGTCCCAGGTCGTTCAGAATAGCTGAACACATGCAGCTGAGTCACATCCAGTCCTTTAATAAACTGATAGGAATCCTCAAAGTATTCATCACTCTCGCCTCGCGTGCCTACCATCACATCGACGCCTATGAAGCAGTGAGGCATCAGTTGCTTGATGCGTTCAATCTTATGGGCAAACAAAGCCCTGTCATAATGGCGATGCATCAGCTTCAGCACCTCATCACACCCCGATTGCAGTGGGATATGGAAATGCGGCATAAAATGTTTGGAGTGCGCTACGAAGTCGATGATTTCATCCGTCAGCAAGTCAGGCTCGATAGAAGAGATACGATAGCGTTCAATACCCTCTACCTCATCCAATGCCTTGATTAGATCCTGGAAACACTCCCCTGTTGTTTGCCCGAAATCACCTATGTTCACACCAGTAATCACAATCTCCTTGCCCCCATCAAGAGCAGCCTTGCGGGCATCTCTCACCAGTGAGTCAATGCTGCCGTTGCGACTTCTGCCACGAGCAAAAGGTATGGTGCAGTAGGTGCAGAAATAGTTGCAGCCATCCTGAACTTTCAGGAAATAGCGCGTACGGTTGCCACGTGAGCACGATGGAGCAAATGAGCGGATATCCTTCAATGGTGAAGTGAAAGCCTCGCCCCCCTCGTTGTGTTTTGTCAAGTCACCCAGATATTTCAGCAAATCTTTCTTCTGCTCAGCACCCAGCACCACATCAACACCAGGAATGCTTGCCACCGTCTGCGGTTTCAGCTGTGCATAGCAACCCATCACCACCATGAAAGCATGGGGGTGTTGCTTGTGCAGACGATGTATGGCCTGACGACATTTACGATCAGCCACCTCAGTCACCGAACAGGTGTTTACGATACATACATCCGCCTCCTCTCCCCTGCGCGCATTCCTAATACCAGCATCTTGCAGTAACTTGCTAATAGTTGCCGTTTCCGAGAAATTCAGCTTACATCCTAATGTGTAGTAAACAGCCTTCTTGTCTTGAAATATTTGCTCGTCTGTCATAGTTATCTATTATGAGCACAAAAGTACTACAAAAAAATTTTTTTTCCTACTATTGGTGAACAACGTATATAAAAAGATAACATATCATTAGAGAAATTAATTCGTCACGGCAAAAAAACTGACAAGTTTATTTTGTTCTGCTCTCAACTTTTAGTAATTTTGCACCGTTTTTGAGCGAGGATGTTTATTTCTTCACTCATTGACACAGGTAAAACATTAGTTATTAGTTTTTTAAAAGCAAGTGAACTATGAAAAAAATTGTATTATTCGTAGCTACAATCGTAGCTGTATCTCTCGCATCATGCGGAGGTAACAAAGCAAACAATGAAGAAGCAACAAAGAACGAACAGCAACTGAAAGACTCTGTTGCAGCTGTTGCCGCTGCTGCTTCTGAGGCCGCAGCCGACAAGGCTGTAGAGGTAATCGACGCAGCTAAGGATGCTGCCAAGCAGGCTGGTGAAGACCTGAAACAGGCTGCTAAGGACAAGGCAGAAGAGGTGACCAACGCTGCCAAAGATGCAGCTAAGCAGGCTATTGACGACGCTGCCAATGCTGCTAAGAAGCAGTTGGAGAACAAGTAATCTCAACCCTTTAATCAAACAAAAAGCGGATATGTCATTTTTGGCATATCCGCTTTTATTTAGTCAAATGAATATGGGTCCGTGCCCCATTCCATTTTTTACTCTTACACGAGCGAAAAAAACAACCTCGTTTTGACAACTGGCAAAACAAATTATTAACTAAAACACGACAGAATTATGGCAGAACTAAACTTTGGCTATTGGCAGACTCTTGTAATATGTAAGAATAAAGCCTTCGCACGCGAGGGGCCCGACCTAAATTTGTATAGTGTTCTAAATGTTTTAGCGGACACCAATAGGTTATTATAGTAGTTAAGACAAAAAACGAAAGGTTATTGAGAAGAGTGGGATAGACATTATCTAAAGGTATGAACAGCAATAAAAAGCAAAGGCCCTGCGTAATGCAGAGCCTTCTTAGAATATGTTTGAGGATTTATTATGCCTCTTCAGCCTCAGCTACCACTTCGAAAGGAATTTCAACCTTCACTTCCTTGTGCAGCTGTACATTAGCTACATAATTACCAACTTCCTTCACACTACCCTTAACGGTAATGATCTTACGGTCGATTTCAATGCCCAACTTAGCCAGCTCGTCAGCTACTTGCATAGCACCAACAGAACCAAAGATGGTTCCAGTGTTGCTAACCTTAGCAGCAATCTTCAGACTTACGTCCTTCAACTGCTCAGCCTTAGCCAAAGCCTCGTTCTTGATCTTCTCCAGCTTGTGAGCACGCTGTTTCAGGTCTTCAGCCAACTGCTTCTTGGCAGAAGGAGAAGCGATGACAGCCTTGCCAGTAGGGATGAGGTAGTTACGGCCATAACCGTTCTTTACCTTAACGATATCGTTCTTGTAACCCAGATTGATTACGTCTTCTTTCAAAATAATCTCCATACTATCTCCTCCTTATTATTTCATCATGTCAGTTACATAAGGCAGCAGAGCCAAGTGACGGGCTCTCTTAACAGCTTGCGCAACACGGCGCTGGAACTTTAAGGAAGTACCAGTGATACGACGAGGCAGAATCTTGCCCTGCTCGTTGAGGAACTTCTTCAGGAATTCAGGATCCTTATAGTCGATGTACTTGATACCAGCTTTCTTAAAGCGGCAGTATTTCTTCTTCTTTATATCTACTGAAGGGGGAGTCAGATATCTGATCTCAGACTGCTCTTGAACGTTCTGATTCTGTGCCATAATTAATCCTCCTTTTTTGTTTTAAGACCTCTTCTCTTAGCAGCATATTCAGCAGCATATTTTTCCTGCTTCAATGTCAAAAAGCGAAGAACGCGCTCATCGCGACGATAATTAACCTCTAACTTAGCGATCACTGTAGGATCAGCCTCGAACTCTACCAACTGATAGAAACCAGTGGTCTTCTTCTCAATAGGATAAGCCAGCTTCTTCAAGCCCCAGCTTTCTTCATTGACAATCTTGCCACCATTGTCGGTGATGATGCCAATAAATTTTCCTACCGCTTCCTTCATCTGTTCGTCAGACAAAACGGGAGTCAAAATGAAAACGGTTTCGTATTGATTCATACTGTTTAATAAATTAAAAAAACTTGTTTCGCAAAATTGCGGATGCAAAGGTAGGGATTTTATTTTGAACTGCCAAATTTTTATACAACTTTAGAAGACATACTGCATGTTACCATAAAAACAGGCATACTAATTTTGTTCTGTATTCGGTTTGCATTATCTTTGCAATTAATTATATCAATACTATACATGAAAGGAATAGAGCAGTTTGATTTTGATGTGACCTTGATTTTTGCTGTACTGAACGGCAGGGTTTCTGCCGCCATCAACCGCAGGCTCATTACAGACTTCAAAGAAGAGGGTATCGACATCTCACCAGAGCAACTGACAGTGTTATCATTGTTATGGAAGAAAGATAGGGTGACACAGCAAGAACTATGTAACATCACCTTCAAGGACAAACCCAACATGACAAGATTAATTGACAGTTTAGAGAATAAGGGACTGGCAAAAAGGACTGTAGATGAGAACGACAAACGCAGTAACCTGATTGTACTTACGGCAGAGGGAAAAGCTATTGAAGAAAAGGCATTCTTGGTGGCAAATTCCACTATGCGAAAGGCGCTTGTCAATGTTTCTTCCCAAGAATTGGCAATTGGTCAAAATCTGCTGAAGAAGATATTCAACAACATGCAAGAGAAGCCAAACAAAGAGGCTTAAAAGGCCAAAACGAAAATAATTGGGTATTTTTTTATTTTTTTACCTGAAATAATTTCTTTCGTTAAAGAATTTTCCTTTTCTTTGTAAATGATTTTAGTCAGAATATAATAATAATTAAAAAATAGTGTACACATGAAAGGCTTATTAAAGAATCTGGGACTGATTTTAATTCTGCTGGGTGGCTTAGGCATGATTGCTTGCCAGTTTACCGGCAACGTTAACAACAATGGTGTATTGGGTGGCCTCTTCTTCCTGATGGTAGTAGGTTTGATCGTTTACATCGTTATCAACAAGCGTTTGGCAGACTGATCTTCCCGCACGAGTTCGTGTTTGAAACAATAAAGGCAGCTTCATTAGAAGCTGCCTTTATTAATTATGCTTATTCCTCATTTGGTTCTGGAATAATCAGCTTATAACCCTTTCCGTGAATATTGATAATCTCAATGGCAGGGTCAGCCTTCAAGTGCTTACGCAGTTTAGTGATATATACATCCATACTGCGGGCATTGAAATAGTTATCGTCAATCCAGATGGTCTTCAAGGCAAAGTCACGGTTCAGCACATCATTAGCATGTGTGCAAAGCAGGTTCAACAACTCTGACTCCTTCGTAGTAAGCTTCGTCTGCTCACCATCGATAGACAATATCTGCTTCTGGATGTCAAAGGTAAACTTACCAATCTTGAAAGTATTGTTATCTTTGTTCTTCTTACCCTTTACCCTACGCAAGATAGCCTCTACGCGCAGTGTCAGCTCTTCCATGCTGAAAGGCTTGGTGATATAATCATCCGCTCCCAGCTTGAAACCCTCCAGGATATCTTCCTTCAGTGTCTTGGCAGTCAAGAAGATGATTGGCACCTCTGAATTGGCAGAACGCACTTCTTTCGCCAGCGTAAAACCGTCCTTCTTAGGCATCATCACGTCAAACACGCAAATGTCATACTTCGTTTTCAAGAAAGCCTTGTAGCCGGCATCACCATCTGGGAAGAGGTCAGCAATATAGCCCTTGGCCTGTAAATACTCCCTGAGCAGCATGCCCAGATTCTCATCGTCCTCACACAATAGAATACGTAATTTATCATCCATATCACTCAAGATTAAATAAAGGTAATGCAATAATAAACCTGGTTCCGACATTCAACTCGCTCTCTGCCTTGATAGTTCCATTATGGTCGGTAATAATCTTCTTCACATAGGCCAAGCCCAAGCCAAATCCCTTTACATCGTGCAGATTACCTGTATGCACGCGATAGAACCTTTCAAATATCTTCTTTAGATTTTCTTTCTTTATACCGATGCCGTTGTCTTGCACGGCAATCATCAACTTTTTGCCTTCGTTCCAAGTCTTTACGGTGAGACGCAGATCCACATCCTCACGTTTGTACTTCACGGCATTGTCCATCAGGTTGAAGATGACATTGGTGATGTGCATCTCATCGGCATAGACAATAGGGTCTTCAGCCAACAGCTCGCTGTCAATCTTTCCATTATAACGTTCCACCTTCAACCTAAAGGTATTGACTACCCCCTCAATCAAGGCATTCATATCAATTTCCTTGGGTTTCATCGTAGCTTTATCGTGATCGAACATCGACATCTGCAAGACTTTTTCCACCTCCAGTCTCAGGCGTTTGGTTTCGTCATTAATCACGCCAGAGATATGCTGGAACATGTTGGGCGATTTGGCCACAGCTGGGTCATTGAGCATCTGAGCAGCCAGCGAGATGGTTGAGATAGGCGTCTTAAACTCATGCGTCATGTTGTTGATAAAGTCGTTCTTCATCTCGGTCAGTTTTTTCTGGCGGAAGATAACATAAATGGTGAAGATGAATGTTATCAGCAACACCAGCGTAAAAACCACTGATGGTATCATGAAACTCACAGAGTCGAAGATATAGTCACGCTTACCCGGAAAATGCACCTGAACCATACTCATGCGTGCTGGCATATCATTCAGAAACAGGGGCTGTGTATATACCTGATCGCTTCCTTTCTCATTAAAGTCGGAACAACGATACACTTCCTTACCATCACCATCAATAACCTTGAAGTGATAGCTGAGGTTCACACCATTATCCACCAAACCCGAATGGATGTAATTGTCAAGGTTCCTGAAATTAATTCTTTCCGATACGGGTTTCACGTCGGCATTATATACCATCTGCCAGGCTATCTCATCCAGCAAGTCGCGTTGATAAAGGTAGCGGTTGCGCAACATCTCAGCCATAGAACGAGAGGTCTGAGGGATGGTTTTGGTGCCGTGACGACGTGATATCATCGCCTTCGGCAACTCCTGTGTCCCCGAGAAGGTCTTCAGTTCAATCTTCGAACCGTCAGGACCTGTTATAGTAAAACTTTGTGATTGTGTCCTTGAGTTTTGTGAGCTCTGACTCCATGCTTTACGGTCTTGGGTAGATATGTCCTCACGCAGCCAACGATCCACCTCTTCCGATTCTACATCCTTCGAAGCAGCCAACAACGCACGTTTGACGGATTCGTCAAACTGCTCGTTACGCATGGTAGCCATCTCCTCGATGTAGCTAATCTGCAGATACAACAAGCTGAGGAATGAAAATCCCATCACAATGCCCAATATCCATATTGTCGTTTTCTTCATATCTGCGTTACACTATTAATATCTGTTTGACGAAGCAAATTTAACAATTCAAATAATACCATGCAAGTAAATTGTTAATTATTTTATTATTTTTTCGTTAACAATACTGAATAAACAGCAAGGACTGCACCGAAACGCCGATGCAGTCCTTATATATAAATAAGGTGTAGAGTTTACTCGTCTTCCTTGTTGCTCTCCTCGAACTCCTTAATCAGCTTGTTCTGAACATCGGTTGGAACAAGTTCGTAGCCAGAGAAGCTCATCACGAATGAAGCACGACCACCAGTGAGTGAGCTCAATGCAGTTGAATAAGATGACATTTCCTTCAGAGGTACCTTAGCGCTCAGCTTCTGGAAACCAGATTCGCTGTCCATACCCATAATCATGGCACGACGCCCCTGTAAGTCACTCATCACATCACCCATATAGTCAGCTGGTACCAGTACATCTACATCATAGATAGGCTCCAGGATCTTAGGACCTGCGTTGCGGAACGCCTCGCTGAAAGCGTTACGACCAGCCAGCATGAATGAGATTTCATTTGAATCCACTGGGTGCATCTTACCATCGTAAACGATAACACGTACGTCACGAGCGTATGAACCGGTTAATGGTCCCTGCTCCAAACGTGACATGATACCCTTGAGGATGGCAGGCATGAAGCGAGCATCGATTGAACCACCAACAATAGCGTTGTAGAACACCAGTTTGCCACCCCAATCCAATGGATACTCGTCTTTACCCTTAACAGAGATACGATATTCCTGTCCATTGAACTTATAAACGGTTGGCTCAGGCATACCTTCGGTATATGGCTCAACGATGAGATGAACCTCACCAAACTGACCAGCACCACCCGACTGCTTCTTGTGACGATATTCGGCACGAGCAGCCTTAGTAATGGTTTCATGATATGGGATGCGTGGTTCATCATAGATGATCTGCATCTTCTCATTGTTCTCCATACGCCACTTCAAGGTACGCAGATGGAACTCACCCTGACCGTAAAGGATAGTCTGACGCAACTCCTTAGACTGGTCAACAACCCAAGTTGGGTCTTCCTCATGCATACGGTTCAGCAAGCCCATCATCTTCTCCATATCTGCCTCGTTAGCAGGACGGATGGCACGTGAGTACTTAGAGTTAGGATACTTGATGAAGTCGAAACGATATTCGCAATCCTTACCGTTCAGGGTGTTGCCTACGCGAACATCCTTCAGCTTCACAGTACAACCTATATCACCAGCTACCATCATCTCTACCTTCTCACGGTTTGCACCTGCAGGAGAATAAATCTGAGCGATTCGCTCCTTAGAGCCACGGTCAGCGTTGGTCAGGTCATCACCTTCCTTCAGCGTACCGCTCATCACCTTGAAGTATTGTACATCACCGATATGTGGTTCAACAGAAGTCTTGAAGAAAAATACAGAAGTAGGACCATTAGCATCTGGCTTTACTTCTTCACCTGCTGTGTTCTTAACAGCTGGCATATCGTCAACGAAAGGCACTACATTGCCCAGGAACTCCATCAAACGGCGAACACCCATATCCTTCACAGCGCAAACGCAGAATACAGGGAACATACCACGACATGCAAGACCCTTGCGGATACCCATACGCAGCTCGTCTTCGTTCAGAGGTTCTTCCATGAAGAATTTCTCCATCAAACCCTCATCGTGCTCAGCGGCAGCTTCTACCAACTTGTTGTGCAGCTCGGTTGCCTTGTCCATTTCAGAAGCAGGGATATCTTCAATAGTAGGAGCACCACCCTCAGGGCCCCATGAATACTTCTTCATCAACAGCACATCAATCAGTGAATTGAAGTCAGGACCTTGATTCAACGGATACTGAATCTGAACAACCTTTGAACCGTAAATCTCACGCAAGCGCTCTACGCAGTTGTCATAGTCGCACTTGTCGCTATCCAACTGGTTCACCAGGAAAATCACAGGTTTACCCAGCTTCTCGGTATAACGGAAATGGTTTTGAGTAGTTACCTCAGGACCATACTGACCATTGAGCAACAGAATAGCAGTATCTGTTACGTTCAATGCAGTCAGATAAGCACCTGCAAAGTCATCACTACCCGGGCAATCAATGATATTCAGCTTCTTACCGTTATACTCAACATGAAACACTGTGGAGAATACAGAGTAGCCATATTCCTGCTCTACAGGGAAATAGTCACTCACTGTGTTCTTCTGACTTACTCTACCGCGACGTTTTATGATACCACCCTCAAAGAGCAAAGACTCTGTGAGAGTGGTTTTTCCGGCGCCATCACTACCTAACAAGGCAATGTTCTTAATTTCGTTAGTTTGATAAACTTTCATGGTATTTTATTATTAAATTTATAATCCTACAAAAGGAACTTCGCTAAAAAGCGGTGCAAATTAACAAATCTAAGTTAGAAAAGCAACTCTTTCGTCACTTTTTTACGATTTCACATCTATTTAGTCTATCTCAATATCATTCTCTATTGGAGAAATCACAAAAGTAAATTCATAATCCTGATATGGCAACATATAGTCTTTTAGAGGTAAGGCACCCCAACTATTGATGCACCCTAAGCCCATCTGCACCTTGTCTATCAACAAGTTCGTTACATCTGCAGGCTCTATCTCATGTGAATGCATCTGATGCTTTGTCATTCCTTCGTCCAACTGCTCAATGGTATAATGCAAAGCTGATGCCGAGAATGGTTGCTCTGCCACAATTTTAATACCTTTACCCTTTTCATTAATCATCTTCCAGTAACGGATATCGGTCTTGTTACCATTCTCCTGCGGACGTATATATGGATAGAACTGTTCGGACACCGTCTGACGATAGACGGCGATGAAGGTACTGTTGTTGCGATCGGAATAATTCTCTATCGGGCCCCTACCCCAATACTCTATGGTCTCATAGTTCTTTGGCATTGGCAACTGCATTCCGAAACGGAACAGGTTGGCCACCTTCTCATCCTTATCTGCCGTCAGCTGCTGAGTTACTTTCACCGCTCCTTTATTATTAATAAGGTAGGTCAAAACTAACTGGCTTTTCACCCCCGGCATCGAATATTCAGCCTTTACAAATGCCATACCATCCTTCTCCTCATGTGAAAGCTTCGTCAACCTCATCTCGGGATTTTTCCAAGCGGCATAGCGTCTTTGCAAGTTGGCACCAAAGTCATTGTCGGTAGGCGCACGCCAGAAGTTAGGAGTCAAAGCCTCACCATCCTTCAAGACTTGCTGACCTTGCAACTCATAGCTCACCAAGAAGCCCTTATGTTTGTCAAACTCCATACGGAACTGCTCACCAGCAACAATCAGGTAGTTGTTATCTTTGTCATTGATTATCGGCTTCACAGTTTCCACATTGTTCACCACCACATTGTTCAAATCTACATTGGTTCCCTGGAATGGATTAATCACCAGCTGCTCTTTCGCCACCTCATAGTTGATAGGCAACAGTCCGTCAGCCTTCTTCAGCCTAAAGCTCACATTGAGCAACCATTCACAATGTTTACAGGTTTCTCCATAATCGAGCTGAACAGTTACCGTCTGTTGTGGAGCGACGTTCAGGTTATCCACCCTACCAGTCTTCTCCACTTTTCCGTTGTGTATCAACTGCCAACCCATGTAGTAGTCAGAAAGATCTCTGAAGAAGTTTTCGTTATACACACTGATGATGCCTTTATCGGCATCCACCATTTTTGTCCAAATGTTCTGGTAGTAGTAGCCCACCTCATACATGTGAGGGTTAGGCACACGGTCAGGGCTGATCAAACCATTGTCACAGAAATTCTGGTCGCTGGCATCAAACTTATTGAAGTCTCCACCATACGCATAAATCATTTTGCCATTCTTTTCCCAACGGATAGACTGATCAACAAAGTCCCAGATAAAGCCACCCTGATACTTCGGATACTTACGAATGATGTCCCAATACTCTTTGAATCCGCCTTGGGAGTTACCCATCGCATGAGCATATTCGCACTGTATGAGCGGCTTGGTCTTTGAAGGGTCCTCACTGTATTTAATGGCACTTTCAGGTGTCATGTACATAGGACAATGAATATCCGTTTTGCCTCCATAGCCGGCACGTTCATACTGAACAGGTCGAGTTTTGTCCTCAGCCTTGATCCAGTCGTAGGCAGCTTCAAAGTTGGCACCATAACCAGCTTCGTTACCCAACGACCAAAATATGATACTTGGATGGTTGTAGTTGCGTTGCACATTGCGCTGATTACGTTGCATGTGTGCCAACTTGTAGTCTTCACGGGTGGCCAAGGTCTCCTTTCCATAGCCCATTCCATGAGATTCAACATTGGCTTCGGCCACCATATAAATACCATATTGGTCGCACAGGTCATACCAATAAGGGTCATCTGGATAGTGAGAAGTCCTTACACCGTTGATGTTGAATTTCTTCATAATCTGGATATCCTGAATCATACGTTCGCGAGACATCACATAGCCTCCATCCGGATCCAACTCATGACGGTCGGCTCCCTTAAAGAGCACAGGCTGTCCATTCACCAACACTTGAGCGTTTTTGATTTCTATCTTACGGAAACCAACCTTCACAGGGATTACCTCCACCACATTAGCGCCGTTCTTCAATGTGGCCTTCAAAGTATATAAATAAGGGGTCTCTGCCGTCCACTTAATAGGTTTGGCCACATCAAAAGTAACAATGGTTTGGGGAGCAGCTTTCACACTCTGGCTGGCCACTTCTTTGCCCGTGGCATCTAACAAAGCCAAGTCGATAAAACCACCTCCTTGGGTAGTCAGCTTCACATCCAATTTACCATCCTGGTATTGCGCATCCAGGTCTGGGGTAACACGTATATCACTGATTTGCTGCTTACTGCGAGCATACATATATGTGTCACGAGCCACACCGCAATAGCGGAAGAAGTCCTGATCCTCAAGATAGGTACCATCGCACCAACGGAACACCTGGAAAGCAATCAGGTTCTTCTTTCCTGGCTTCACATATGATGTCAGGTCGAACTCGGCCTCCAACTTGCTATCTTCGCTATAGCCCACAAAGCGACCGTTTACCCACAGGTAGATGTTGGATGTTACAGAACCGAAATGAACAATAATCTGCTTGCCATTCCATGAAGCAGGAACTGTAATTTCTTTTCTATAAGAGCCTACATGATTGTCTTTGATGGGGAATTCTGGAGGATTATTCTTAAATTGGTTCTTCCACGCATAGCCGATATTCACATATAGGGGGTCGCCATAACCGTTCAACTCCCACATACCTGGTACGGGCATGGTGTCCCAGCCGCCATCGTTATAGTCTGTCTTCCAGAAATCCATGGGTCGCGCATCAGCATCTTTCACCCAATTAAACTTCCATGTTCCATGCAAGGTCATGTAATTGGCAGCTTGCTCTTTCTCGCCCTTAGCAGCCTTGTCGTTCTCGAAAGCAAAGAAACTGGAATGCATCGGTAAACGGTTTACCTCGTTCACCCTGGGGTCTTTCCACTCGTTGCTCTGCGCTTTGGCACCCAAAGCCAACAGCACCAATAAACCTGTTAGCAAATGTCTTTTCATAGTATTTATTTTTTTAATTATACTTTTCTAATCTACAAATTTACACTTTTCGCAGGAAATAAACTACCTTTGCAAAAGAAAATCTTTACTATCATGGCAGGAATTTACATACATGTGCCTTTTTGCAAAACCCGTTGCGCCTATTGCGATTTCTACTCCACCACCCTTTCGGAGCTGAAACCTCGCTATGTCGAGGCACTTTGCCAAGAGCTGTCCATGCGTTACAACTACCTGCACAACGAACCCATTAACACCCTCTACTTTGGAGGAGGCACTCCTTCTCAGCTTTCAGAAACCGATTTCCAGAAAATTTTTACTTGTATAGATAACATATATAGCCTGAAGGCTTGTCAGGAAATCACCATAGAGGCCAACCCAGACGACCTCACTAAAGAATATGTTGAGATGCTCACTACACTTCCTTTCAACCGCATCAGCATAGGCATCCAAACCTTCCAAGAGCCCACCCTACGACTAATTGGACGTCGGCACACAGCCAAACAAGCTATTGAGGCGGTGCATCGTTGCCAGCAACAGGGGTTTACTAATATCAGCATCGATTTAATCTATGGCTTACCTTCCGAAACACCTGAACAATGGTTTCAAGATTTGCAAATGGCTCTTTCGTTGGGGGTACAACATATTTCTGCCTATCACCTCACCTACGAGCAAGGCACACGATTGTGGCAAATGTTACAAAAACATGAGATTGCAGAGGTAGATGAAGACACCAGTGTCGAGCTATTCCGCATTTTGTGTGAGGAGATGCGTCAAGCCGGCTATGAGCATTATGAGATTTCCAATTTTGCCCTGCCTGGCTATCGTTCACGTCATAACAGCGCCTATTGGCACGAAGTACCCTACTTAGGAGCTGGTCCCGGCGCCCATTCATTCGATGGTGAGAGCCGTGAGTGGAATGTCGCTTCGCTGCCCACCTATATCGAGGCCCTGGAAGCAGGTCGGCGCGACTTTGAACGAGAAACGCTCGACAAAGACACCCAATACAACGAGTTCATCATGACACGCCTCCGCACCTGCGAGGGCTTTAGCCTAAAAACCCTCCAACAACGCTTTGGCACCACCTACCACGACTATTGCCTCTTGTTGGCCACTCCCTATATGAAGCGAGGTTGGCTCCTACAAAAAGACGACACCCTCCAGCTATCTCCAGAGGGCATCTTCGTATCCGATGATATCATCAGTGATTTAATGAAAGTGTGATAAAAACAACCTTCACCCTTCACCTTTACTTAAAAGAATATGAAATTGTTTGCTTATTAAGGTGAAGGTAGAGGTGAAGGGTGAAGGTAGCATCCTTTTGGTGATATGTTGCTTAATTAGGCGTTTTTTTTCTGCCTAGTTAGGAAATTTTTTCTGCCTAGTTAGGAAAAAATATTTTCCTAGTTAGGGCGCAAAAAAACGAGATACGTTCTCGTTGCCTTTGAGAACCGTTCTCGTCGCTTGCGAGATACGTTCTCGTTTTGAAATTCTCTAGAGAATTTTGTGGTTTACTACTAGTAAGCGGTGGGTTTACTACTAGTAAACCGCCCTTTTACTTCCCTTAAGCAAAAAGCCCGATTACTTTAAGTAAACCCCTTAGTTACTTAAAGCAAATGACCAACTATCTTTAAGTAAAAAAAAGTATTATTATTATGCATCCCAAAAGTCCGCTTTTTGGGTCTAAAATTTGGAAGTGATTAATTTTTTTTATATCTTTGTGTCCCTTTTTGCGGGAAATTTAATTTTTTTTAATAACTTATGAGAAACACAAGAAGGGTTATGACTCCCCAAAAGTCAAACGAGCAAGTACTGGCACTAAACAAAGTTCAACAGAAAGCTGTTATGTTCCAACGTTACATGAAAGACCGCTATGCCTTGAGGCTAAACATACTGACAGGCAAGGTGGAGTATGATGACAGAATCTCGACTGGTTTGGGATTCCGTAAGATTGATGACCGCAGGCTCAACACGATGGTGATAGATGCCCAACTGAGCGGTATTGATGTGAATGACAGGGATATGAAGAGGTATATCCATTCGATGGATGTGCCTGAATTTAACCCTGTGGATAACTACCTGGATAAGGTGAAAGGCAAGTGGGATGGCAAAGACCGCATTGGCGAGCTGGCCAACAGGATCCATACGGACAACGCCAATTGGCCTCGTTGGTTCGCCATTTGGCTGAGGGGGATGGTGGCTCAATGGAAAGGCATGAGTCAGCAATATGGCAATAGTGTGGCACCTATTATTATTGGCAAACAAGGTTGGCACAAGTCAACTTTCTGCCGTCAACTTTTGCCACCAGAGCTGAGCTTTGGCTATACCGACCAACTGAACTTTGGCAGTAAGCACGACATTGACCTTACCATCAAGCACTACTTGCTGGTGAATGTGGATGAGTTTGACCAACTTACCAAACGAGTGCAGGACAGCTATCTGAAGAACCTGTTACAACGCACTGACAGTAAGACACGTAGGCTCTTTACAGACGATGTGGATGAAGCTCGTAGATATGCCTCTTTCATTGGTACCAGCAATGTATCCGACTTGCTGACTGACCCAACAGGAAGCAGACGATTCCTTTGCATGGAACTTTCAGGACCTATTGATACCGAAACACCTATTGACTATGATCAGCTATATGCCCAGATTTTGCAAGAACTCGAAGAAGGCAAGCCTTATTGGTTTTCCGATGAAGAGGTGCAGAAAATCATGGCATCCAACAAGACATTCATGCAAATGAAGTTGACTGAGCAAATCTTTAGAGAGTATTTCCGTTACCCAGAGAATGAGAAAGAAGGCGAATGGCTTCTGGCTACCGAAATCTTCCAAGAAGTGAAGGCAAAAAGAGGAAACCTTAATATGTCTGTGGAACAATTTGGTAAGTACCTCACCAGCTTGAAGATATTCCCTTACAAACACTCTAAGCGAGGCAATATGTATAAAGTAGTGCTTGCTGCATAAGCAAGCTTGCGCCTTCACCCTTCACCCCAACCTTCACCTTAATAAGCAAACAATATCTAGGTGTTTTAAGAAAAAGGTGAAGGGTGAAGGTAGATTTGCAATTCTTTGTAAAATATTAGCAAAAACACATGGTACACAAAATTGTGGTCCACAAACTTGTGTACCAATATTTTTTTGTTTATATTTGCACCCAGATAAAGGAAGCAACTATGGAAAAAGCATTTGTATATGGTATGTCTGTAGAGGGTGAAAACTTCACAGACAGGGTGAAAGAAACCAAGCGGTTGAAAATGGATTTCGAGAACGGCATCAACGTGATTCTGGTCTCTCCCCGTCGAATCGGCAAAAGCTCCATCGTACGCAAGGTCATGAAAGAAATCACCCATCCGAAGATAAAGACGGTATTCATGGACATCTACGATTGTAAGAGCGAATATGATTTCTACAACCGTTTTGCTTCTGAGGTGTTGAAACAAACAGCCACCAAGTCAGAGCAAGTCATTGAGAACATCAAGAAGTTCTTGGTAAGACTGACTCCCAAAATTGCTTTTACGCCAGAGCCCATGTCGGAGTATTCATTCTCATTGGGCATTACCCCACAGAATTATAAGCCCGAAGAGATACTTCAATTACCTGAGTTGATAGGCAAAGCTCAGGATGTGCATATCGTGGTGTGCATTGATGAATTCCAGCAAGTAGGCGAGATGCCTGACTCACTGACGATTCAGAAGCGCCTACGTGGAGTATGGCAACATCAGCGAAACGTATCTTATTGTCTTTTTGGCAGTAAGAAACACCTGATGACCAAACTGTTCCAACATCGCAAGATGCCTTTCTTCCAGTTTGGCGAGATGATGTATCTAGATAAAATCCCAACAACCGATTGGGTAACATTTATCTGCTCCAGATTCGAGAGTCAGGGCAAACAAATATCAGAAGATCTGGCCCAACGAATCTGTGAAACGGTAGAGGGCAACTCATCATACGTACAGCAGTTAGCCTGGAACGTATTGGCAGAGACCGAAAAGACAACCACAGAAGAGGACTTCAATCGTGGTGTAGATGCATTGTTGGCACAATGCTCAGCCCTCTTTGAAGAGCAGGTAAAGGGTCTTACGGGATATCAGATGAACTTCTTGCGCGCTTTAAACGATGGTGTAACCTCTGATTTTGGCAGCAAAGCCATACTTGAAAACTATAATCTGGGAAGCAAGTCAAATGTATCTCGCATCAAGACTGCCTTGCAGGACAAAGAGATGATAGATTTTGACAATGACAAAGTTTATATAGAAGACCCTGTCTTTAAGATTTGGTTTAAACGCAACGTAAAGTGATGACCAATCATCAGGTTGCCATATTGCAAACAAAGACATAAATTACAAGCACCTTCACCCTTCACCCTAACACTCACCTTAATAAGCAAACATTTTCATACTCTTTTAAGAAAAGGTGAAGGATGAAGGTAGATTTGCAATTCTTTGTAAAATAATAATCAAAGAATACGAAAAAAGTCGTAACGAAAAAAGTCGTAATATGGAAAACCCTTTTAAATTAGGAACTATTGTAGAAGAGGAGTATTTCACCGACAGGGTGAACGAAGTAGCTTACATCTGTCAGTTTGTGAATAGTCCCAACCATTTAGTACTTATTAGTCCTCGTCGTTTTGGCAAGAGTAGTGTAGTAACAAAAGCAGTGAAGCAAACGGGTAGGAAATGTATCACAGTAAATATGCAACAAATCACATCTGTGACCGACCTTTCTGCCAAGTTATTGAAAGAGTTCCTCAAGATTCATCCGTTGGAGCGAGTACGCCATCTGATTAGTAAGCATTCGTTGAAATAC
>JAGCCV010000030.1 GCA_017651505.1 Bacteroidaceae bacterium | reverse complement strand
TGATGCTCGCTGCCCCTGCTGGTAACGACATCCTCTTCGACGAGGCACTTTGCGAACAAGGCCGTAATTTCTGTAACAAGATATGGAATGCCTTCCGTCTTGTCAAAGGCTGGGAAGTTTCCGATTCTATCGATAATTCCGAGATCAACGCCAGTGCAGTACGCTGGATGAACGCCAAGATTAAGGAAGTGGGAGCCGAAATTCAGGATTCCTTCTCCAAGTATCGTCTCTCCGAGGCGCTGATGGCGGCTTTCAAACTGTTTACCGATGAGTTCTCTGGTTGGTATCTCGAAATGATCAAGCCTGCCTATCAGCAGCCCATCGACCGCAAGACATTGGAGGCCACGCTCGACATCTTTGAGACGCTCATGAAGATTATACACCCCTTCATGCCTTTCATCACGGAAGAACTGTGGCAAGCAATGTGCGAGCGCAAGGAAGGCGACAGCATCATGGTTCACCCCTTGAAACTGGAAGCCCTGACAGAAGACGAACAACAGCTGCTTGCCCTCTATGAGCATGCCAAGCAGGTTATCAGTGGTGTGCGTGCCGTGCGCAATTCCAAGAACATAGCACAGAAGGAACCGCTCGTACTGGAGGTGGTAAAAGGAAACTCTAATCCTTCACTCCTCACGCTTCACTCTTCACTTATAAAGATGGCCAACCTATCTGAAATCAAGAGTGTAGAAAAGAAGAGCGAGGGTAGTCAAAGCTACCTTGTAGGCACACAAGAGTATGCCGTACCCCTGGGCAACCTCATTGACGCAGACGCCGAAGCACAAAAGGCGGAAGCAGAAATCAAGCGCCTCGAAGGCTTCATGGCTGGCATTCAGAAGAAGCTGCAGAACGAGCGCTTCGTACAGAACGCACCGGCCCAGGTGGTTGAACTGGAGCGCAAGAAGGTAGCCGACGCCCAAAGCAAGATTGCCGCCCTGCAGGAAACCTTGAAGGCATTGAGTAAGTAGCCTAAGCATCTACAAACAAATGTCCCTTGCACATGATGGTGCAAGGGACATTTGTTTGTTATTATATCTTCACATCACCATGCTATCAGTTTTCCTCTCGATGTAAGCATTTCCTGCTTTCCCCCATAAATTACATGCAAATGCTCAACATCTATGCCAGACAATTTCGCCCATTTGCTTATGGAGTTGAAATACTCGTCGTTATATGTTGCACCAGACTTTATCTCATACGCCTCAACACTATCACTGTCGTACACCAATAAGTCCACCTCATTTCCCTGGCTATCGCGCCAGAAACGCAAGTCAGTTTCACATCCTTGGTTCCATGCCTGTTTCACAAAGTCATTCACTACCATATTTTCAAACAATCCACCTCGAAGGAAATGTGTATCTAATTGCTCGGCTGACTGTATGCCCAGTAACGAACAGGCCAGTCCCGTATCATAAAAGTAAAGTTTGGGCGATTTTACCAGGCGCTTTGCGTAATTGTTCCAGTCAGGCTTCAACGTGTAGCAGATATAACTGGCTTCCAACAGCGAAAGCC
Source organism: Bacteroidaceae bacterium (assembly GCA_017651505.1). GTDB lineage: Bacteria > Bacteroidota > Bacteroidia > Bacteroidales > Bacteroidaceae > Bacteroides. Next base: position 7,071 of record JAGCCV010000030.1, on the reverse strand, counting down.
ATGAAGAAGCTGTAGATACCGCAATATCACAGTCGTTAGCCAATGACGAAATGTTTAATACCTGCCCAATACGTCCCGCACATAGTTTGAGAAATCGTACATATCGACCCAAGTCTCCAATGTTTTTTACCTGGCGCACATCACGCTCCACGTATGTCTGTATATAATAAGGATAATAGTCTGTGGGAGGAATTTCTTTATCATAGATACGAGGATAACTTCCCATAAATATCTCCTCACTTATCGTCTTTGGCAATATGCCACCATCTGCCATCTCCCGATGAGAAAACGGCAGAAGGCGAAGGATTGCCGTACGGCCTGCCAAAGACTGATTTACCTGATCCATAAGCTGAAGGTTATGAGAACCAGCCAACAAGAACATACCTGACTTATCCGCCTTATCCACATGAGTCTGTAGATAAGAAAATAAGGATGGTACGCGCTGTGCCTCATCTATTATAACCCTATCTCCATATGTATCAAGGAAACCTCGAGGGTCTTCCTGAGCGAACTCCCTCACATCTATATCCTCAAGGCTAACATAGCGATAGTCGGGAAAAGACGTTTTTAACAATGTCGATTTACCTGACTGACGGGGGCCTGTCAGCGTAACGATAGGATACATCTGTGCCAGATGCTCCGTCTTTTCTTTTAGTGTACGTGGTATCATAACAATGTATTTGACTTTGCAAAGTTACAAATAAATCGAAAGATTGCAAAGAAAACTTGCAAATTTTCGATTCAATCGAAAAATTGCAAAAAATATCCTCTGGCACCTCAATGGATGCCAGGGGATTCTTACTTATATACGATGAGATTATCGTATACCTTTATGGTATCCTTAGCCATGAAGCATAATAAGGAAAGACAAGCAAAAAAATCTCGCCACTCACGAAGAGCGGCGAGATTATTAGAAAGAGTTGTTACCGTATCTTATTTTATCATCTTGCCATTGAACTTCTTTGCGTTAGTTTTCATTCGCTTAATAGGCATGCGCAACTTGCGATGAGTTGCATTAGCCTTTTTCTGACTAACTTGCTTATTGAGTCTGCTATACTGGCGGAGACGGCTGCAGAACTTAGCAGCCTTAATCTCAGATTCGGTCACAGCCTCGGGCAGAACCAGCTTGAAGGCACCGTTATGGTTGCCATAGAAACTATCTTCACCAACAACTACCTCGAAGACATCTGCTGCGGGGAACGTGATGATACCATCAGCAAACTTACCAAACGGGTCATCATACCCATTAGACACGAGGAATGAAGCAATTTCAGCTGGTGTCATTTCGGGATTATTGTTAACAAAGTAGGCAGCATCACTTTCTACCGTAACCATGCCATAGCCCCAATTGAGCCCAAGCTCCTGCTTGTCGATCATCACATAATCAGGATCCTGAGCATCAATTACCAGATAGTAATTCATTGAAGTATCCCAGTCACCTTCTTCATTAAGGGGATAGGCTTCACCATAGGCATTCTTCAGGCGATAGACACCGGGTTTCTTCGTATGTGCCAGCACTTCTACCTCATATGTCTGAGGATTGAGTCCCTCATAGAAGGGAACCCATGCATAATCGTTCTCTTCGTCATAGTAGCCATAGGTCATGAAGTCATCAGTGTACATACCCATGCCCAAAGTCTCCCAAAGGCTGCCGCCCTTGGCAAACTCGAATACTGCGGAAGCCGAGGATTTCAGTTCGCCCTCTGCATCCAGACCCACGATGGTCACGCGATAGGTGCCATCCTCGCTCAGAGGAATATATATGCGAGTCTCATCGCCCAACTCTGTTGCCTCGAGCTCGCCAGCTGCGATGGCCGCAGCAGCTTCATCCTCCTTTACAGAAGCATCAGTCAGAGCATACTTAGCAGTAGCGACATCAGCAGCCTTGGTCAGGTCAACCACGGCCTGACTCTCCTCCTCTGCCGTAGTCAGGATTCCAGCAAAAGCGGCGGTAACGGTATAGTCGGCCTTGGTATATCCAGGCAAAACAATCTCAAACTCACCGCTAACGTTACCATAATAATAACCATCCTCACCAATGGCAAACAGAAGTCCCTTAGTTGGCCATGTGATAATGCCATCCTGCAATTTGCCACCATGTCCTTGAGCCTTCACATTTTCTGGCGACATACCTTGAGCAGCCATGTAATAGAAGGCAAAGTCCATCAGGGCAAATTCACCGTCGCCCCAATCCACGCCCATGCCTTGGTAAGGCATATAAACAAAGTCTGGATCCTCGGCATGGATGTAGAGGTAATAATCCTGAGAATCATCCCAGTCACCTTCTTCATTATATGGATAAGCTGCACCGTAGGGATTGACCAGACGATAATAGCCAGGCTTCGTCTTGTTTTCTTGCATCTCTACTTGGTATGTAACAGCCTTTCCACCATAGTATGCACCCAGACAGTTTTCCGTAAAGGTGGCCATACCAAGACTTTCCCAAGGAGCAGGAGCACTACCAGTGAAACTATAGGCAGACGTGCCATAAGGTGTTGTATATTCCTCATCGCTTATAGCAATGGTAAGCTTATAATTTGTATCATACTCTACTTCACTGGGGTCGTAAGTAACATCTATGCCAACAGAGTTCTCTCCCTCTGCAAAGGTAACGCTGGCGGGAACATTGAACTGCAAAGCCTGTTCCTCGGGCTGAGTAGCAACGAGGTTGACGGTCAGAGCCTCGTCAGTCTTAATGCGGTTTAGTGTGACGTTTACCACGCCTTCACCCTCCGTAACCAGTGTTACTGTGGTGGGCATCTGGTTGGAGAAATATACCTGAGCCGTGGTCAGTTTCTCGGCGGGCGTATATTTGCCGTCGTCATCGCTGCACGCCGTGAGGGCTGCCACTACGGGCAGCACCATCAGGGCGGATATTAATTTATTGAATATTTTCATAGTAATCTGTAACTTTAGAATAGGTTAGAAAGTAGTTACTGCAGGTGAGTTACCAACGGGAGCCACAGGGTCGGGATTGTTGGTGCAAGCGGAGTTAGTGTCTGTCTCAGTACCAACAATAACATAGTTCATCCAATTGGGATAGTATAATCCCTTAGCCTCATTCTGGTTCTCAAAGTTCCAACGATACATATCGATGTGGTTGGTGTTTTCATAGTTACGAATGATAGCCTTGTTCAGACGCTTGATGTCAAACGTAGCAAAGCCCTCACCCCACAGTTCCACACGACGCTGCCACCAGATTTCGTTCTGGAAGGCACTTGTCTCGAGATTGCCGTAGGCTTCGTTGTGCTGGCCATAGACATACTGCGGGTCACGCGACTGAGCAAAAGCCGTGAGCAACTGAATGCCACGACCTTCGTCCTGCATACCGGCTGCCTCAGCCTCGATGAGCTTCATTTCCTCGATACGCATCAAAGGAATGCTTATGCACCAAGCAGTATATTTCACGTTGTACATGCCTGCCTGGGGACGGAACTTAAATTCCATACCACCCACACCCGACTTGGCAGCAGCTGCAGCTCCCTGAATCTGCTTAGGATAGAAGGTATAGGCAGTAAGAGCCTCGGCCTGTGCCTCTGCATCCATTCCGTCAAGGTTGAAGTCAACGAACATCTGCTTGCGGAAGTCAGAAGTAGGAATGCTCTCATAGAGGTGACGGTCGATGAACAAGGGGCCACCATAGTTGGCACCATATCCGCAATCAAAACCATTCTCCATACACATAATGCTACCCCAAGACGCATCGCCGTCGTTATCCTTAATGCACTCATCCGTGTCACGGAAACGGGTGGCAAAAATCCAAGAGGAATTGGGAGAGTTGAAGCCGTAGTCGCGGTCCAAATACTCTTCCTCGCTCATCATGGCATAGCCTTCCTGAGCTAATTTGGCATATTTCTCAGCATTTTCCCAATCCTCAATTTCGAGGTATGCACGTGCTTTCAGACCATATACCACAGAAACGTCGGGCGTGTAGATGTCGGGACGCTGATAACCCTCAAGCAACTTCTCTGCCTCGTCCAGGTCGTCAAGAATCTTGCCATAGGCCTCGCTAAATGTGGCACGCGGATTCTTCATAAGCAATCCAGACTCGTCATCAACATAGGGAACGGTCTCGGCATCAGGATCCACATGATAGGGGGCTGCAGCATACATGCGAACAATGTCCTGATAGTGCATGGCACGCATAACATAGGCAATACCAGCATAGGGAGCCTTGCTCTCAGAGGGAGCAGCCTTATACATGGCAATGGCCGTGTTACAGTCCTTAATCAGTCCATAGTAGGAAGTCCAGGGAATTTGGCACAATGCGTATTGTTCGCCTAATCCTACCGAGCAGGAATACCATTCAGTAAAGTTATTGCCTTGTCCAGGTACTATATCCATACCCATGGCATCTCGCTCCAACCAAAGAGAGGTGGTACCGAAGTCTATAGCATAAACAATATCGAATGCTCCGTAAAGCATTTTACCGTTCAGACTGGAAGTGAGACTGCTCACCTGACTCTCGAAGGCACCAGGTGTCACAGAGTACATCTTCTCAGTGAGAAGTCCATTTTGCGGGTCCACCTCCTCAATGCAGGAGGTCAGGAATGTGGTGCCCACAACGAGCGCCGACAGAATAGAAAATATCTTTTTCATACTTTTATTTCTCCTTTCATTTTGAGGTTATTAGAATGTGGCCTGAATACCCCATGTAATGGTGCGGACGGGAGAATAGACAGCCGAACTGGGCATTTCACCGAAAGCATAACGGGGATCAAGTCCCTTGCGTGCGCTTACGAAACACAGGTTCTGGCCCTGACAGTAGAGACGCAGTTTGTCGATGTGTATCTTCTGGGTTAGACGCTTGGGGAAAGTGTAACCAACAGAGAAACTCTGGAAGTTGAGATAGCTGGCCTTGGTCAGGAAGCGGGTGCTGGTGCTGGTAGCATACTCGTCACCTGCCTGGAGGCGAGGAATGTTACTACCTGAATTTTCAGGAGTCCAAGCCTTAAGAATGTCCTTATGCCATGTGCTGGCGAAGATGCTCGACAGCGTAGGCACACTCATCAATGAAGAGTACTGGCTGTCGTAAACCTTACCGCCAATCTGATAGTCGAACATGGCAGTGATGTCGAAATCGAAAATCTTCAACGTAGTGTTGAAGCCACCGTTAACCTTTGGCAGCATGGTTCCTTGCTCATAACGAGAAGCCAATGCCGTGTTGGTGGTGGCAAATGAATGTTTCTTACCAGGATAACTGGTAATGGCACCGTTGGTGTTGGGGTCAATCATATCCTCATCCGCCCAATACATGGCCATACCACCCTTCTTAGGATCATATTGAGCATCACCAGTCATTTGATAAGTATTCTCATTATATACACCGGCATACTCATACATGAAGGCATTGTTCAGGGGTTTACCTTCCTCAAACCAGCAAGAAAGTGTACCGCTCGAGCCAAGACCTGTTGCATAACCAGAACGGGTGTCGTAAGGAACCTGGGCAAAGCCTCCGTGATCAGCCTTCTTGCTTTCAGGCAACTTCAGCACCTTGGTGCGGTTGTGGGCCAAATTCAGGCCGAAGTTCCATGTCACATTCTGCGTGCGCACGAGGTCAGCACTTAATTCAACCTCGACACCACGGTTGCGGATGTCACCAATGTTGCCATAGTAGCCGCGCGAACCATTACTTTCAGGAATGTTCAGCCAGAAGAGCAGATCCTTTGTCTTCTTGTTATAGAAGTCGATGCCACCCATGAGGCGACCCTTCCACAGACTAAATTCGACACCCACGTTGGTGCTGATGGTGGTTTCCCAAGTAACATCGGGGTTACCAATGCCACTAAAGGAGGGCAACATCTCCTTGCCTGCCTGTTCAAGAACATAACGGTCGGTATAGTACCAACTGCCGATGGCATCATTACCCTGCCAACCATTGCTGAACTTCAACTTCAACTGGTCAATCCAGGTCTGATCCTTCATGAAGTCTTCCTTATTGATGAGCCATGCAGCACCAAAGCTTCCGAAGTTACCCCAACGCTGATCGGGATCGAAGTAGGAAGAACCATCGCGACGATAGTTGGCTGACACGAAATACTTGGTGGCATAGTTGTAGAGCGCATTGCCAAAGTAACCCTCACGGTTGAAGGTGCTCGTTTGGGAATTGCTATCGTAACGATCACCAAATGCATTGATTTCCTGCACATCAGGAGTGTAGCCGTTACGGGCATCTGCACGAAGGTACTTCATGTGTGTCTTGTTGTACTCATGGCCAATCTGCACTTGTAAATCATGCAAGCCAAACTGCTTCTCGAACACAAGGCTCTGGATATAATCCTGACGGAAGTTGGTTTGCATCGTCTTGGTGAGGCTACCATGATCCGATTTTGTATTGCCATAGAAGGGGTTGCCATAGGAGTGACCTTGTGACACGCCAAGATTCAGGTTATTGGTGCTATTGAAGCGCAACCAATCGGTGAACTTGATGTCAGCGGTATAGGTTTGGTTCAAGGCATGTCCAACGCTCTGCACCTTATCATAGCGGTTAGAGCCCAAAGGGTTGGCTGTATTGGCATAACCACGAGAGAGACCGGGGTAGTTGGTAGCAGCTACACCATAGTCGTATTGGGGATGACCATACTCATCGGTACGGACAACGGGTTTGCCACTGGGATCCAAAGTGCGAACCCAAATTGGGAAGATTGGAGCGATGTGCGATGTAAAGGACATCAACGAGCCAAAATTGGGGTTAGAATTAGCGGTGCTATGGGTATAACCGATATTCGCGCCCACCTTCAACCACTTTTTGGCCTGATAGTCGGCCTTGAGGCGTGCATTGAAACGCTCGTAGTCGTAATAGTCAACGATACCGTCCTCATTCAGGTAGCCAACGCTGGCAAAGAAAGAACCTTGTGATGATCCCGCGCTTACGTTGACATTATACTCTTGACGGAAACCATTGTGGAAGGCTTCATCCGTCCAGTCATCAGGCTGGAGCCAATAAGTCTCGCCATTGGCCTGATAGGCACGGCCCAGTGTAGCATTGGAATTGAGCTTGCCATTGGTACCAATCAGATACTGGCCGTCGGGCACAGTGTAAACATTGTATGCCAAGTTATTGAGCATGTT